>NZ_AP022587.1:1242164-1552705 GCF_010731715.1 Mycobacterium stomatepiae
CGACGGGCGTCGGGTCCTTCATGTTCCAGCCGATCGGAGCGCGCTGGTCCCAGCCCTCTTCGAGCAGCTGCATCTGGGCACCGGCCTCCTCGCCGAGCGCACCGCCGACGATCGCGCTCATCGCGAGCGTCCGGATCGGGCCGGCGGCAACGAGATTCGAGCGCACACCGGCCTTACCGGCCTCACGGGCGACGAAGCGGTTGACCGACTCCAGTGCGCTCTTGGCGACTGTCATCCAGTTGTAGGCCGGCATCGCACGGGTCGGGTCGAAATCCATCCCGACGATGGAGCCGCCGGAATTCATAATCGGCAGCGCGGCTTTGGCCAGCGACGCGTAGGAGTACGCCGAGATGTGGATGCCCTTGGAAACGTCCTCGTAGGGCGCATCGAAGAACGGGTTGATGCCCATCCCCGTCTGCGGCATGAACCCGATCGAGTGCACCACCCCGTCGAGCTTGTTGTCCGCACCGATCTCGGCGGTTACCCGGTCGGCGAGGGAGGCGAGGTGTTCCTCGTTCTGCACATCGAGCTCGATCAGCGGGGCCTTCTCCGGCAACCGGTCGGCGATGCGCTGGATCAGCCGCAACCGGTCGAACCCGGTCAGCACGAGCTGCGCGCCCGCCTCCTGCGCCGCCTTGGCGATGTGAAAGGCGATCGACGAGTCGGTGATGATCCCGGTGACCAGGATCCGCTTGCCTTCGAGTAGTCCTGACATGTCTTTTCTCGTCCGTCCTTCTGTACTCAGTGGCCCATGCCCATGCCGCCGTCAACCGGTATGACCGCACCGGCGATGTAACTCGCATCTTCGGAAGCCAGGAAGCTGACCACCCCGGCAACCTCCTCGGCGGTGCCGACTCGCTTCGCCGGGATGAACTCGAGGGCGCCCTCTTGGATCCGCTCGTCGAGTGAGCGGGTCATCTCGGTGTCGATGTAGCCCGGGGCTACCACATTCGCGGTCACACCGGCCTTGGAGAGCTCGCGGGAGATCGAGCGGGCCATGCCGATCAGACCGGCCTTGGCGGCGGCGTAATTGGATTGGTTGCCGATGCCCCAGCTGCCGGAGACCGAGCCGATGTAGATGATCCGGCCGAACCGCTTTTTCTGCATGCTGCGCGCCGCGCGCTGGGTCACCCGGAACGCCCCGGTGAGGTTGGCGTTGATCACCTCGGAGAACCGCTCCTCGGTCATCCGGATGAGGAACGCATCCTTGGAGATACCGGCGTTGGATACCAGCACCTCGACCGGACCCTGGTGCTCCTCGACCTCTTTGAAGGCGCGATCGACGGCGTCGTTGTCGGTGACGTCACACACGACGCCGAACAGTCCCTCGGGCGCCCCGGACCCGCGGTGGGTGACGGCGACCTTGTGGCCGTCGGCGGCCAGCCGCTGCGCGATCGCCAGACCGATCCCCCGGTTTCCGCCCGTCACCAGGACTGAGCGGGATACGAATGGGGGTTTGCCGCCGGCGGTGGCGGTCTCGGTGGCTACTTCAGTCACCCGGTCAACTTATCGTCTCGGTGCGGCGGGGCTGAAATCTGCCCCTTTTTACCCCGCGAACCTAACCTGGCTGCGGTTTCCGGGGCGGATTTTCGCAGTGCGGTTCGATTCGCGCAGTGATGTCGGTGTGACGCAGCAGACTTCGGCCATGACAGACCCTTTCCTGGGCAGCGAGGCCCTATCCGCCGGGGTGCTGACGCCCTACCAGTTGCGCAGTCGGTACATCGCACTGCATAAAGACGTGTACGTGCCACGCGACGCGAAGTTGACAGCGCAATTGCGTGCGAAAGCGCTTTGGCTGCGCTCGCGCCGCCGTGGCGTGCTGGCCGGCCATTCAGCTTCCGTCCTCCACGGCGCCAGGTGGGTCGACCCTGGTCTTCCCGCCGCGATCATCGACAGCAACGCCCGCCACGAGCCCGGAATACAAGTCTGGGAAGACCGCATCGAGGCCGACGAAGTTTGCGTCGTTGACGGCGTGCGCGTGACTACCCCGGAGCGGACGGCACTCGATCTGGCCAGTCGTTTCCCGATGGACCCCGCCGTCGCCGCGGTCGATGCCCTCATCCAGGCGACCCACCTGAAAATCGCCGATGCCGAGCAATTGGTCGAGCGTTATCGGGGCCGCCGTGGCATCAAAGCCGCCCGAGCCGCACTCGAACTCGTCGACGGCGGTGCGCAGTCGCCGAAGGAAACCTGGCTCCGCCTGCTATTGATTCGCGCCGGGTTCCCGCGTCCGCAAACACAGATCGCAGTCCGCAACGAATGGGGTTGGGCGGAGGCATATTTGGACATCGGCTGGGAGGACATCAAGGTGGCCGTCGAGTATGACGGGGACCATCATCTATCCGACCGCAGGCAGTACGTGAAGGACATCCGCCGGCTCGAAAAGCTGGAGCGCATGGGCTGGATCGTGGTTCGGGTCGTTGCTGAGGACCACCCCGACGACATCATCCGACGCGTGACCGAGGCGCGTGCGTCGCGAGACTAACCACACGGCGAACTTCGCGGCGCGAAATCGCAGCCAGGTTAGGCTCGCGGGGAAACGGCCCCGGCTCGCGGACGTTGGGACGTCAGGTCGGGAGGCGGCGGTTGATCAGCAGGGCCGCCAGCGCCGCCAGCGCCAACACCACCGAGCCCGACCGCAGCCAACCCACGCTCGCATCGCCCTTGATCGTCTCGTAGCCGATCTGCTGTTGCAGTGACGCGTAGACCGCCTTGAGCTCCTGCAGGGTCGCGGCGTTGTAGAAGCTTCCACCCGAGAGCTGCGCGACCTTGCGCATCGTCTCGTCGTCGACCGGCACCGGCTGGCGCTGGTCGTTGATCTCGACGAAGCCGTAGGGGGTACCGAACGAGATCGTCGAGATCGGCACGCCCTGGTCCTTGGCGGTGCGCGCGGCGGTATCGGCACCCTTGGGGTTGTCCGGGTTGGTCGGCATCGTCTCCTTGCCGTCGGAGAACAGCACGACGCGGGCCGGCGGCGGTTTGTCGCCGCCACCGATCACCGCACCGACCGTGGCGATTGCCTGCAGTGCGGTGAAGATGCCCTCGCCGGTGGCGGTGCGGTCGGCGAATTGCAGTTTGTCCAGCGCGATTTTGGTCGCCTCACGATTGGTGGTCGGCGACACCAGCACCGTCGCGGTTCCCGCGTAGGCGATCAGCCCGAGGTTGATCCCCGGCGTCAGCTCGTCGGCGAACTGCTTCGCCGCTTCCTGCGCGGCGGCCATCCGGTTGGGTTCGACGTCAGTCGCGCGCATCGACTGCGACACGTCGATGACCAGCATCACCACCGCGCGGTTGCGGGGAATCCGCACGTCGTTGGTTGGGCCGGCCATCGCGATGGTGAACAGCACCAGCGAGGCCACCAGCAGCATCGCCGGCACATGCCGCCATTTGGCGGGTCGTTTGGGCGCAACGCTTTCCAGCAGCTCCATGTTGGCGAGCCGCAGCATCCGCCGCTGCCGGGCCAGCTGCATCAGCACGTACAGCACGCCCAACGCGACGACGACGAGCAGGAAGAGGAACCACCACGCGTGGGCGAACCCGGACAGCGACATCGCGCCCAGCAACGGCAACGTCACTGGCGCCCCGCCATAGCCCCGCGCCGGCGGGACTCCACGAAGCGGACGATGTCGGCGATCCAGTCGCGGTCGGTGCGCAGCGTCAAAACCGGTGCGTCACAACCACGAATCGTTCGGGCCACCTCGGCACGATGCGCCGCGGCCGCCTTGGCGAAGTCGTCGCGCAGTTGCGCGTCGACGGTGAATTCACGGGTCACCCCGGTTTCGGCGTCCTGCAGCACGACATCGCCCACGTCGGGCAGTTCGATATCGCGCGGGTCGAGCACCTCGATGGCCAGCACCTCGTGGCGGGCCGCGATCGCGCGCAGGGGGCGCATCCAGTTGATCGGCCCGAGGAAGTCACTGATGATCACGGCCATCCCGCGGCGGCGCTCCGGCCGGCGCAGCGCGTCGATGGCAACCGCCAGGTCGCCGCGCACCCCGACCGGGGCCTTGGGCATGGTCGCGATCGTGCGCAACAGCGTCTGCTCGTGCTGGCGCCCCGACCGGGCCGGCACCCGCACCGTCGTGGCCCCGTTGCTGATCAGCGCGCCGAGCCGGTTACCGCCCCCGCTGTTGAGGAACGTGATCGCGGCCGCGGCGGCCACCGCCAGGTCGCGCTTTTCGCAGACGGTGGTGCCGAAGTCGAGGCTGGCCGACATGTCGACCACCATCCACGTTTCCAGCTCGCGGTCGGCGATCATCTGCCGGACGTGCGGGTGGGTGGTGCGCGCGGTGACCGCCCAGTCCATCCGCCGGACGTCGTCGCCGGGCTGATACTCGCGCGACTCCCCCGGCTCCGAACCCGGCCCGGGGATCAGGCCGAGGTGGTCACCGTGCAAGACGCCGTCGAGCTTGCGCCGGACGGTGAGCTCGAGCGTGCGCAGCGCCGCCGACAATTTCGGGTCGTCGATCTGCCCGCGCTGAAACGACGGCGGATGCAGAACCGCCGGCTTGGTGGCCGGGTTTGGATCGGTCACCGATTGCTAGCCGCGCCCGCAGCCTGCATCACCGGCGGTACCGAATGACCTTGTTGCGGAACGGCATTCACTTGCGGGAGGGAAACCGTCTGCAGGATACGGTTGATCACGATCTCGGGCGAGATCTCGTCGGCGAGCGCGTCGTAGGTCAGCACCAAACGGTGGCGCAGCACGTCGGGAATGACCTCGACGACGTCTTGCGGGATCACGTAATCGCGACCGCGCACCAGCGCCAGTGAACGGGACGCCGCGATGATGCCCAGCGAGGCACGCGGGGATGCGCCGAACGAGATCCAGGTCTTGACGTCGTTCATGCCGAGCTGTTCGGGATGGCGGGTGGCGGTGACGATGCGCACCACATAGTCGACCAGCGCGTGGTGCACGAAGTTGTTGGCCGCGACGTCCTGCAGCCGCACCAGGTCGCCGGTGTCCAGGATCTGCTTGGGTTGCGGCGGCTTGACGCCCATCCGGTAGATGATCTCGCGTTCTTCCTCGGGTGAGGGGTAGCCGACGTTGATCTTGAACAGAAAGCGGTCGCGCTGGGCCTCGGGCAGCTGGTACACACCCTCGTGCTCGATCGGGTTCTGCGTCGCCATCACCAGGAACGGGTTGGGCAGCGGGAATCGCTTACCGCCGATCGACACCTGACGCTCGGCCATGACCTCCAGCAGCGCCGACTGAACCTTGGCGGGCGCACGGTTGATCTCGTCGGCGAGCAGGAAGTTGACGTGGACCGGGCCGAGCTCGGTGTCGAACTCTTCCTTACCCTGCCGGTAGATCCGGGTACCGATGATGTCGGTGGGCACCAGGTCGGGCGTGAACTGGATACGGGCGAATGTGCCGCCGACGACCTTCGCGAACGTTTCGACGGCCAGCGTCTTGGCGACGCCGGGCACACCTTCGAGCAGCACGTGACCCTTGGACAACAGCCCGACCAGCATGCGCTCGACAAGCTGGTCCTGGCCCACGATGATCCGCTTGACCTCGAAGATGGCCCGTTCCAGGGTGTGTACTTCGGCAGCCAATCCGTCGGTCCCACCTGACGGCGCCGCATGGGCTCCGGGACCAGGCTGTCCGGCCGGGTAACCACTGGCGCCCGGGGGCGGCCCACCTGCTGCTGTCATCTACATCCTCTTCCCGGTTCAACCGACACAGCTCAATCGACACAACTGCCGTCACGACAAATGTCGTGGGGCGGCGACGTGCCCTTGTCCAACTATTCCAGGCCCCTGGGATTCCGTCGACGTCACGCTTCGCTGACGAGCAAACGTCCCGACGGCATTCCGGGGTCAGTACTCGATGATCCTAGTCAGGTACGGCGTCATGCCGGGCTTGCGCACGGGGCTCACGGTTACCTTGCCCGCGCTTCCGGACGCCTCCAGCATCTGACCGTTGCCCAAATACATCGTGACGTGCTGGCCCCCACCCGGGCCGTAGAAAATCAGGTCGCCGCGCCGCGCCTCGCTGGGCGGAATGTGGCGCCCGGCGTTGTACTGGTCGCCCGAGAACCGCGGGATCAGCACGCCCACCCCGGCGAACCCGTAGCGCATCAAACCCGAGCAGTCGAACCCGGTGATGTTGGCGCCGTCGTCGATGCCCTTGCTCGGCCCCTGCAACGAGCCGCCACCCCACGAGTACGGCACACCGATCTGGGAGCCCATTCGCTTGATCACGTACTCGATCGCCTGCCGCCCGTAGACCCGGGGGATCTTGCCCCCCGGGTTGGTCGGGGCCGCCGCGGCGGGTGCGGGATCACCCAGGATGTTGATCCCGAGACCGCCGAGGAACTGCCTGCCCAGGTCCATCGTGGTCTGGGTGGCCTGCGCGGTGGCCTGCAACGAGGCGTTGGCGACGGCCAGCGGGTCGCCCGGAGCGCCGGCACTGATCGTGGCCGGCAGCGTCGGATCCCAGGCACCGGGGTCGGCGTTGGACGGGGCGGCGACAGACAACATCAGCCCGCTCACCATGGTGGTGACCCAGGCCACGTTGATCAGGCGAAAACGCTTCTGCCGCATAGCCCCTCGATTGGTAGTCATCCTCGTTTAATAGTCGATGTAGCGGATCACATACGGCGTCATACCGCTGGTGCGCACGGGCGCAACGCGCACCTTCAAGCCGATGTCGGGAGCCTCGAGCATCTGGCCCTGACCGAGATAGATCGTCACGTGCTGGCTACCGCCCGGGCCGTAGAAGATCACGTCGCCGCGGCGCATCTGGGACGACGGGATCTTGCGCCCCAGGCTGTACTGCGACCCCGAGTAGTGCGGCAATTTGATGCCCACCCCGGCGAACGAGTACAGGACCAGGCCCGAGCAGTCGAAGCCGGTGATGCCGGCGCCGGAGTCGATTCCCTTGCTCGGGCCGGCCGCGTTGCCGCCGCCCCAGGAGTAGGGCACGCCGATCTGCGACATGCCGCGGCGGATCACGTATTCGGAGGCCTGCCGCCCGTAGACCCGCGGAATGCGGCCGCCCACCCCGCCCGGTGTGGCGTTCGTGATCCCGGTGTCGTCGGGCTTGAGGATGCCGATCGACTGCAGGAAGCCCTTGCCCATCTGCGCGGTCACCTGCGTGGAGGTGGCCGAGATGCCCAGCACCTGGTTGATCACCGCGACCGGGTCACCCGGCACGTTGGCGCTCGGCACCATCGGAAGCGTGGGATCCCAACCGTCCCAGTGCCTTCCGCCGGATGGCGGCGCTGCGGCCGGCGCTCCCGGATCCCACCGGTCGCCCGCCGTCGGCACACCGGGGTCGCCCGCGCCGGTCGACCAATGCGCGGACGCGAGTTGCGCCTGCTGCAGCTTGGCCTGGGCCGCGTCACGCTCGGCGGCCAGCCGAGCGATCTGCTCGCGCTGCGCCTCGAACTTGTGCTTCGAATTGGTCAGCGCGTCGACCGCGGCATCCTGGCTGGATTTCGCGTCGGCAGCGGCCTTTTCGGCTTTCTGCTTGGCGAGTCGGGCGGCGGACTCCTTGTTCACCTGTTCGGTGCGCGCCCGCTGCAAGTTGTCCATCACAGTCTGGGAACTGGCCGCCAGGGTCCGCGACGCGCTCTCGGTGGCGATGATGTCCTCGGGACTGCGCGCGGCCAGGTAGCTGCCCGACGGACCATTCATGTAGGTCGCCGCCGCGAAGGTGTCGAAACGCCGTTGGGCCGCGGCGATTGCCGCGTTGGCATCCTTGACCGATTGCTGGCTGACCTCGAGATCGTGCTGCGCCGCGGTCACGTTGTCCCGTGCGGTCTCCACGTCGACCAGGGCCTTGTTGACGGCCTCTTGCTCGCCCTGAATCTCGGCGCTCAGGTCGTCCAAGCGCTGGTTGGCCTTGGCGACGTTGGCGATCAGCGCGCCGAGGTTGTCGGCGTTCGGATCCGCCTGCGCCAGACCCGCAGTGGTGACGAGCACGGCCACACTCAGGATCGTCGGAATGACCGGACGAACCAGCCTGGCGAAGGGTCGCGCAGCGGAGCCCCGGCGTGTGAGTCTCATTCGACTTAGCTCCCCTTGGGCTTAGCGCGGACGGCGGCGCCAGCCCCATATTTCTCAACAAGCGCCAAAGAAAACACGAGCATCATTTGCACCGTACGTCACACCGGTCGCCGGGGAAATGCTCGTCACAAATCGCAACCCTCTACGTGCGTTTAATGTGACCGAACGGTGACCTACGCGATTTGCCCTGCGGTGTCGCGACTTCGCCCCGGCGTCAACGGCCGAGTCGGACATCCATGCTTAGACGCCCTGGGCGGATCCTTCGGCGTGGGCTTCTGCCACATCCGCCGAGGTTGCTGATCGCCTAGCGCGCAACTGCAGGAACCGGGCGCCGACGGCCGCGGCGAGTACGCCGATAAGCAAGAAAATGGTCAGACCGGTCCAGGGAAATTCCGGGGTTTCCAGCTCGTGCAAAAAGTGCTGTGCCGAGACCACCGGGTTGCCCGTCTTGGCGATGTCTTCGCCGGCCTCGAGAGTGACGCGTGGGAACTGCGTGCTGTAGGTACCGACAAAGTTCGGGCTCAGCGTCAAGACCGTGGCGTCGTGATAGTCGGCGCCGACCACCGTGGAGATATCGCGCAGTGGCGTGTCGTTCGGCGGGTTGTGTTCGAGCAAAACGATTTTCAGGTTGATCCCCGCGGCATGAGCCTGGTTGACCACGTCGAGCAGGGCCGGCATGGCCTCGGGCGGCGCGCTGACCCCGGACGCGGCGACCTGTGCCTTGACCGCCGTCATGTCGACGTCTTGCGGAATGTAAACGGGCAACACCGGGATCGTCTGGACGAATGCGTCGTGCCCGGTCATCGTGTCCTTCCCGCCCTCGAAACAGCCCTGGTGCTACAGGCACCGTACGCGAACAGTAGGGAAAAGGGGTTTCAACCCGGCGTCGACCCGACAAGACTGGGAATTGGTGTCCCGGTTTATTATAGGACAAGCGTACTGTTAGAGTTGCTTTGCACCGCCGACACGGCCCGTCGGTGGCAGAACTTAATCCCAGGGAGTTGATGTGACCAGTCAAGAATCAGTGAACTCGTTCGGAGCTCGCGACACCCTGACGGTCGGCGACCAGAGTTACCAGATCTATCGCCTCGATGCCGTCCCCAACACGGAGAAGCTTCCCTACAGCCTCAAGGTTCTCGCCGAGAACCTGCTGCGCAACGAGGACGGCGCCAACATCACCAAGGATCACATCGAAGCCATCGCGAACTGGGATCCCAACGCGGAGCCCAGCATTGAGATCCAGTACACGCCGGCCCGGGTGGTCATGCAGGACTTCACCGGCGTGCCGTGCATCGTCGACCTGGCCACGATGCGCGAGGCCGTCGGCGACCTGGGCGGGAATCCGGAGAAGGTGAACCCGCTGGCACCGGCCGACCTGGTGATCGACCACTCGGTGATCGCCGACTTGTTCGGCACCGCGGACGCGTTCGAGCGCAACGTCGAGATCGAGTACCAGCGCAACGGCGAGCGTTACCAATTCCTGCGCTGGGGCCAGGGCGCCTTCGACGACTTCAAGGTGGTGCCGCCGGGCACCGGCATCGTGCATCAGGTCAACATCGAATACCTGGCGCACGTTGTGATGGAACGCGACGGGGTGGCCTACCCCGACACCTGTGTGGGCACCGACTCGCACACCACGATGGTCAACGGCCTTGGCGTGCTGGGCTGGGGTGTGGGTGGCATCGAGGCCGAGGCCGCGATGCTGGGCCAGCCGGTGTCGATGCTGATCCCCCGCGTCGTCGGCTTCAAGCTGACCGGCGAGATTCAGCCGGGCGTGACGGCCACCGATGTCGTGCTGACGGTCACCGAGATGCTGCGTAAGCACGGTGTGGTCGGCAAATTCGTCGAGTTCTACGGCAAGGGCGTTTCGGAGGTGCCGCTGGCCAACCGCGCCACGCTGGGCAACATGAGCCCCGAATTCGGCTCCACCGCAGCCATTTTCCCGATCGACGAGGAGACCATCTCCTACCTGAAGTTCACCGGCCGCACCGACCAGCAGCTGGCGCTCGTCGAGGCCTACGCCAAGGAGCAGGGCCTGTGGCACGACCCCCAGCACGAGCCGGCGTTCTCCGAGTATCTCGAGCTCGACCTGTCCACCGTGGTGCCGTCGATCGCCGGACCTAAGCGCCCGCAGGATCGAATTGTGTTGTCGGAAGCCAAGTCCACCTTCCGCAAGACCATTCCCAGCTATGTCGGCGACGATCCCGACAAGCAGGAGTATTCGAAGCTTGACGAGGAGCTCGACGAGACGTTCCCGGCCAGCGACCCCGGCCAAGTGGCCAACGGCCACGCCGACGACCGCGCGCCGGTGCAGTCGGCCGCCGCGCACTCGAAGGGCCGGGTGAGCAACCCGGTACGGGTGAAGTCGCAGGAGTACGGCGACTTCGTGCTCGACCACGGCGCCGTGGTGATCGCCGCGATCACGTCGTGCACCAACACTTCCAACCCCGAAGTGATGCTGGGCGCCGCGCTCCTGGCGCGCAACGCCGTCGAAAAAGGGCTGGCATCCAAGCCGTGGGTGAAGACCACGATGGCGCCGGGCTCTCAGGTGGTCAACGACTACTACGAGAAGGCCGGCCTCTGGCCGTACCTGGAGAAGCTCGGGTTCTACCTCGTCGGCTATGGGTGCACCACGTGCATCGGCAACTCGGGTCCGCTGCCCGAAGAGATCTCAAAGGCGATCAACGACAACGATCTTTCGGTGTCGGCGGTCCTGTCCGGCAACCGCAATTTCGAGGGCCGCATCAACCCCGACGTCAAGATGAACTACCTGGCGTCGCCGCCCCTGGTCGTCGCTTACGCGCTGGCCGGGTCGATGGACTTCGATTTCGACTCGCAGCCGCTAGGCAAGGACAAGGAAGGTAACGACGTCTTCCTCAAGGACATCTGGCCGTCGCAGAAAGACGTCTCCGACACCATCGCCTCGGCCATCAGCCAGGAGATGTTCGTCAAGAACTATGCCGACGTGTTCAAGGGCGATCAGCGCTGGCAGAACCTGCCGACCCCGAGCGGCAACACCTTCGACTGGGACGACTCCTCGACGTATGTGCGCAAGCCACCGTACTTCGACGGGATGTCCGCCGAACCGGAGCCGGTCAAGGACATCCGCGGGGCGCGGGTGCTGGCACTGCTCGGCGATTCGGTTACCACCGACCACATCTCGCCGGCGAGCAGCATCAAGCCCGGCACCCCGGCCGCGCAGTACCTCGACGAACACGGTGTGGACCGCAAGGATTACAACTCATTCGGATCGCGGCGCGGCAATCACGAGGTGATGATTCGCGGCACGTTCGCCAACATCCGGCTGCGCAACCAGCTGCTGGACGACGTTTCCGGTGGGTACACCCGCGACTTCACTCAAGACCCTGTAGATGGGAAAGCTCCGCAGGCCTTCATCTACGACGCGGCGCAAAACTATGCGGCAGAGAACATTCCGCTGGTGGTGCTGGGCGGCAAGGAGTACGGCTCGGGTTCGTCTCGGGACTGGGCGGCCAAGGGCACGGCGCTGCTGGGAGTCCGCGCGGTGATCACCGAGTCGTTCGAGCGCATCCACCGCTCCAACCTGATCGGCATGGGCGTGATCCCGTTGCAGTTCCCCGAGGGGGAATCTGCGGGATCGCTGGGCCTGGACGGCACCGAGGTGTTCGACATCACCGGCATCGAAGCGCTCAACGACGGGAAGACGCCAAAGACGGTGCGCGTCAAGGCCGCCAAGGACGGTAGCGACCCGATCGAGTTCGACGCGGTGGTGCGCATCGATACCCCCGGGGAGGCCGACTACTACCGCAACGGCGGCATCTTGCAGTACGTGCTGCGCAACATGCTCAAGTCCGGCTAACACGGGCCGCCGGTGCCAAAAGTCAGCGAGGACCATCTGGCGGCTCGCCGTCGCCAGATCCTCGACGGTGCGCGCCGTTGCTTCGCCGAACACGGCTACGACAGGGCCACGGTTCGGCGGCTGGAGCAGTCGATCGGGATGTCGCGTGGCGCGATCTTCCACCACTTCCGGGACAAGGACGCACTGTTTTTCGCGCTCGCTCACGAGGACGCCGAGCGGATGGCGGACGTCGCGTCGCGCGAGGGCCTCATCCAGGTGATGCGCGACATGCTGGCCGCGCCCGAGCAGTTCGACTGGTTGGCCACCCGGTTGGAGATCGCGCGCAAGCTGCGCAACGACCCCGCGTTCAGCCGCGGATGGTCGGAGCGTTCCGCGGAACTGGCGGCAGCGACCCACGATCGACTGCAACGGCAGAAGGAAGCACACCGGGTGCGCGACGATGTACCCGGTGACGTGTTGCAGTGCTATCTGGAATTGGTCCTGGACGGATTGGTGGCCCGGCTGGCCTCCGGCGAAGATCCGCAGCGGCTGGCCGCCGTCCTCGACCTAGTCGAGAAGTCGGTGCGCCGCAACGATTCCGGGGCTACCGGTTAGCGGTGCCGGGCCGTATGGTTGGGGCCGCCGCGGCTGCGCATCGTGGTGCCCGACTCTCGCAGCATGCTGTGAATCGACCCGTACGATCTGCCGGTGTTGGCAACGAGCGTCCGAATGCTCGCTCCGCCCTCGTAGGCATTGCGCAACTCATGCAACAACTCGGCGCGCATCTCTTTCGACTTTGGCACTGGTCCCTCCACGCTGGAAACACAAACCCAAGCACCAAGAGTAAGAACCGGTCGTCTCGCGCGTGTCGATTTCGCCGAATTCGGGTGCGGTGACTTAGGGGGCTCAGGCGAGCTCGATCAGATCCCGATATTCGTCGGACCAATAGTCCTCGGTGCCGTCGGGCAGCAGGACGACGCGTTGCGGGTCGAGAGCTTCGGCCGCGCCGGGATCGTGGGTGACCAATACCACCGCGCCCTGATAGCTCCGCAGCGCGTCGAGCACCTGTTCGCGCGACGCGGGATCGAGGTTGTTGGTCGGTTCGTCGAGCAGCAAGACGTTCGCCGTGGATGCGACCAGGCCGGCCAGCGCGAGCCGCGTCTTCTCGCCGCCGGACAGGGTGCCGGCGGGTTGGTCGAGCTGCGGGCCGCTGAACATGAACGCTCCCAGCAGGCCGCGCAGGTCCTGCTCGCCCGAGGAAGGCGCGGCGTGCCGGGTGTTCTCCCACACAGTCGCGTCGTTGTCGATGGTGTCGTGCTCCTGCGCGAAATAGCCCATGCGCAAACCGTGTCCGGGCTCCAGCCCTCCGGTGTCGGGAGTCTCGGCGCCGGCCAACAGCCGCAGCAGCGTCGTCTTGCCCGCGCCGTTGAGCCCCAGCACCACCACCCGGGAGCCCCGGTCGATCGCCAGGTCGACCCCGGTGAACACCTCGAGCGATCCGTAGGACTTGCTCAAGCCCTTGGCCACCAGCGGGGTTCGTCCGCAGGGCGCCGGCGTGGGGAACTTGATCCGGGCGACCTTGTCGGAGACGCGTTCCTCGTCGAGCGCGGCCATCATGCGATCGGCGCGTCGCAACATGTTCTGCGCCGCAACGGCTTTGGTGGCCTTGGCGCCCATCTTGGCGGCCTGGGTGCGCAGCGCACTCGCCTTCTTCTCGGCGTTGGCGCGTTCGCGCCGGCGGCGCTGCTCGTCCGTGGCCCGGGCATCGAGATACTTCTGCCAGCCCATGTTGTAGACGTCGGCCTCGCCGCGCACCGCGTCCAGGAACCACACCCGGTTGACGACGTCGGCGAGCAACTCGACGTTGTGGCTGATGACCACCAGGCCGCCGGTGTGCGATCGCAGGAAATCCCGCAGCCAGCCAACCGAATCCGCGTCGAGGTGGTTGGTCGGCTCGTCGAGCAGCAGCGTGGTCGACGAACCGGCGTCGGAGGCGGCGAACAGGATTCGCGCCAGCTCGACTCGGCGGCGCTGACCGCCGGACAGGGTGCGCAGTTGTTGTGTCATGACCCGTTCCGGCAGGCCGAGACTCGCGCAGATCCGGCCGGCTTCGCTTTCGGCGCCGTAGCCGCCCAGGGCGACGAACCGCTCCTCCAGTTGGCCGTATCGACGGATCGCGCGGTCGCGCGCTTCGTCGTCGGCGACCTCGGCCATCAACGCTTGCTGCTTCTCCAGATCGGTGAGCAGGACATCCAAACCGCGCGCCGACAGCACCCGGTCGCGGGCCAGCACGTCGAGATCGCCCTCTTTGGGATCCTGTGGCAGGTAACCGGTTTCGCCGGTACGGGTCACCGATCCGGCGTACGGTTCGCTCTCCCCGGCCAGGATGCGCAGGGTCGTCGTCTTGCCCGCACCGTTGCGCCCGACCAGCCCGATGCGGTCACCGGGCTGAATCCGAAGGTCGGGGCCGTCGGGTGAGAGCAGGATGCGCGCACCAGCGCGGACCTCAAGGCCCGTAGCCGTGATCACGATCGCTCTCCTCGGTCAGTGCAGTGGTTATTTGTCGTCGGTGAACACCGGGGCCGCCGCTCTGCACGCGCAGCAACCGCTTCTTCGAAGTTCGCGGTGAGCAGACGGGCGAAAAGCTGTCCCAAGCCTTCGGCTTGCATGTGCCCTTCCAGGCTACCGGCGTCCAGTCCACTCCGCAGTGTGCGCTTGGTCAACTCGATTCCGGGCCGGGAGAACGCGGCGATCGCGTAGCAGGTGTCCAGCAGCTGCCCCTCGGGCACCTGGCAGGACACCAGCCCGATGCGCTCGGCCTCCTCGGCGGGGACGTCGCGGCCGGTCAGCATGATCTCGAACGCCCGCGACGCGCCGATCGCCCTGGGCAGCAGGTAGGACAGGCCCAGTTCGCTGGCGGTCAACCCGTTGTTGATGCCCGCGGCCCGGAAATAGACGTTGGTCGAGGCCACCCGGATGTCGGCGGCCAGGGCCAGACACAGCCCACCGCCGATGGCGGCGCCGTTGACCGCGGCGATGACCGGCTGATGCAGGCGCCGCAGCGCCAAAATGACGTCGTCGAGGAGCTCCATGGAGCGCAGCGCATACGTCGGGCGGGTCTACCCGTCCACATTCGGCACCGTGCCCGCGGACTTGTGGTCGGCTCCCGACGAAAACCCCCGACCCGCCCCGGTCAGCACCACGACCCGCACCGAGTTGTCGTACGTCACCTTTTCCAAGGCCGCCTTCAGCGGCACCATGACGTCGAACGCCATGGAATTCATCCGTTCGGGCCGATTGAGGGTGATCAAGGCCACGCCGGGCCGCGGGTGTTCAACGAGTACCAAACTCACCCGTGAACGGTATCGCGGCCGACGCCGGCGACCTATTCGGCGACGTGCCTCAGGCATGATCCGCCTGAACCGCCTCGACGTCGAAGTCCCTGATTTGCTGCACCAGATCCTCCAGCGCCGACGGTGGGAGCGCACCCGGCTGGTTGAACAGCAGTTTGCCCTTCTTGAAGGCCATCAACGTCGGGATGGACCGAATCTGGGCCGCGGCGGCGAGCTCTTGCTGGGCTTCGGTGTCGACCTTGGCGTGCACGATGTCGGGGTGCTTCTCCGACGACGCCTGAAAGGTCGGCCCGAACTGACGGCATGGCCCGCACCAGGACGCCCAGAAGTCGACCAGCACGATGTCGTTGTTTTCGATGGTCGCGTTGAACTGCTCCGCGGTGAGGTCCTGTGTAGTCACATTTCGCCTAACGCCGGGTACTGCTCGGATGTTCCCGCGCGAATGTCGACCATTGGCGCACCCTCATACTGCTCCCGCCAGCAACGATTCGCCAGCGCGCCGGTGTGTGCCCCCAGCTGACCTCCGAGGCCGCGGGGATAACGCGGATCGATCTTCCCAATGAGCAGTTGGGTTTTGGTTTGCGGGCCGACAACGGCCGGTGCCCGCAGGTTACGGTTGCGGAGGGTTTCGGTGCTCGGAGACACTGAGGGCTGATGATCCGTCGCCGGACGGACCAGTTGAGGGAGATGTCTTGGGCCACTACATCGCTAACGTCCGTGATCTCGAGTTCAACATCTTCGAAGTCCTCGAGGTGGGCGCGATTCTCGGCGCCGGGCAGTACAGCGAGCTGGACGCCGACACGGTGCGGACCATCCTGTCCGAGGCCGCTCGCCTGGCAGAAGGCCCGGTCGCCGAGACCTTCGCGTTCGCCGACCGCAACCCGCCGGTGTTCGATCCCAACGAGCACACCATCAGCGTCGCACCCGAGTTGGCCAAGACCGTGCAAGCGATCAAGGACGCCGAGTGGTGGCGCCTCGGCCTGGCCGAGGACATCGGTGGCATGCCCGCACCGCCGCCGTTGGCGTGGGCGGTCAATGAAATGATCTTCTGCGCCAATCCGTCCGCAAGCTTCTTCTGCCTGGGACCTTTTATGGCGCAAGCGCTTTGGGCCGAGAGCGACGAGGAGCAGAAGCGCTGGGCGGCCGAGGGCGTCGAGCGCGGCTGGGCCGCCACGATGGTGCTCACCGAACCCGACGCGGGCTCCGACGTCGGCGCCGGCCGCAGCAAGGCCATCGCGCAGCCGGACGGCACCTGGCACATCGAGGGCGTCAAGCGGTTCATCTCCGGTGGCGACGTCGGCGACACCGCCGACAACGTCTTCCACCTCGTGTTGGCCCGCCCGGAGGGCGCCGGCCCCGGCACCAAGGGACTGAGCCTGTTCTACGTCCCGAACTACCTGTTCGACCCCGACACATTCGAACTCGGCGCCCGCAACGGGGTTTTCGTCACCGGGCTGGAACACAAGATGGGCATCAAGTCCTCCCCCACCTGCGAGCTGACCTTCGGCGCGACGGATGTGCCCGCCGTGGGCTATCTGGTCGGCGGCGTGCACAACGGGATCGCGCAGATGTTCACCGTGATCGAGCACGCCCGCATGACGATCGGAGTCAAGGCCGCCGGCACGCTTTCCACCGGCTACCTCAACGCGCTTGCCTACGCCAAGGAGCGGGTGCAGGGTGCCGACCTGACCCAGATGACCGACAAGACCGCACCGCGGGTCACGATCATGCACCACCCCGACGTGCGCCGCAGCCTGATGACCCAGAAGGCGTACGCCGAAGGGCTGCGGGCGCTCTACATATATGCCGCGGCACATCAGGATGATGCTCTCGCACAACAAGTTTCCGGCGCTGACCACGACATGGCACACCGCGTCGACGATCTGCTGCTGCCCATCGTCAAGGGGGTCAGTTCGGAGCGGGCGTACGAGATCCTGACGGAATCGTTGCAGACGCTGGGCGGCTCGGGCTTCCTGCAGGATTATCCGCTGGAGCAGTACATCCGCGATTCCAAGATCGATTCGCTCTACGAGGGCACCACCGCGATTCAGGCCCTGGACTTCTTCTTCCGCAAGATCGTTCGCGACCACGGCGCTGCCCTGCAGTTCGTGACGGCTCAGATCAGCCGGACCATCGACGACTGCGACGACGCGCTGAAATCGCAGGCGCAGGCGGTGCAATCCGCCCTCGACGAGGTGACCTCGATGACGGCCGCGTTGACCGGCTACCTGATGGCGGCTACCGCGCACCCGACGGAGATCTACAAGGTGGGGCTCGGTTCGGTGCGGTATCTGCTCGCGGTCGGCGACCTGCTGATCGGCTGGCGGTTGCTGGCGCAGGCCCTGGTTGCGCACGCCGCCCTGGCCGACAATCCCAGCGAGAAGGACCGGGCGTTCTACCAGGGCAAGATCGCGACGTCGGCGTTCTTCGCCAAGAACATGCTGCCGAAACTGACCTCGCTGCGCCGCGTCATCGAATCCATCGACGACGACGTGATGCGTATTTCCGAGGACGCGTTCTGAGCGATCGGCGCTACGGTGTCACGGGCCTATTCACGTCGTTGAAACGGACGATCACGCGCTCGAGCTGTTTGACGCGTTCGGCTTTCGCCCGCTTGGCGTAGATCCGCCGGTCGGCCGGCGTGAGTTCGGCGTCGTCGCTGAAGGCGCTCAGCAATGCGCGCGGGCAGAGGTGCTCCACCAGTACGACGTTCATTTCGGCGCAGAGCACCAGCGCCGTCGACACCAGATACAGGAAGGCGAGCAATCCCAGCACCAACGCGAAGATGCTGTTGGTGGCGCTGGCCGTCTTGACGGTGTGCTGGATATAGCCGGCACCGAACCACTGCAATATCTGCCAAATAACCGCTGCCGCAACGGCCCCCGGCAGCACCTGCCGGTAGGTGAGTACCCTTGCGGTCGTCACACGGAAAGCCACCAGGCAGATCATCGCGTTGATCGCCACGGTGGTCAGCGCGACACCGATCCTGCCGAAGATGCCCAGCTCCCCTGTCGTCTGCGCGATCCCGGACAAGACGGTGGCCGCGAGCACCGCCGAACCCAGCACGAAAAGCAATCCGCAGCTGCGCACGCGTGATCGAATCGGGTTGGGGCGCTTGTGCTTCGGCACGGCCCATACCGAATCCATCGCGTTCTGCACGGCTTGGCCGACACCCAGGCCGCCGTAGAGCGCACCCAGGATTCCGACGACGACGGCGACCGTGCCGCCGCTGAGCCCCTCGGGCTGTTGCAGCTGGCTGCCGATCACCGGGAATTGACTCAGGGCGCTGTGCAGCACCTGCTCTTGCAGATCGGGGCGACCGGCGAGCACCACACCCAGCCCGGTGGTCAACAACAGCAGCATCGGGAACAGCGACACGAAGCCGTAGTACGTGATCAGCGCGGGCAGATAGCCGCCTTGATCATCGAGGTATTTGTAGATGACAGCCACGGTCACACTCACACCGCGGTTGCGTCGCTGCAAATCGTCCAGCCAGCCCACCATTGCCGATCACTCATCCCCCCAGAAACCGACACCCGATCCAACCGGGTTGGGCCGGGCATACCCCGATTCGCCGGCAGCCAACCGTGTCGGCAGGTGCGGTTGGCCACCGACGTCGCATCTCATAGCTCGGCCACAGCTGGATTCGGTAGACCCGTTCGTGGGGATCACCCCACGATTGGAGAAACGTCGATGTCTGCCAGCTCTCACCTGTGCACCCGATTCGCGATGCTCGCGGTCTCCGGGATCACCGCGGTATCCGTCGTGGCCTGTGGTTCGTCGCACCCGGCCAGCCCCACTTCCTCAAGTCCTGCCGCGTCGCCGGCGGCGCCGTCCAGCTCGCCCCCAGCCACCGGTCAGGCTCGGGTACGTGGCCTGATCGCATCGGTGTCGGGAAACACCGCGCAGATCACGGAGGAAAAGGGCGATGCCGCTGTGGCTTTCAGCGCCACGACCAAAATCACCGAACTCACCCCGGCCACGCTGAGTGACGTCACCACCGGCAGTTGCGTCACCGTGCGGCCCGCTCACCGGGGATCAGAACCCGGCCAGCCGATCGCCGCGGCGGGCGTGCGGGTGACCCCCGCCGTCGACGGGAAATGCCCAACGGCGCCTGCCAAACGAGCGCCCGTGCAAGGCGCCGTGGCCTCCGTCGCTGGCAACACGATCACCGTGACGCGTATCGACCCCAGCGGCGCGGGCTCGCAGGCGACGGTGACGGTCACCGATCAGACGCGATACACCAGGCAGGCCGGTGCCGGCATTCAAGCGATCACGCCGGGCAAATGCATAACGGCACAAGGCAATCGGGACGGCAGCGGCACGCTACAGGCGAACACCATCGACCTGCGGCCGGCCCACGACGGCAAATGCGGGGGCCAGCATCGGCTCGGCAGGTAACGCCGCGAAGACTTCCCGAGGTGAGAGACCGCGCTTAGAAGTTGTCGGGCATGCCGGGGGCGGCGGGCCAGTCGAAGGCGACCGCGGTCCGGTGTAGCGAACCGGGGGTGAGTTCTGTGACGAATCCCGCGCTGGCCAGCGCCTGCAGATTTACCCCGCCCAAGTAGATCGCGCCGAGGTCGCGCGCGGTGACGGCGATGTCGGCTGGTGCCGTGGTGGTTTCGCATGCGGCACCGTCGGGTCCGCCACATAGGTGCAACCGGCCGGTGTTCCACGGGCAGAACTCGTCGGTCGCCTCGAGTACCACGTCGACGCAGGTTGTGTACCGGCGCAACGTCAGTGCGCGGGACACGTCGACCAGTCGTACATAGATGGCGTCCTTCACTTCACACCGCAGTGCCCGCTGGTCTGTGACCAGGTAGCGCAGCTGCTCGTCGGTCGCGGCCCACTCGTACTTGACAGTCCTGACCAGGTCCATGTCGAGTAGGTGGCGCCAAATGCGTGCGTACGCGCGGTGATTGGTGGCTCGCACCTCCTGGATATGAAGTTCTCCGTTGGGCTGGCCGGAGTCCGTCCAGCCGGCCTTGGGGCGGTAGATGGCGAATGCGCTGGCGGTGCCATCGGCCTCGCGGTGCAGGGCAAAGCGAATCTTGCCGGTGCCCTCGCGCCTCTCTTCGCTGTCGTGGATCACGGTGTCCCACCACGGCCGCGGTCTGGCCATCAGTCCGGGGCGTTGCGCCATGGCCCGGTCGTAGATTGCGGGTGCGTTGGCCATGAGTGTGTCGGTATCGGTGTCGGTCACCGTGCCGTCGCCGAGCTCGACCTCGGGGCGGAAGCCGAGCTCGCGCAGCTGCCCGGATAACCCCGCGATCGAAGTGGCCGTTCCGTACCCGAATCGCCCATAGATCGAGGCTTCCGAGGCGAACAGCATGGCCAGCGCCTCGGTTCCGCGCGACCTGATGTCGTCGAGCTGGTGGCGCATCATCGCCGTCAGCAGGCCGCGGCGCCGATGGCTCGGTGACACCGTGACCGCGGTGACGGCGGCCACCGGGGCGGTCACACCGCCGGGCAGTACCACCTGCTTGCCGAAGGCGCCCGCGGTGGACGCCCAGCGAGTGCCGTCGTGAAATCCGACCATGCGGTCAAACTCGGTGACCTTGCGCATCAGGTCGATCTCGTCCTTCTGTATGTCCTCGAAGAACACCGCGTACGACGCGGACATGAATGACTCATAGTCATCGTCATCGCTGATGGCGCGCAGGGTCAGCTCAGTCACATATCTAGACCTACCGCAGCGCACCCCGGCAAGTCATCCGATTTTGGGCCACGCGCACCGATTCCCGCTGTGTCGTGGTTCATTTCGAGCCCGACCAGGAAGCCCGGACTGCCAACAGTCTCAGTCAGTCTTAGAGCTAGACGGTGAAGCCGAGGGCGCGCAATTGTTCGCGCCCGTCCTCGGTGATCTTGTCCGGACCCCACGGTGGGTTCCACACCCAGTTGATCCGCAGATCGTTGACCAAACCGCTGCCGACCAGCGCGCTGCGCGACTGGTCTTCGATCACATCGGTCAGCGGGCAGGCCGCCGACGTCAGCGTCATGTCGATGGTCGCGACCTTTCCTTCGTCGCCCTTCTCGACGTTGAGGCCGTAGACAAGCCCCAGATCGACGACGTTGATCCCCAGCTCGGGGTCGACGACGTCGCGCATCGCCTCTTCGAGGTCGGCGAGAAACTCCTCGTCGGGTGCGGTGGTTTCGCTCATCGTTGGTCCTCCTCGAAAGCATGGCTGGCCTGGGCCAGTGCGTCTTTGCACGCCATCCACCCCAGCAGGGCACATTTCACCCGGGCCGGGTACTTGGCGACGCCGGCGAAGGCGATGCCGTCGCCCAACACATCCTCGTCGCCCTCGACCGTTCCCCGCGACGACACCATTTCGGTGAACGCCGTGATGGTCTTGAGGGCTTCGCCCACGCTCTGCCCGATCACCTGCTGGGTCAGCACCGAGGTGGCCGCCTGGCTGATCGCACAGCCTTGCCCATCATAGGAAACGTCCGCGACGGTTTGACCGTCGCCGGACAACGTCACGCGCAGCGTGACCTCGTCGCCGCAGATCGGGTTCACGTGGTAGACCTGCGCGCCGAACGGCTCGCGCAGTCCGCGGTGCTGCGGGTGTTTGTAGTGATCCAGGATCACGTCCTGATACATCTGCTCCAGACGCACGGCTCACGCTCCGCCGAAGAATTCCACCGAACGGCGCACACCGGCCACCAGCCGGTCGACCTCGTCGGCGGTGTTGTACACCGCGAACGACGCCCGCGCCGTGGCTGCCACCCCGAACCGGCGGTGCAACGGTAACGCGCAGTGATGACCGACCCGCACAGCGACGCCCTCGTCGTCGAGCACCTGCCCGACATCATGTGCGTGCACGCCGTCGACGACGAATGCGACCGGGGAGCCACGGTTTTCCATCGACGCCGGCCCGATGATGCGCACGGCGTCGATGCCGGACAGGCCCTCCAGCGCCGCGGCCACCAGCTCACGCTCGTGAGCTTCTACGGCCTCCATTCCGATCGCACCGAGATAGCGTGCGGCCGCGGCCAGGCCGACGACCTGAGAGGTCATCGGGGTGCCGGCCTCGAACCGCTGCGGGGGCGCGGCATACGTCGTGCCTTCCATCGTGACGGTCTCGATCATCGAGCCGCCGGTGAGGAACGGCGGCAGCGCCTCGAGCAACTCGCGGCTGCTGTAGAGCACCCCGATTCCGTTGGGGCCCAGCATCTTGTGGCCGGAGAACGCACCGAAGTCTACGTCGAGGGCGCGGAAGTCGACCGGCTGGTGCGGCACCGACTGGCAGGCGTCGAGCACGGTCAGCGCGCCCACCGCCTTGGCTCGCTCGACGAGCTCGTGCACCGGCGCCACCGCGCCGGTCACGTTCGAGTGATGGCTGAACGCAACCACTTTGACGCGCTCGTCGAGTTCCAGCGAGTCCAGGTCGATACGTCCGTCGTCGGTCAGGCCGTACCACTTGACGGTCGCCCCGGTGCGCCGGGCCAGTTCCTGCCAAGGGACCAGGTTCGCGTGGTGCTCGAGCTCGCTGATCACGATGACGTCGCCCGGACCGACCGCGCCGTTGAAACGCTGGTCGCCCAGCACATAGGACACCAGGTTGAGCGCTTCGGTCGCGTTCTTGGTGAAGACCAGCTCGTCGCTGTCGGCGCCGACGAACGCCGCGATGTCTGCCCTACCCTGCTCGTAGGCGTCGGTGGCTTCTTCCATCAGCTGATGCGCACCGCGGTGCACGGCGCCGTTGGACGTCAGCAGGAATTCGCGTTCGGCGTCGAGCACCTGCAGCGGCCGCTGGGACGTCGCGCCGGAATCCAGGTACGCCAACTGTTTTCCGCTGCGCATGATGCGCTTGAGGATCGGGAAATCGGCACGGATCGCCGCGAGATCCAATGGAGTCACGGAGGCCGTCATCGTTACGCCCCCGTGGCAGCCGCTTGGGTGAAGCGCTCGTAGCCATGCTCTTCGAGCTCGTCGGCCAGTTCGGGCCCGGCGGATTCGACGATGCGGCCGCCGACGAACACGTGCACGAACTGCGGCTGGATGTAACGCAGAATCCGAGTGTAGTGCGTGATCAGCAGGACGCCGCCACGCACCGGCTGGCCGGTGCCATCGTCCCAGCCGGCTTCGGCGTAGCGGTTCACACCCTCGCTGACCACCCGCAATGCGTCGACGTCGAGCCCGGAGTCGGTCTCGTCGAGGATCGCGATCTTGGGCTTGAGCAGCGCGAGCTGCAGGATCTCGTGGCGCTTCTTCTCACCGCCGGAAAAGCCTTCGTTCACACTGCGTTCGGAGAACGCCGGATCGATCCCGAGATCGTCCATCGCGCCCTTGACTTCCTTGACCCAGTGCCGCAGCTTCGGCGCCTCGCCGCGCACGGCCGCGGCGGCGGTGCGCAGGAAGTTCGACATCGACACCCCCGGCACCTCGATCGGGTATTGCATGGCCAGGAACAAGCCGGCCCGCGCCCGCTCGTCGACGCTCATCGCCAGCACGTCCTCGCCGTCCAGCGTGATCGAACCGGACGTCACCTCGTACTTCGGGTGCCCGGCGATCGCATAGGACAGGGTGGACTTGCCGGACCCGTTCGGGCCCATCAGCGCGTGCGTCTCCCCCGACTTCACGGTGAGGTCAACACCTTTGAGGATTCCAATGGCGTCGGATTCGTTGGTGCGCGCGACGCTGACGTGCAGATCCGTGATTTCGAGAGCGGTCATCAGTTCTTGATTCCTTCGGTTAACTCAAGTTCGTGCTCGATGGCCTCGGTCAGCCGGTCACGCACGGCGGCCACGGCGATCTTCTGGATGATCTCGCCGAAGAAGCCACGCACGATCAGCCGGCGGGCCTGGTCTTCCGGGATACCGCGAGCTTGCAGGCAGAACACTTGCTCGTCGTCGAATCTTCCGGTGGCACTTGCGTGTCCGGCGCCGACGATCTCACCCGTCTCGATTTCGAGGTTGGGCACCGAATCGGCGCGGGCGCCGTCGGTGAGCAGCAGGTTGCGGTTGGTCTCGAAGGTGTCCGTGCCGGTGGCCTCCGCGCGGATCAGCACGTCGCCCACCCAGACGGTGTGCGCGTCGGGACGGCTGGATTCCGGATCGGCTTGCAGCGCACCCTTGTACAACACGTCCGACTTGCAGTTCGGGAAAGCGTGGTCGACGAGCAGCCGGGACTCGAAGTGCTGGCCGTCGTCGGCGAAGTAGGTGCCGAGCAGTTGCGCGTCACCGCCGGCCGCGGTGAACCGCACCGTCGTCGACGTGCGAACCAGGTCGCCGCCGAGCGTCACGTTGACGTGGCCGAGCACCGAATCCTTGCCCAGGCGTGCGTGATGCGCACTGACGTGGACGGTGTCGTCGGCCCAGTCCGCGATCCAGATCACCCCGACGGCCGCCGAGTCGGCGACGATGATCTCGACGTTGTCGGCGTAGGTCCCGCTGCCGCGCAGGTCGATGACGAAGATCGCCCGCGCGAGCTCCTCGACGCGGATCTGCAGATGCCCGTAGGCGACCGCGCCCTCGCCGGGCCCGGTGATCACGATCTCGATCGGCGTGGCGACCTCAGTGTCGCGCGCCACGGTCACCACCGTCGCGGAGTTGAACGACGAGAATGCCTGGGCCGCAACACGATCCGCAGGAACGCCGCCCTGGCCCAGCCGCTCGTCGCCGCGACGGACGGTCTCCACCGTCACACCGGGCTGTTCGCCGACACTGATCTGCGCCTTGCCGTTCGCGACGGCCGAGCCGTCGTGCAGGCCGCGCAGCCGGCGCAGCGGGGTGAACCGCCAGATCTCGTCGCGGCCGCTGGGCACCTCGAAGGCGCCCACGCCGAACGACGCGAACAGCTCACCCTTGTTGGCAGCGGTGAGGGCCGAACCCTCAACCGCTTCAGTCAGTCCCGTCACTAGCCGACCGCACCTTCCATCTGCAGCTCGATCAGCCGGTTGAGCTCCAGCGCGTACTCCATCGGCAGTTCCTTGGCGATCGGCTCGACGAAGCCGCGCACCACCATCGCCATCGCCTCGTCCTCGGTCATGCCGCGGCTCATCAGGTAGAACAGCTGGTCCTCGCTGACCTTGGACACGGTCGCCTCGTGACCCATCGTGACGTCGTCCTCGCGGATGTCGACGTACGGGTAGGTGTCGCTGCGGCTGATCGTATCGACAAGTAGCGCATCGCATTTCACGCTGGAGCGCGATCCGTGGGCACCCTTGTTCACCTGCACCAGGCCGCGGTAGGACGCGCGGCCACCGCCGCGGGCCACCGACTTGGAGACGATGTTGCTCGACGTGTTGGGCGCCAGGTGCAGCATCTTGGCGCCGGTGTCCTGGTGCTGGCCCTCGCCGGCGAACGCCACCGAGAGCACCTCACCCTTGGCGTACTCACCGGTCATCCAAACCGCCGGGTACTTCATCGTCACTTTCGAGCCGATGTTGCCGTCGACCCATTCCATCGTGGCGCCGGCTTCGGCCCGGGCCCGCTTGGTGACCAGGTTGTAGACGTTGTTCGACCAGTTCTGGATCGTCGTGTAACGGCAACGGCCACCGGGTTTCACGATGATCTCGACCACCGCGGAGTGCAGCGAGTCGCTCTTGTAGATCGGCGCGGTACAGCCTTCGACGTAGTGCACGTAGGCGCCCTCGTCGACGATGATCAACGTCCGCTCGAACTGGCCCATGTTCTCGGTGTTGATCCGGAAGTAGGCCTGCAGCGGGATGTCGACGTGCACACCCGGCGGCACGTAGATGAACGAACCACCCGACCACACCGCGGTATTCAGCGCGGAGAACTTGTTGTCGCCGGCCGGGATCACGCTGCCGAAGTACTGCTTGAAGATCTCCGGGTGTTCCCGCAGGCCGGAATCGGTGTCGAGGAAGATGACGCCCTGAGCTTCCAGGTCCTCACGGATCTGGTGGTAGACCACCTCGGACTCGTACTGAGCCGCAACGCCCGAGACCAGGCGTTGCTTCTCCGCCTCGGGGATCCCGAGCTTGTCGTAGGTGTTCTTGATGTCGGCGGGCAGGTCGTCCCACGTGGCGGCCTGCTTCTCGGTGGAGCGCACGAAGTACTTGATGTTGTCGAAGTGGATGCCCCCGAGGTTCGAGCCCCAGTTCGGCATCGGCTTCTTGTCGAAGGTGCGCAGCGCCTTGAGCCGGATGTTGAGCATCCACTCCGGCTCGCTCTTCTTCGCCGAGATGTCACGCACGACTGCCTCGGAAAGGCCGCGCTGTGCGCTGGCACCCGCGACGTCGGAGTCCGACCAGCCATAGCCGTACTTGCCCAGGGATGCGATCGCCTGCTCCTGGGTTAACGGCGCTGCGGGCGTGGTTGCCTCTGGCGTGAGTGTCATTCGGACGCTCCTTTGGTGCCGGCGCGGGCTGGGCGCCGCTTGATGCTAGGTCTTGCTTGCTGCCTTACTCGCCACGGGAGCGAGCGGCACGTGGGTGGTACAGGCGCAATCGCCGTTGACGATCGTCGCCAGCCGCTGCACGTGGGTGCCGAGCACCTCGGCCATGGCTTCCCGCTCGGCCTCGCATAGCTCCGGGAATTCCTCGGCGACATGCGATACCGGGCAGTGGTGCTGGCAGATCTGCACGCCGTGCAGCGGCAGGCCCACCCGGGTCGTGGTGGCGACGTAGCCGGCCTTGGTCAGCGCGCCGGCCACCCGTTCGGCGGCGGCCTCGACGTCGGCGTCGTCTGTGCTGTCGGCGGGCTCGACGTCGGCCAGGATCGTATCGATGCGGCGCCGGGCGAACGTCTGCAGCGCGCCCTGGCCGCCGATCTCGCGCAGCTGGCGCATCGCCGCGACCGCCAGGTCGTCGTAGGCGTGGTCGAGCTTGGCCCGGCCCGCCGGCGTCAACCGGAAACGTTTGGCGGGGCGCCCGCGTCCGGCCTGCTGCCATGCCGCGGCAGCTGCCGATTCCGCGTCGCCCGCCTCGATCAGCGCGTCGAGATGACGCCGCACGCCGGCGGCCGCCAGACCCAGCCGGTCACAGATCTCACTGACGGTGATCGTCCCGGATTCCAGCAGCAGCCGCACGATGGCGCGGCGGGTGTGACCATCAGGCATCACCGCGGGAACCGCGGCACCGGTTGCGGGCACCGCAACGGCTTCCCGCGCTTCCTCGGTGGTCCGGATTTTCACAACACCAGTGTGACGCAATTCCGGAATTCGGTCTAGCAAGGCTGCCCTCAGTACCGCGTCGTGCCGATCACCCGGCGAGCACCGGGCCGGGGCTGGTCGACATGCCGCTACGCTGCACTGATGGCAGTGCGCCACCACACCCTGAGCTCATCGATCGCCGCGTTGCACGGCGACGAGAAGCCCGTGGGCTCACCGCTGAATGAGACCGAACTCACCGCGCTTCGGCGCACCCGCCTGTTCGGCGCCACCGGAACGGTGCTGATGGGGATCGGCGCGCTGGGCGCCGGGGCCCGGCCGGTCGTCCAGGACCCCACCTTCGGCGTTCGGCTGCTGAACCTGCCATCCCGGATTCAGACGGTGTCGTTGACGATGACCACGGTCGGGGCGGTGATGATGGCGCTGGCCTGGCTGATGCTGGGCCGATTCGCGCTGGGCAAGCGGCAGATGTCGCGCGGCGAGCTGGATCGCACGCTGGTGCTGTGGATGCTGCCGCTGCTGATCGCGCCGCCGATGTACAGCAAGGACGTCTACTCCTACCTGGCCCAGAGCCAGATTTCGCTGGAGGGACTCGACCCCTACAAGGTCGGTCCCGCGTCCGGGCTCGGTCTCGGCCATGTGTTCACCCTGTCGGTGCCCAGCGTGTGGCGGGAGACGCCGGCGCCCTACGGTCCGTTGTTCTTGTGGATCGGACGCGGCATCTCGGCGCTGACCGGCGAGAACATCGTCGCCGCGGTGCTCTGCCACCGGTTGGTGGTGCTGGCCGGTGTGGCGATGATCGTGTGGGCGGTGCCGCGGCTGGCCCGGCGCTGCGGCGTCGCCGAAGTCAGCGCGCTGTGGCTGGGCGTCGCCAATCCGCTGCTGCTGATGCATCTGGTCGCCGGCATCCACAACGAGGCGCTGATGCTGGGCTTGATGCTGATCGGCGCCCAATTCGCGCTGCGCGGTATCGCTTCGCCGCGGCTCTGGCCCACCTCGTGGCGCCGGCTCGGCCCCGACTGGGAACCGTTGGGGATGCTGCTGGCCGGCTCGATCCTGATCACGCTGTCCTCGCAGGTGAAGCTGCCCTCGCTGCTGGCGCTGGGATTCGTCACGATGGCGCTGGCCCACCGCTGCGGCGGCAACCTGCGGGCGCTGCTGCTGGCCGGCGGCGGGATCGGATCGTTGGCCCTGGCGGTGATGGGCCTGGTGGGCTGGGCGAGCGGACTCGGGTTCGGCTGGATTTTCACCCTCGGCACCGCCAACGTGGTGCGCAGCTGGATGTCGCCGCCGACGCTGCTGGCCCTGGCGACCGGGCAGGTGGGGATTCTGCTGGGCCTGGGCGATCACACCACCGCCGTACTGGCCCTGACCCGCTTTATCGGCGTGCTGATCATCATGGTGCTGGTCAGTTGGCTGCTGTACGCGGTGTTCCGCGGCCGGCTGCATCCGATCGGCGGCCTCGGCGTCGCACTGGGCATCTGCGTGCTGCTGTTCCCCGTCGTGCAGCCCTGGTATCTGTTGTGGGCGATCATCCCGCTGGCGTGTTGGGCGACCCGCACCGGATTCCGCGAGACGGTCATCGTGGTCACCCTCGTCGTCGGCATCTTCGGGCCGACGGCCAACGGCGACCGGTTCGCGCTTTTCCAGATCCTGGATGCCACCCTGGCCAGCGCCGCCGTGATGGCCGTGCTGGTCGCGCTGACGTACACCCGACTGCCCTGGCGACCGCTGCTGTCCGCGCCGGCCGACAACGGGGAAACGAACGAGTCGCCCAGCGCCCAGACCCCGCGACCGGCGTCGGCACCCGACGCCTACGCTGACTCGACGTGAGTTCGGCCCCGCAGGTCCATTTAGATGTCCCCCCAGCCGCCGAGATAGTGGTGCGGCTGCGCGGGGTGAGTAAGCGGTACGGCTCGACGACAGCTGTGTCCAATCTCGATCTCGACGTGCACGCCGCCGAGGTGCTGGCCCTGTTGGGCCCCAACGGCGCCGGCAAGACGACGACGGTCGAGATGTGCGAGGGCTTCGTGCGCCCGGACGCCGGCACGATCGAGGTGCTGGGGCTGAACCCGGTCGCCGACAACGCCCGGCTGCGCGCGCGCATCGGGGTGATGCTGCAGGGCGGCGGCGGTTATCCGGCGGCCCGCGCCGGCGAGATGCTGAATCTGGTGGCCGCCTACGCCGCCGACCCGCTGGACCCACAGTGGCTGCTGGCCACCCTGGGCCTGACCGATGCGGCCCGCACCACCTACCGGCGGCTGTCGGGCGGCCAGCAGCAGCGGCTCGCGCTGGCCTGCGCGCTGGTCGGGCGTCCCGAGCTGGTGTTCCTCGACGAGCCCACCGCGGGCATGGATGCGCACGCCCGACTGCTGGTATGGGAGCTGATAGACGCGCTGCGCCGCGACGGCGTGACGGTGGTGCTCACCACGCATCAGCTCAAGGAAGCCGAGGAGCTCGCGGACCGGATCGTCATCATCGACCGCGGGTCGACCGTCGCGGAGGGCACCCCGGCAGAGCTGATGCGCTCCGGCGCGAAAGACCAGTTGCGGTTCACCGTACCGCCGCGACTTGACTTGTCGCTCTTGGCTTCTGCGTTACCGGAGGACTACAAGGCCACCGAAGTGACGCCGGGCGAGTACCTGGTCGAAGGCCCGGTCGACCCGCAGGTGCTGGCGACGGTTACGGCCTGGTGCGCCCAAATCGACGTGCTGGCAACCGATATGCGCGTCGAGCAACGCAGTCTCGAGGATGTGTTCCTGGAGCTGACCGGCAGGAAGTTGCGATCGTGACCGACACTCCACTGTTCCCGCCGGGCACCTTCACCCCCGATCCGCGACCCAGCGCCGTGCCGAAAATGCTTGCCGCCCAATTCGGCCTGGAGCTGAAGCTGTTGCTGCGCAACGGCGAACAGCTGCTGCTGACCATGTTCATCCCGATCACGCTGCTGGTCGGACTGACGCTGCTGCCATTCGGCTCGTTCGGCCACAACCGCGCCGCGACGTTCGTGCCGGCCATCATGGCGCTGGCGCTGATCTCGACGGCGTTCACCGGCCAGGCGATCGCCATCGCGTTCGACCGGCGTTACGGTGCACTGAAACGCCTTGGGGCCACCCCACTTCCAGTCTGGGGCATCATCGCCGGCAAGTCCCTTGCCGTGATTACCGTCGTGTTCTTGCAGGCAATCATCTTGGGCGCCATCGGTTTTTCATTGGGCTGGCGGCCAGCTCCGCTGGCTCTGGCACTAGGCGCGGCGGTGATCGCGCTGGGCACCGCCGCCTTCACGGCACTCGGCCTGCTGCTCGGTGGCACGTTGCGCGCCGAGATCGTCCTCGCGGTCGCCAACCTGATGTGGTTTGTCTTCGCCGGGCTGGGCGCGCTCACCCTCGAGACGAACATGATCCCCACGGCCGTCAAGTGGGCGGCCCGGCTCACCCCGTCCGGCGCGCTGACCGAGGCGCTGTCGCAGGCGATGACGCTGTCGGTCGACTGGTTCGGCGTCGTCGTCCTAGCGGTGTGGGGCGCGGTGGCCGCGCTGGCCGCGCTGCGCTGGTTCCGCTTCACCTGACGATCGATCGCCCGCGACACTGTAACCACGCAGCCGACACGCCGGCCCAGGCCTGCGAAATTACAGTGTCGGCGCAAACCCGATCCCGTACTACGGGCGGTAGTTTTCGCTGGCCTACGATCGGGCGATGGCTGTCGGACGTGTGCTGATGCGGTTGGTGGACCTGCTCCCCGACGCCAGCCTGCGCGTCCAGCGGATCATCGCCGCCACCGTGATCGTCTCCCAGGGCGGCATCGCCGTCACCGGCTCGATCGTGCGGGTCACCGCGTCGGGACTGGGCTGCCCCACCTGGCCGCAGTGTTTCCCGGGCAGCTTCGTCCCGGTCGCCGTCGCCGAGGTCCCGCGGGTGCATCAGGCCGTCGAGTTCGGCAACCGGATGTTCAGCCTCGCGGTGGTGGTCACCGCGGCGCTGGCCGTGCTCGCCGTATACCGGGCCCGCCGCCGGGCCGAGGTGCTGGCCTACGCGTGGCTGATGCCGGTCTCGACGGTGGTGCAGGCGGTGATCGGCGGCATCACGGTGCGCACCGGGTTGCTGTGGTGGACGGTGGCGATTCACCTGCTGGTGTCGATGACGATGGTGTGGCTCTCGGTGCTGCTGTACGTGAAGGTCGGCGAGCCGGACGACGGGGTGGTGCACGAGCGGGTGGCCCGGCCGTTGCACCTGCTCACCGCGCTGACCGGGGTGAACCTGGCGGTGGTGCTGGTCACCGGCACGCTGGTGACCGCGGCCGGTCCGCACGCCGGAGACCGCAGCCCGAGCCGGACAGTGCCGCGGCTGAAGGTCGAGATCACCACGCTGGTGCACATGCATTCGTCGCTGCTGGAGATCTATCTCGCACTGTTGGTCGGGCTGGGCTTCGGCCTGTGGGCGGTCCGCGCGCCGCGGGCGATCCTGCAGCGGCTGGGCGTGCTGCTGGCCCTGGTCTGCGCCCAGGCCGCGGTCGGCGCCACGCAGTACTTCACCGGCGTGCCCGCCGCGCTGGTTGCCGTCCACGTGGCGGGCGCCGCGGCGTGCACCGCCGCGACCGCTGCGCTATGGGCCTCGATGCGAGAACGGGCCGAGCCCTAGCCGCTCGCAGGCTGATTCCACGGCCAGGGCGAACTCGCGCTGGGCCAGATCTCGGGCGCCGGATTCCAGCCGCCGCCAGCCCAGTGGCGGCGCCACCAGATCGACCCCGGCGACCCGCTCCGCGTCGACGTCGACGTCGACGTCGACCCGGGCATACAGCAGCTCGCCGGGGCCGACACCGGCCCGCTCGGCGGCCGCCGCGATAGCGGCGTAGCCCAGGTCCCACACCTCGAAGTCGGGCTCGACCGGCCAAGCGTGCGACTGCTGCCCGCCGAGAAAGATCAACACCGACTGCGCCGTCGCACCCGGCAGCGTTGGCACACCGGCCTTCTCGAGGTCGTCGAAGTAGCGCGCGCTGAGATTCCAGGCCACCACCGCGGGCGGATTCAGCAGGTTCTTGACGCGGGCGGTCCACGCCAGGAACTCGTCGAGCCGGGCGGCGACGTCGTCGATGGTGCGCAGGAGCACCAGATCCGCATCGCGGGTGTCGGGGTCGTCCCAGGACAGCCAGCGCGCGTGCAGACCGCGCCGCCGCAGCGCCACGATCAGCCCCGCATCGTCGCCCTGGCCGCGGGGATGCTGGGGACATCCGGCCAGCACAATGCGGGGGTGAAAGACGTCCGGACGGGCAAGCTTCATGCCCGAGCATGATAGCCATATGCACGCAATCGAAGTCAGTGAAACTGGCGGCCCCGAGGTCCTGCGCTACGTCGACACGTCACAACCCTCGCCGGGCCACGGCGAGCTGCTGATCAAGGCCGAGGCCATCGGTGTCAACTTCATTGATACGCATTTCCGATCCGGGCAATACCCGCGCGAGGTGCCGTTCGTCCTCGGTTCCGAGGTGTGCGGCACCGTCGCGGCCCTCGGCGAGGGGGCCGAAGGCTTCCAGGTCGGCGACCGGGTGGTTTGCGCCGCGGCGTCCGGCGCCTATGCCGAATTCGCGACGGCACCAGCGCATTTGACCGCCAAAGTGCCCGACGATGTCAGCGCCGACGTGGCCGCCTCGGTGCTGTTGAAGGGCCTGACCGCGCACTACCTGCTGAAGTCGGTGTATCCGGCGCAAGCCGGTGACGCGGTGCTGGTGCACGCCGGGGCGGGCGGCGTCGGGCTGATCCTGAGCCAATGGGCGCACCTGCTCGGCGTCCGGGTCATCACCACAGTCTCCACACCCGAGAAGGCCGCGTTGTCCAAGCGGGCCGGCGCCGACGAGGTGCTGTCCTACCCGGACGACGCCGCGCAGTTCGGTCAGCAGATTCGCGAACTCACCGCAGGTGTCGGTGTCGCCGCGGTGTACGACGGCGTCGGCGCAACCACGTTCGACGCCAGCCTCGCCAGCCTCGCGGTCCGCGGCACGCTGGCGTTGTTCGGAGCCGCCAGCGGACCCGTACCGCCGGTGGACCCGCAGCGGCTCAACGCCGCCGGCTCGGTGTTCCTGACCCGCCCGACGCTGGCTCACTTCATGCGCACCGGCCAGGAATTCAGCTGGCGCGCCGACGAATTGTTCGAGGCGGTGGCCTCCGGTGCGATCAACATCGAAGTCGGACACCGCTATCCGCTGGCCGAAGCGACCCGCGCCCATCAGGACCTGCAGGGCCGCAAGACCGCCGGCTCAATTGTGTTGCTGCCCTAGGCGAATACGTCAGGCCTTGGGACAGAAGATTCCGAGGATCTGCTGGCAGTTGTCTTTGTTGATCAGACCCGGCGGCGGCGGTGGAGGTGGCGGCGGCGGATTCTCGCCGTCCCAAATGTTCTGGGCCGCATTGCCTTGCCCGAAGTAGACGTAGTAGTAGTAGGTGTGGCAAATGTTGTTGTCCCACACGACCGGGTTGGTGACGTGGTTACCGGTCGGCGGCAAGGGTTGCCCGGGACACCAGTGGCACGGCCCCGATGGGTGGTCGTTGGGGCACCCGGGCCAGGCGTCCAGCGGCCTGGGCGCGGGCTGTGCCCCGGCGATGGCCACGCTCAGGCCGAAATCCGACAGCGCAAGACCGCCCGACAGCAATGCTGCGGCGATCACCTTCTTGACGGTGCGATGGTGTGACATGGCGTCGAGTCCTATTCCGCAGGCTTTGCTGCTGAAAGTCAGTATTGAGCCGCGACCTTTGCGTTGCATAGCTTTTGGCTATGCGAATCGGTCCCGCCCAGTACACCCGCGTCGATTTGCTACCGATCCCAACAAAGGGAATTACGGCAGCCGGGTCAGAGCAGCGTCGGCAGCGCGATCACCGAGTCGACCGCCAGCGCGCAGAACACCACCGCGAGGTAGTTGTTCGATTGCAGGAACAGCCGCAGCGGCTTGACCGGCTCGCCGGCCCGGACGCCCGCGTACAGCTGGTGGGCCATCGCCAGGAACCACACCCCGGCCACCACGGCGACCGCCGTGTACAGCCAGCCGGCGGCCAGCGCCAGCACCATGGTCGCCAGCACGGTCAGCCAGGTGTAGATCAGGATCTGCTTGGTGACCTGGCGCTCGGTCGCCACCGCGGGGAGCATCGGGACGCCCGCCGCCTTGTAGTCGTCCTTGTACCGCATGGCCAGCGCCCAGGTGTGCGGCGGCGTCCAGAAGAAGATGATCGCGAACATCGCCAGCGCCGGCCAGCCGATCGTGCCGGTGACGGCCGACCAGCCGATCATCACCGGCATGCACCCGGCCGCTCCGCCCCAGACGACGTTTTGCGAGGTGCGCCGCTTGAGCAGCAACGTGTACACGAACACGTAGAACGCGATCGTGGCGACCGCAAGCAGCCCTGACAGCAGGTTCGTCGTCCCCCAGAGCCAGCAGAACGAGCCCACGGTGAGCACCAGCCCGAGGATCAGGGCATTGCGGGTGGGCACGGCGGCCCGGGCCAACGGCCGGCGCGCGGTCCGTTTCATCAACTTGTCGATGTCCGCGTCGGCCACGCAGTTCAGCGTGTTGGCCCCGCCCGCGGCCAGCATCCCGCCGACCAGCGTGTTGAGGATCAGCAACGGGTCGACGTGGCCACGGTGGGCCAGCAGCATCGCGGGAATCGCGGTGACCAGCAGCAGCTCAATGACGCGCGGCTTCGTCAGCGCTAGGTAGGCCAGCACCGTGCCGCGTATTCGGCTCGCCGCTCGGGTTGGCTCTAGGCGCCCGCGAACGCTCACGCAATAACTCCTCGGGGTCGCAGCAGGGCGCAGGATCTACTACGCGCGATGGTAGGCCGCGTTGGCACCGCGGCCTGCCTCCAGGGTCTATTCACACAGAATTTCCCGACGGCGGCACCGATCGCAAGCTTTGAGACGTCGGGGCGTCATATCCGGGGAAGCGCCCGGGACTACCCCCAATCCCGCACTGCAAACGCTGGCACTCCCGCACTAGGGTGAAGATTGATCTGCGCTACGACTTACGGCCACCCAAGGATGAGTCTGTGACCACTCTCGAAGAGATCTCCACGCTGACCAGTCCGCACCACCCCGACGACTGGACCGAAATCGACTCGGCCGCCGTCGACACCGTGCGAGTGCTGGCCGCCGACGCGGTGCAGAAGGTCGGCAACGGCCACCCCGGGACCGCGATGAGCCTGGCGCCGCTGGCCTACACCCTGTTCCAGCGCGCGATGACCCACGACCCCAGCGACCAGCACTGGTTGGGCCGCGACCGGTTCGTCCTCTCTGCCGGGCACAGCAGCCTGACCCTGTACCTGCAGCTCTACCTGGGTGGTTTCGGTCTGGAACTGTCCGACATCGAGGCGCTGCGCACCTGGGGCTCCAAGACTCCCGGCCACCCGGAGTTCCGGCACACCAAGGGCGTTGAGATCACCACCGGTCCGCTGGGCCAGGGCTTGGCGTCGTCGGTCGGGATGGCGATGGCAGCCCGCTACGAGCGGGGCCTGTTCGACCCCGACGCCGCGCCGGGGGAAAGCCCGTTCGATCACTTCATCTACGTGATCGCCTCCGACGGCGACATCGAGGAGGGCGTGACGTCCGAGGCGTCCTCGCTGGCGGCCGTCCAGCAGCTGGGCAACCTGATCGTGTTCTACGACCACAACCAGATCTCGATCGAGGACGACACCAACATCGCGTTGTGCGAGGACACCGCCGCGCGGTATCGCGCCTACGGCTGGCACGTGCAACAGGTGGAAGGCGGCGAGAATGTCGTCGGCATCGAGGAGGCCATCGCCAACGCGAAGGCCGTCACCGACAAGCCGTCGTTCATCTCGCTGCGCACCATCATCGGCTACCCGGCGCCGACGTTGATGAACACCGGCAAGGCGCACGGTGCCGCTCTCGGGGATGAAGAGATCGCGGCCGTCAAGAACATCCTCGGATTCGACCCCGACAAGACCTTCGAGGTGCGCGACGAGGTCATCGCCCACACCCGCAAGCTCGTGGACCGGGGCAAGGAAGCCCACGAGAAGTGGCAAGCGGAGTTCGATGCCTGGGCCCAGCGCGAACCCGAACGCAAGGCGCTGCTGGACCGGGTGACGGCCGAGCAGTTGCCGGACGGCTGGGACGCCGACGTCCCGTACTGGGAACCCGGATCCAAAGAGCTGGCCACCCGCGCCGCCTCCGGCAAGGTGCTGACCGCGCTGGGCGCCAAACTCCCCGAGCTGTGGGGCGGCTCGGCCGACCTTGCGGGCAGTAACAACACCACCATGGACGGCGTCAAATCGTTTGGACCGCCGTCGATTTCGACGGATGACTACACCGCCGACTGGTACGGTCGCACCCTGCACTTCGGGATCCGCGAGCATGCCATGGGCGCCATCCTGTCCGGCATCGTGCTGCACGGGCCCACCCGCGCCTACGGCGGCACCTTCCTGCAGTTCTCGGACTACATGCGCCCGGCGGTGCGACTCGCCTCGCTGATGGACATCGACACCATCTACGTCTGGACGCACGATTCCATCGGGCTGGGCGAGGACGGCCCCACCCACCAACCGATCGAGCACCTCGCCGCGTTGCGGGCCATCCCGAACCTCTCGGTAGTGCGCCCCGCGGACGCCAACGAGACCGCCTACGCATGGCGCACGGTCATCGCCCGCGGAGCCGGCAGCGGCCCGGTCGGGCTGATCCTCACCCGTCAGGGTGTGCCGGTGCTCGACGGCACGAACATCGAAGGTGTCGCCCGCGGAGGCTATATCCTGGGCGATGCCGGAGGCGAGGAGCCCGACGTCGTTCTGATCGGCACCGGCTCCGAGGTCCAGCTCGCCGTGGAGGCCGCAAAGCTGTTGGCGGACAAGGACATCATCGCGCGGGTGGTCTCGATGCCCTGCGTGGAATGGTTCGAGTCGCAGCCGGCCGAATACCGCGACAGCGTGCTGCCGCCGTCGGTCTCGGCGCGGGTGGCCGTCGAGGCGGGCATCGCGCAACCGTGGCACAAGCTCGTCGGCGACACCGGAAAGATCGTTTCGATCGAGCACTACGGCGAATCCGCCGACGCCAAGACATTGTTCCGTGAGTTCGGCTTCACCGCGGAGGCCGTCGCTGCCGCTGCGGAAGAAGTAGTCGATAACTGAGAAAGGCTGATTGACATGACCCAGAACCCCAACCTCGCCGCGCTGAGCGCCGCGGGTGTATCCGCGTGGCTTGACGACTTGTCGCGGGACCGGCTGCAGTCCGGCAACCTGCAGGAGCTGATCGACACCAAGAGCGTCGTGGGCGTGACCACCAACCCGTCGATCTTCCAGAAGGCGTTTGCCGACGGCGACTCCTACGACGGCCAGATCGCCGAATTGGCCGAGCGCGGTGCCGACGTGGATGCCACCATCCGCACCGTCACCACCGACGACGTGCGCACCGCATGCGATGTGCTTGCGCCGCAATGGGAATCCTCGGACGGAATCGACGGCCGGGTGTCCATCGAGGTGGACCCCAGGCTCGCCGGCGAGACCGACAAGACCTCAGCGCAGGCCGTCGAGCTGTGGAAAATCGTCGACCGGCCGAACCTGCTGATCAAGATCCCGGCCACCAAGGCCGGCCTGCCGGCCATCACCGCGACTCTGGCGGAAGGGATTTCGGTCAACGTCACGCTGATTTTCTCCGTCGAACGGCACCGCGAGGTGATGGACGCCTACCTGGCCGGCCTGGAGAAGGCCCGCGAGGCCGGACACGACCTGTCCAAGATCCATTCGGTGGCATCGTTTTTCGTCTCCCGGGTGGACACCGAGATCGACAAGCGACTGGAAAAGATCGGTTCGTCCGAGGCCCTCGACCTACGTGGGCAGGCCGGTGTCGCCAACGCCCGACTGGCGTACGCGGCTTACCAGGAGGTCTTCGAGGGCGGCGCGCGTTTCGAGGCCCTCAAGGCCGACAGAGCCCGGGTGCAGCGCCCGCTGTGGGCCTCGACCGGCGTGAAGAACCCGGACTACTCCGACACCCTTTACGTCACCGAGTTGGTCGCCGCCAACACGGTGAACACCATGCCGGAGAAGACGCTTGACGCCGTCGCTGACCACGGTGTCATTACGGGTGACACCATCCGCGGCACCGCCGAGGAGGCCAAGGGCGTGTTCGACAAGCTGTCTGCGATCGGCATCGACGTGACCGACGTGTTCCTGGTCTTGGAGAACGAAGGCGTGGAGAAGTTCGTCGAATCGTGGACCGAGTTGCTCGACGAGACACAGAAACAGCTGAGCTCTCTTTCCAAATGACGGCGGGCGCTGATGGCGCGCAATGGCGTAATCCATTGCGGGACGAGGACGATAAGCGGCTCCCCAGGATCGCCGGCCCGTGCGCCATGGTGCTGTTCGGCGTCACCGGCGACCTGGCGCACAAGAAGGTGGTGCCCGCGGTCTACGACCTGGCCAACCGCGGGTTGCTGCCACCGACCTTCTCGCTGGTCGGCTTCGGCCGCCGCGACTGGGATCACGATGCGTTCGCCCAGGTAATCCACGACGACGTCAAGCAGTACTGCCGCACCCCCTTTCGGCAGGCCATTTGGGAGCGGCTGGCCGAGGGACTGCGGTTCGTGTCGGGCGCCTTCGATGACGACGCCGCGTTCGGGCGGCTGGCCGAGACGCTCGACAAGCTCGACGCCGAGCGCGGTATCGGCGGCAATCACGCTTTCTACCTGGCGATTCCGCCGAAGTCGTTCCCGGTGGTGTGCGAACAACTGCACTCCTCCGGGCTGGCCCGCCCGCAAGAGGACCGATGGAGCCGGGTCGTGATCGAGAAGCCGTTCGGCCACGACCTGAAGAGCGCGTGCGACCTCAACCACGTGGTGAACTCGGTGTTCCCGGAGGAGTCGGTGTTCCGCATCGACCACTATCTCGGCAAGGAGACGGTCCAGAACATCCTGGCGCTGCGGTTCGCCAATCAATTCTGGGACCCGATCTGGAACGCGCACTATGTCGACCACGTGCAGATCACGATGGCCGAGGACATCGGGCTGGGCGGGCGCGCCGGCTATTACGACGGCATCGGCGCGGCCCGCGACGTCATCCAGAACCACCTGATGCAGCTGCTGGCGCTCACCGCGATGGAGGAGCCGGTCAGCTTCAACGCGAAAGCGTTGCAAGCCGAGAAGATTAAGGTGCTCTCGGCCGTACAACTCGCCCAGCCGCTCGACGAGACGACCAGCCGCGGCCAATACGCGGCCGGCTGGCAGGGCGGCGAGCAGGTGGTGGGGCTGCTGGACGAGGACGGTTTCTCCAAGGAGTCCACCACCGAGACCTTCGCGGCCATCACGCTCGAGGTGGACACCCGCCGCTGGGCCGGCGTGCCGTTCTACCTGCGCACCGGAAAACGCTTGGGCCGCAGGGTGACGGAGATCGCGCTGGTCTTCAAACGTGCCCCGCATCTGCCGTTCGATGCCACCATGACCGACGAGCTGGGCGAGAACGCCCTGGTGATCCGGGTGCAGCCCGACGAGGGCATCACGCTGCGGTTCGGTTCCAAGGTCCCGGGCGCGATGGAGGTCCGCGACGTCAACATGGACTTCTCCTACGGCTCGGCGTTCGCCGAAGACTCCCCTGAAGCCTACGAACGGCTGATCCTGGACGTGCTGCTGGGTGAGCCGTCGCTGTTCCCGGTGAACGAGGAGGTCGAATTGGCTTGGCAGATACTCGATCCCGTCCTCGATCATTGGGCAGCGGGCGGGAAGCCCGATCCGTACGAGGCGGGCACCTGGGGTCCTGCCTCGGCGGATGAAATGCTGCGGCGGACCGTCCGCGAATGGCGGCGGCCGTGATCCGCGCGACGCTGATGCAAAGGAGCGCCGCAGATGATCGTTGATCTGCTCGACACCACCACCACCGCGGTCAACAAGAAGCTCGACGCACTGCGCGAAGAGGCCGGCGTGGTCATGATGGGCCGGGTCGGGACGCTGATCATCAAGTCCGACAACGACACTCTGCTCGAAGAGGCCATCGAGGCGGCCAACGCCGCCAGCCACGAGCACCCGAGCCGGGTGCTGGTCGTGGCGGCCGGAGACACCGACGGCCGCGACGCGCGCCTGGACGCCCAGGTCCGGGTCGGCGGCGACGCCGGCGCCGGGGAGGTCGTGGTGCTGCGGCTGTCCGGCCCGCTATCCGGTCACTCGGCCAGCGTCGTCATCCCCTTCCTGCTTCCCGACATCCCGGTCGTGGTGTGGTGGCCCGACGTCGCCCCCTTGGTTCCCGCACAGGATCCGTTGGGCAAGTTGGCGATTCGGCGCATCACCGATGCGACCAACACCGAAGACCCGCTGTCGGTGATCAAGGGCAGGCTGCCCGGATACACCGCCGGGGACACCGATCTGGCCTGGGCACGCATCACGTACTGGCGGGCGTTGCTCACCTCCGCGGTCGACCAGAAGCCGCACGAGAAAATCGAGTCGGCGCTGGTGTCCGGGCTGCGCACCGAACCCTCGCTCGACGTGCTGGCGGGCTGGCTGGCCAGCCGGATCGACGGGCCGGTGCGCCGGGAGGTCGGCGAACTCAAGGTCGAACTGGTGCGCAAGAGCGAAACCATCACCCTGAGCAGGCCGCAGGAGGGGACGACCGCCACGCTGAGCCGGACCGGGCGACCGGACGCGCTGGTTCCGTTGGCGCGCAGGGAAACCCGCGAATGCCTGGCCGAAGACATGCGCCGCTTGGACCCCGACGAGGTCTACTTCAGTGCGCTCGAAGGAATCGATAAGGTGCAATACGCGTGAGCACAACAGTTGAAGTCTTCCCGGACAGCGAAAGCCTGGTCGAGGCTGCGGGCCGCCGGCTGGTCGAGACCATCGCGGCCGCCGTGGCGGCGCGCGGGCGCGCCCAGATCGTGCTGACCGGCGGCGGCAACGGCATCGGGCTGCTGAAGTATCTGCGCGCCCACGCCGACCAGGTCGACTGGTCGAAGGTCCACCTCTTCTGGGGTGACGAGCGTTATGTCCCTTTAGCCGACGGCGAGCGCAACGAGAAGCAGGCCCGAGAAGCCCTGATCGATCACATCGACATCCCGTCGAGCAACGTGCACCCGATGGCCGCCAGCGACGGCGAATTCGGCAGCGACCTCGCCGCCGCGGCACTGGCCTACGAGCAACTGCTGGCGGCCAACGCCGAACCCGGCGCGCAGGTACCGAATTTCGACGTCCACCTGCTGGGCATGGGTCCCGAGGGCCACATCAACTCGCTGTTCCCCGACACCGCGGCGGTGCGCGAGACCACCCGGATGGTGGTGCCCGTCGACGACTCCCCCAAGCCGCCGCCACAACGAATCACGTTGACGATCCCGGCCATCCGGCGTTCCCGCGAGGTCTGGCTGCTGGTCTCCGGCGCAGCCAAGGGCGAGGCGGCCGCCGCGGCCATCGGCGGCGCCCAGCCAGTCGACGTCCCGGCCGCGGGTGCCGTCGGGCTCGAGACGACGCTCTGGCTGCTCGACGAGGACGCCGCCGCCAAGCTGCCCGCCGGGTAGTGAGCAGGGTTTCTCGGACCGAGTTCCGGTCAAAACTGCGGTAGCGCAGGCAATTCGGCTATGACGTGTTGTGCCACGCCGGGTCGGCCGCTTGCGATATGACGACCTGACCGGTGATGCCGGTGGGCCCGTAAGTGCCACCGGTGGAGACAGTGACGACTTCGCTACTCCCGATGCTGAGGATGCCCCCCGAGGAGACGGGCACGCTGCCCCCGGAATCGACTGTGAGCGTACCGGTGTCGATGATGAAGGTGCCGCTGGAGGTAACTTGGAAGGTGCCGCCCGAGTCGACGGTGACGGTGCCGGCGTCGGTGAAGATGCCGGAGTCGGTCACGGTGGCGCCGGATTCGACCAGGACGGCGCCACCCGAGTTGACGGTCACCGTGCCGGCATCGGTGAAGGTGGTATTGACGTCGAGGAAACCGCTCTCGGACCGTGAGGGCGCTGCTGTCGTAAAGGGTTATGCTGCCGCCAGTCTGGTCGGAGAGGGTGCCACCGGACTCGACAATGTAGGACCCGTTGCCCAAGCCGTACAAGTTGCCGCCGGACTGGATGTTGATGGTGCCGTAGTCTGCGACGCCGCCGTAGCAGTTGAACGTGCCGGCGTTCTCGACGGTGATGCCGCCTTAGTTGGCGAGGGTGGCACCGTCCTCGGTGGTGAAATAGGCGCCCACCTGGATGTCGACGGTTCCGCCGGAGTTGACGGTCATGGTGCCGGCGTTGGTGATGTTGCCACCGTAGGCCTCGATGGTGATGTGACCGGAGTCGATCAAGGTGCCCTCGGGTCTGATGGCCAGGTAGCCGCCGGAGTCGACGTTCAAGGTGCCGCCGTTGGTCAGCGTGCCACCGTCGAGGGACAGATAGCCGCTGGGGCTGATCTCTAGGGTTCCGCCGGGGTCGACGGTGAGGGTGCCGCCAGATTGGACGGTGATGGTACCGCCGGCGTTGAGGGTGACCGTTCCGCCGGAGTCGATGGAACCGAATTCGCTGTTGTCGATCGTGAGAGCGCCGTAGTCGGTGATGGTCCCGGAGTCGGTCAAAGGCCAGCAGGCTCTAGTGGTTTTCTTCCCCCGAGTTCTGGTCATAATTACCGTCATGGCAGACAGAACGGTGCGCAACGGGCCTGAGCGAAACCGGATCAAGACGCTCACTCAGGCGGCTCTGAACGCCGACAAGACGGTCGAGCAGGTCGAGGACGTCCTCGACAGCCTCGGCAAGACCATGAACGAGCTGAGCAGCTCCCTGACCCGGTTGAACGGCACGGTCGAGCGCTTGGAGGGCGGCCTGGACCACCTAGAAGGAACCCTGGAAAGCCTCGACGAGCTCGCCAAGCGGCTGATCGCGGTGGTCGAGCCGGTGGAGTCGATCGTCAAGCGCATCGACTACATCGTGAGCGTGGGCGAGACGGTCATGTCACCGCTGTCGATGACCGAGCACGCGGTCCGCGGCGTGGTGGACCGGCTGCGGATCCGGGCGCCGCGGTAGACGGCCGTGACGGCGGCGATGACTCAGCTGCTGGGCACCTACCGGATGACGCCCCACTGCAGGATGCATCCGCAACCCGTTCCAGCCCAGATCGGCGGCGTCGCGCGGGCGGCCGGACCGTGCCGGGTCGACTACGTGAAAGTCTGCTGAGCCGCTACATCTTGGTGAGCCGGGCCATCGCGAAGCTGTACAAGCCATAGGTGACGATCCCCAAACCGGCGACGATCAGCAGCACCCGTCCGTACGGTTGGGCGCCCAACGTCTTGAGTGCCCCATCCAGCCCGGTCGCCTTCTCCGGCTCGGAGCGAAGCGCTGCGAGGATCACCAACGCGCCGGCGCCGGCAATCACCACTCCTTTCCCGATATAGCCGACAACGCCCAAGCGCCGCACCACGTTGCCCGACTTTCCTTTCAGATCGTCGACGAAACTGCGGCTGGCGCCCTTGTAGACGTGGTAGCCGCCCACCGCAACGACGATTACGCCGCAAAGCACCAGCACAACGGTGCCGGCCACGCTCTGCATCAGGCGCGCACTGAGCGTCGAATTCTGCTGGCCGGCAGACTTTCCGGCGCCCCGGGCGAAACCGAATGCGGAGTATGCGAGTGCGAGGTAAACCACCGCGAGCGCGAAGGCTTTCACCCGATCCGTCGGGCTCGACCCGTCGTCATTCCGCTGGTCGCTGGATCGGCCGAGGGCGGTTTCGACCAGCCGCCACAAGCCCAGCACCAGAAGCGCGGCGGCGGCGAACCACAGCGCGACGGGGCCGCCTGGCTTGCTCGCCAGCGTGGCCAGCGCCCCGGTTTGGTCGGCGGTACCGCTCTCGCCGAAGGCCATGCGGATAGCGAGGTAGCCGACGAGCAGGTGCAGTAGCCCGCTCACGACGAACCCGGCGCGTGCCAGCCGCTCGAAGACCTCGTTCTGGGCTACCCGGGTCGGGGTGACAGCCCACGTTTCCTCGGATGACGTCGAGTCGGAGTGGGCGCCCACCCCCTGACCTATGCCCGTTATCCGCTGTTACGTAACGCGCTTGCCAATCCGTTCATCGTCAGCAGAATCCCCCGCTGCACCAATTCGTCGTCGTCGCCCGAGCGGTGGCGCCGCAGCAGCTCCACCTGTAAATGGTTCAGCGGCTCCAGGTAGGGGAAGCGGTTGAATACCGAACGCGCCAGCGCCGCGTTGTCGGCCAACAGGTCATCGTGACCGGTGATCAGCTTGTGCATCGCGATGGTTCGCTGGTGCTCGTCGGCGATCTTGTCGAACACCCTGTGGCGCAACGATTCGTCCGCGACCAGCTCCGCGTACCGCGCCGCCAGGCCCAGGTCGCTCTTGGCCAGCACCTGTGCCATGTTGGACAACACGCTGCGGAAGAACGGCCATCGCTCGTACAGGTCGTGCAAGATGGCTACCCGCTCATCCTCCTCGCCGGCCGCGATCCATTGCGCAAAGGCCGATCCCGTGCCGTACCAGCCGGGCAGCATGACCCGCGACTGGCTCCAAGCCAGCACCCACGGGATCGCGCGCAGATCCGATATCGACTCGGTGGGCTTGCGCGAGCTCGGCCGACTGCCGATGTTCAACGACCCGATCTCGCTGACCGGTGTGGAGGCCTTGAAATACTCGACGAAACCAGGGGTTTCGTGCACCAATTCGGAGTAGGCGTCGCGGGCCAGCGCGGCGATCTCTTCGAGCACCGCGTAGGCCGGCTCGGCCGTGGCGCCGAGACCCTCCATGTCCAGCAACGTCGACTCCAACGTCGCCGCCACCAGGCTTTCCAGATTCCGTTGCGCCAGAATCGGTTCGGCGTACTTGGCCGCGATCACCTCGCCCTGCTCGGTCAGGCGCAGCGAACCGTTCACGGCGCCGGGCGGCTGGGCGAGGATGGCCTGATAGCTGGGTCCGCCGCCCCGGCCGACGGTACCGCCGCGACCGTGGAAGAGCCGCAACCGAATTCCGGTCTTGCGGGCCACCTCGGCCAGCGCCAGCTCGGCTCGGTACACCGCCCAGTTGGCGGTCAGATAACCGCCGTCCTTGTTCGAGTCGGAGTAGCCAAGCATCACCTCCTGGCTGTCGCCACGGGCGGCCACCAGCGCCCGGTAGATCGGGAGCTCCAGCATCGCGTGCAGAATCTCGGCGCCGTTGTGCAGGTCGTCGATCGTCTCGAACAGCGGGGAAATGCCGACCGGACAATAGGGTTCGGGCCCGGAGACATCCAGCAGTCCGGTTTCCTTGAGCAGCAGCGCGGCTTCCAGGACGTCGGAGACGGACTGACACATCGAGATGACGTAGTTGGGCACCGCCGCCGGACCGTACCGCTTGACGGCGTACGCGGCGGCCTCGACCACACTCAATTCCTGGTGGGCCAGCTCGGATAGCCGCGCCCGGTCGCTGAGCAGTGGGCGCCGGGTGGTCAGTTCGCCGGCCAACAGCTCGACGCGCTCGTCTTCCGGCAGTGATCGATAGTCGGGGTGCACCCCGGCCCAGGCCAACAGCTCGGCGACCACTTCCTCGTGCACCTCCGAGTTTTGTCGCATGTCCAGACCGCTCAGGTGAAACCCGAAGACATGCACGCCCTCTCGCAACAACGCCAGTCGATCCTCGGCCAGCAGCGCGCTGCCGTGGGTGCGCAGCGAAACGTCGACGATGTCGAGGTCGGCGCGCAGTTCGTCCGGCGTGGCATAGGGCGCAAGGCCCAGGTCGAGCAGGTACTGCGGTTCGTCGTCCAGGATCTGGGCGGCGGTTGCGCTGAGCCGGCCGCGGATCACCCGCACGGCGCGCCGGTACGGCTCGTCGCCCCTGGCCTCCTCCGGGCAGCTCTGCTCCAGCGTGGTCAATTCGGTTGTGACACTGATCAATCGCGCCGACATCGAGAGCTCCTGCTCGAGGTCGGTGAGCTCGGACAGGTAGTGCGCCAACGCGGTGAACGCGGCGCTGCCGGTGGCCAGCCGCACCACCGCGGCGGTCACGTTCGGGTTGCCGTCACGGTCGCCCCCGATCCACGAGCCGGGCCGCAGGATGGGCGCGGTAAGCAGTTCGGCATCGGGCCAGCGGGCCCGCAGCGCGTCCCGAACGTCGGCGTTGACCTGCGGGATCACCTCGAACAGCGCGGCCTGGTAGTACCGCAGGCCGACTTCGATCTCGTCGGTGATCTGCAGCCGGTGCAACCGGATCAGTGCGGTCTGCCAGAGCGTGAGGACCTGACGGCGCAGTTCGCGCTCGATACTGCGGCCGTCGCTGGTCTCGCGGCGACCGTCGGCGTGCAGGCGCATCAGCTCGGTGATCCGGTGCTGAGCGACGAAGACGGTGCGCCGGCGGGTCTCGGTGGGGTGGGCGGTGATTACCGGGGAAACCAGCGCGCCCTTGAGCGCCTCGGCGAGAGTGGCCGAATCCAGTTCTGCGGAGTCCAGTTTCGCGTAAGTGGCGGCCAGACTACTGTCCTGCGGCGGTTCGCCGGCGTCGACGTGAACATGGCGGCGACGTTCGCGGTGGATGTCTTCGGCGACGTTGGCAAGCAGCGCGAAGTGGCTGAACGCCCGGATGATTGGGATCGCCAAATGAATGTCGATGCCGTCGAACATGTGCGAGATCTCGGCCCGGTCGATCTCGGAGCGGCGTACCCGGAAGGATTCCACCCGGGCGCGTTCGACCAAGTCAAACACGTCGTCGCCGTTCTGCTCACGCACGGTGTCGCCGAGGATGGTGCCGAGCATTCTGATATCGGCGCGCATCGGTTCGGTCGCCTCGCGACCCACCCGGGTCCGCTGCACGGCACCGATCGGCGCCAGCGCGGCTTCAGAAACGGGCTCGGAAACATGCTCGGAGACCTCAACCATGCGTTCCAGTATCGGTGCGGATCGTGTGGTGCGCCCGCCGAGCGGTCAACGGGTGACTGCTACTTGAGCAACGTCACTTGTATTTGATCTGCAGGGCCATGCCGATGATGCACACCAGCCAGATGCCAACCACGAACACCGTCAGCCGGTCCAGGTTCTTTTCCACTACCGTGGACCCGGACAGGCTGGACTGCACGCCGCCACCGAACAGCGTGGACAGGCCGCCTCCCTTGGCGCGGTGCAGCAGCACCAGCAGCACCACCAGGATGCTGGTGACCACCAGGGTGATCTGTAGGCCCAAAACCATGAGCGACAGCTTACCGGCTACCGCTGCACCGGCCGCAACCGGCGCTCGGAGCGCTCAGGGCAGCGGGCCACCGGCGGCGATGGCCGCCAGGGTCGCGAACTGCTCGCCGTCGAGCGACGCTCCCCCGACCAGCCCGCCGTCGACGTCGTCCTGCGCGACGATCTCGCCGACGTTCTTCGCGTTCACCGAACCGCCGTAGAGCACCCGCACGGTGTCGGCGACCTTCGGTGAAGCCAGTTCACCCAGCTGCTGGCGGATCGCCCCGCAGACCTCCTGGGCATCCCCGGAACTGGCCACCCGCCCGGTGCCGATCGCCCAGACCGGCTCGTAGGCGATCACGACCTGGCCGATCTGCTCGGCCGAGAGCCCGGCCAGGGATTCGCGGACTTGCTTCTCGCAGTGGCTGACGTGCTCGCCGGCCTCCCGGACATCGAGGTGTTCGCCGACGCACACGATCGGGGTCAGGCCGTTCTTCAGCGCGGCGGCGGCCTTCGCGGCCACCAGCGCGTCGTCCTCGTTGTGGTAGGTGCGCCGCTCCGAGTGACCAACGACGACGAAGCTGCAGCCCAGCTTGGCCAGGAACGTGCCGCTGATGTCGCCGGTGTAGGCGCCGGACTCGTGCGGTGAGAGGTCCTGGGCGCCGTAGGTCAGCCGCAGCTTGTCGCCGTCGACCAGGGTCTGCACGCTGCGCAGGTCGGTGAACGGCGGCAGCACGGTGACGTCGACCTTGTCGAAGTACTTGTCCGGCAACGCGAATGCGATCTTCTGCACCAGCGCGATGGCCTCGAAGTGATTGAGGTTCATCTTCCAGTTGCCGGCGATCAGTGGCTTACGGCTCAAGAGTCCTCACTCCCCTTGTCTTGGTGGGCTGGGGCCGCTCCCAGCACCTCAATGCCGGGCAGCTCCTTGCCTTCCAGATATTCCAGCGATGCGCCGCCGCCGGTCGAGATGTGCGAGAAGGCGTCCTCGGGGATCCCGAGCGCCCGCACGGCGGCCGCGGAATCACCACCGCCCACCACGCTGAAGGCGCCCTTGCCGGTCGCCGCGACGATCGCCTCGGCGATACCTCGGGTGCCGGCCGCGTAGGCCGGAAATTCGAAGACGCCCATCGGGCCGTTCCAGAACACCGTCTGGGCGTTGGACAGCAACGCGGCGAACCGCTTGACCGAACCCGGGCCGATGTCGAGACCCATCAGGTCGTCCGGAATCGCATTGGCGGCCACGAACTGTGGTGGCGAGTTTGCGCTGAACTGCTCGGTCACCACGATGTCGCCGGGCAATCGCAACACGTCGACGTAGGTTTCCAGCAGGTTCCGACAGGTCTCGATCATGTGCTCTTCGAGCAGCGACTTGCCGACCGGATACCCCTGCGCGGCAAGGAAGGTGAAGCACATGCCGCCGCCGATCACGATGCTGTCGGCCTTGGTGGCCAGCGATTCGATCACGCCCAGCTTGTCGGATACCTTCGATCCGCCGAGCACCACCGCGTAGGGGCGCTTCGTCGAACTGGTCAGCTGTTCGAGCACCTTGATCTCGTCGGCCACCAACTTGCCGGCGTAGTGTGGCAGCAGCGTGGCGACGTCGTACACCGAGGCCTGCTTGCGGTGCACCACACCGAAGCCGTCGGAGACGAAAGCCCCTCCCGGCCAAACCAATTCGACCAGTTGCTTGGCCAACGCCAGACGCTCGCCGTCGTCCTTGCTGGTCTCGCGAGGGTCGAAGCGGATGTTCTCCAGCAGCAGGATGTCACCGTCGGTCAGGCCCTCGGCGCGCGCCAGCGCGTCGGTACCGACAACGTCACCCGCCAGCTGTACGTGCCGGCCCAGCTGCTCGCCCAGCGCGGCCGCGACCGGCGCCAGCGACAGCTTCGGGTCGGGCCCGCCCTTGGGGCGACCCAGATGCGCGGTCACCACCACCTTGGCGCCGGCGTCCAACAGTGCCTTCAGCGTCGGGACCGACGCGGTGATCCGGCCCGCGTCGGTGATCTCACCGGCATCGTTGAGCGGGACGTTGAGATCGCAGCGCACCAGCACGGCGCGACCCGAAACACCTTCGGACAGCAGATCTTCGAGGTTTGGGACGGCCACGGTTAGGGCGACTTGCCGACCAGTGCGACCAGGTCGACGAGCCGGTTGGAGTAGCCCCACTCGTTGTCGTACCAGGAGACGACTTTGGCCTGGTTGTCGATCACCTTGGTCAGGCCGGAGTCGAAGATCGAGCTGTGCGGGTCGGTGACGATGTCACTGGACACGATCGGCGCGTCGTAGTACTTCAAGACGCCCTTCATCGGGCCCTCGGCGGCGGCTTTCATCGCGGCGTTGATCTCGTCGGCGGTGGCCGCCTTGCGCAGCTCGGCGGTCAAGTCGGTGACCGAGCCGGTGGGAATCGGCACCCGCAGCGCATACCCGTCGAGCTTGCCCTTGAGCTCGGGCAACACCAAACCGATCGCCTTGGCCGCCCCGGTCGAGGTCGGCACGATGTTCAACGCGGCAGCACGCGCGCGACGCAGGTCCTTATGCGGGCCGTCTTGCAGGTTCTGATCCTGGGTGTAGGCGTGAATCGTGGTCATCAGCCCCTTGACGATGCCGAATTCATCATTGATCACCTTGGCCAGCGGCCCCAGACAGTTCGTCGTGCACGACGCGTTGGAAATGATGTTCTGAGTGCCGTCGTACTTGTCGTCGTTGACCCCCAGCACGATCGTGATGTCCTCATCGCTGGCCGGCGCGGAGATGATCACCTTCTTCGCACCGGCATCCAGGTGGCCCTGCGCCTTGGCGCGCGCGGTGAACAGGCCCGTCGATTCGACCACCACGTCAACACCTAGCTCACCCCACGGCAACGCGGCCGGACCCTCGCGCACCGCCAGCGCCTTGATCTTGGCCGGCCCCACCACGATCGTGTCCTCGCCCTCGAGGCTGACATCGTGGGCCAGCCGCCCCAGGATGGAGTCGAACTTCAACAGATGCGCCAGCGTGCTGTTGTCGGTGATGTCGTTGACCGCGATCACCTCGATATCCGCGCCACCCTGCTCCTGCTGAGCCAACAACGCACGATAAAAATTGCGTCCGATCCGACCGAAACCGTTAATCCCTACTCGGACAGTCACGTGTATCTCCCTCTTGAAGCCCGGCGATTAATCCTGGCCGTCAGCCTAGATCAGTAATGGCAACGGTTGCTGGGCCGGTAACAGTCCCGAAACCGGGAGAACCAAACTTCGAGCTAGACGGCGCCCGCCGAGGCGGGCGGCGCGATTGCGGTAGATCGTCGCGGCCCTAGCGGACCACGAGGTGCGGCCCCCGCGGGCCGTCGGATGTGGGCTGAACCACAAATCGGCGCTGCAGGTTTTCGATCAGGCCGTCGAGCGCCTTGCGCTCCTGTTCCTCTACGCGCGCGGTGCGCCGGAAGACGCAGGCGCTTTCGGCGTCGCCTCTGGCCTCGGCCACCGCAATCGCCTTGTAGTAACCGTCGATCCGCTGGTCGATCAGGCGGCGGTTCTGAGAGAGCAGACGCAGAAAGTAGTCGGCCTGGCGCTGATCCGCCGTCTCCGCGGCCGCCCCGTGATCAAAAGCTTCCGCGGAACGATTCGTGGACAGCGATCCCGATTGGTGAGCATGGCCCGCGCCGGGTCGGACCGCGGCGCCGTGAGACACACGCCCGCGTCGGTCACGGGCACCATTCGATCTGTGCGACGCGAGCGGGCGTGCATGCGGCTCGTCGGACCAACCAGCGAAGTCCATCGTTTCTCTCTCACCTGACATTTCGATGTGGAGCGGGCTAACAATAACTCCCGGAATGTGGCGCGCGCCATATGCTTCGGCGGGAAGCCTAGGTCGCGCTTGCTAATACGGATCAGGCCCCAGGTCAGCCGCTCGGCGCTAATGACCAACTCGGATGCTGAGAGGCCCTGGCTAAATAGGACATTGGCGGCCGTGCCCCGCAGCACCGGCTCCGGACGACCCGACGGCTTCCGCCACACTGCCACGAACTATATTGGCGGGCAATCACATTACGTCGAGCGCGGCAAATGTGACCGACTTCACCCGTTCCGAGCGCTCCCACGATGCCGGGAAGCCGCGTTGCCCGTATACGACCCGACCGGGCGCCAGACCGGCCAGGATGCCTGCGGGCGCGAAATCGGCGCGCACCCGCTGAAGCCAAGTCCCGTTTGCTAGACATATCTAGCGCAAACGGCAACCGGCGACGCGAGCGGCGACGTCGACCATGCCGGCCGCCTTCCGTCCCGTCGTCCCCCACTGAATTACTGCGCGCGACCGGGCCCGGCGAGGTACGAGTGTTTGCCTGTTAGCCATTCAATCCAAAGCCCTAGCTACCATCTAGGGACTCCACGCGGGAACTCTCGAGCGACGCCAAAGGGGGCATCGGTGAGCGAAGTGAGCGATACCGGCAGTGACGATCCCGAGCTCGGCAAGTTCGACCCCGGCCTGACCCAGCGACTGATCGGGGTGCTGCGCCCGGTCTTGAAGCGATATTTCCGCTCCGAGGTGCACGGCCTGGAGTCCTTCCCGCCCGGCGGCGCGCTGGTGGTCGGCAACCACTCCGGCGGCATGTTGCCGATGGACGTCCCGATCTTCACCGTCGACTTCTACGAGAAGTTCGGCTACGACCGCCCGGTCTACACGCTCAGTCACGACATCTTGTTCATGGGGGTCACCGGTGGGCTGTTCCGGCGGCTCGGCTACATCCGGGCCAACCGGGAGAACGCGGCCAGCGCCCTGCGATCCGGCGGCGTGGTGGTGGTGTTTCCCGGCGGCGACTACGACGCCTACCGGCCGACCGCCTCGGAGAACGTGATCGACTTCAACGGCCGCAAGGGATACGTCCGCACCGCGATCGAAGCCGGCGTGCCGATCGTTCCCGCGGTATCCGTCGGCGGCCAGCAGACGCAGCTCTATCTGACCCGCGGCACCTGGCTGGCCGAGCGACTGGGCATCAAGCGGCTGCTGCGCAGCTCGATCCTGCCCGTCTCGTTCGGGTTCCCGTTCGGGTTCAGCGCGGTCGTCCCGCCTAACGTGCCGCTGCCCACCAAGATCGTCACGCAGGTGCTGGAACCGATCGACATCGCCGCGCAGTTCGGCGAGGACCCCGACATCGACGAGGTCGACGAGCACGTGCGCTCGGTGATGCAGGAAGCCCTCAAAGACCTCGCCGCCAAGCGCCGCTTCCCGATTCTGGGCTGAACCGTGCCGTCTCCCCTGGACCAAGTTCGCGACGTGTTCGGCGTCGTGGCCACGCTGCAACGGGCCGGAATGATCGCCCCGATGCGGCCCGACCGCTACCTGAAGATCGCCGCGGCGATGCGCCGCGAGGGCATGGGCATGACGGTGGGTTTCGCCGGCGCCGCACAGCGCTGCCCGGACCGCCCCGCCCTGATCGACGAACTCGGCACCCTGACCTGGCGCCAGCTCGACGAGCGGATCAACGCGCTGGCGGCCGCGCTGCAAGCCCTGCCCACGGGCCAGCCGCAGGTCATCGGGATCATGTGTCGCAATCACCGCGGCTTCGTCGAGGCGCTGGTCGCCGCCAACCGGATCGGCTCCGACGTCGTGCTGCTCAACATGTCGTTCGCCGGGCCGGCGATGGCCGAGGTGGTCAACCGCGAGGGCGTCGACGCCGCCGTCTACGACGAGGAGTTCACCGCGACGGTGGACCGCGCGCTGGCCGACAAGCCGGACGCCACCCGCATCGTGGCCTGGGCTGACGGACCGCATGACCTGACCGTCGAGAAGCTGATCACCGATCACCTCGGCGAACAACCCGAGCGCATCGACCGCAAGGGCAAGATGATCCTGCTGACCTCCGGAACCACCGGAAGTCCCAAGGGCGCCAAGCAATCTGGCGGGGGCGCCGGCATCGGCACGCTCAAGGCGATCCTGGACCGCACGCCGTGGCGTGCGGAGGAGACGGTTGTGATCGTGGCGCCGATGTTCCACGCGTGGGGTTTCTCGCAGCTGATCTTCGGGGCGTCGATGGCGTGCACGATCGTCACCCGGCGCAAGTTCGACCCGGAGGCCACGCTGGACCTCGTCGACCGCCATCAGGCGACCGGCCTGGCCGTCGTCCCGGTGATGTTCGACCGGATCATGGAACTGCCCGATGACGTCCGCAACCGCTACAGCGGCCGGTCCCTGCGCTTCGCCGCGGCATCGGGTTCGCGGATGCGGCCCGACGTGGTCACCGCGTTCATGGATCAGTTCGGCGATGTGATCTACAACAACTACAACGCGACCGAGGCGGGCATGATCGCGACGGCCACGCCGGAGGATCTGCGCGCCGCGCCCGACACCGCGGGGAAGCCGGCCGGCGGGACCGAGATCCGGATCTTGGACCCGGAATTCAACGAAATGCCCACCGGCGCGGTCGGCGCCATCTACGTGCGCAACGACACCCAGTTCGATGGCTACACCTCCGGCACCACCAAAGACTTCCACGCCGGGTTCATGTCGTCGGGCGACGTCGGCTATCTCGACGAGGCCGGACGGCTGTTCGTGGTCGGGCGCGACGACGAGATGATCGTCTCCGGCGGCGAGAACATCTGCCCGATCGAGGTAGAGAAGACGCTTGCCGCGCACCCAGAGGTGGCCGAGGCCGCGGTGATCGGCGTGGACGACGAACAGTACGGTCAGCGGCTGGCGGCGTTCGTGGTGCTCGGGCCGGGCTCGGCAGTCACGCCCGAAACCCTCAAACAACACGTCCGCGACAACCTCGCCAATTACAAGGTGCCACGCGAGATTTCGATTCTCGACGAACTGCCCCGCGGCAGCACCGGCAAGATCCTGCGCGCCGAACTGCAAGCCCGGGTGAGCGGCTGATGCGCCGGCGTAGACCGCTGCTGCGCGCGGCGACCGAACTCCTCAACGCCGCCAACGGATTACGGCCGGTCACCCGCAATCCCTACGCTTCGATCGCGGTGTTCTGGTTCGGCTGGCCGACCTCGGAAGTGCCAGGCCTGTACGCCGGCGTCTCGATGCTGGATGCCGCACGCCGCGCCCGGCGCGGGGACTTCGCCGGGCCGAAAGGCAAAGCGGCGCTGGCGCTGACGGCCGCGTCCTGGGCGATCCTCGGGGTGATCGGCTACCGGGGCGCCACGACCCCGGGCCCGGTGCTGGAATGCGGCCTGACCGAACAGCTGGGCCCCGACTACGCCGAAGAACTCAAGGCGCTGCCCGCCGAGCCGACCCGCCGGGGCCGGCGAAACCCGCCCCTGCGCACCACCGTGGCCCGCCGCCGCTTTGTCGAGAAGGAGAACATCGTGCGGTACGGTCCGCACGGGCGGTCCAACCTCGCTGACATCTGGCGCCGCCGCGACCTGCCGCGCGACGGCAAGGCGCCGGTGCTGCTGCAGGTTCCCGGCGGCGCATGGATGATCGGCTGGCGCCGACCGCAGGCGTATCCCTTGATGGCGCATCTGGTTTCGCGCGGCTGGATCTGCGTGTCGATGAACTACCGGGTCTCGCCCGTGCACACCTGGCCCGACCACATCGTCGACGTCAAGCGCGCGCTGGCATGGGTGAAGGAGAACATCGCGGACTACGGCGGAGACCCGAATTTCGTTGCCATCAGCGGCGGTTCGGCCGGTGGCCACCTGTCCGCGCTGGCGGCCCTGACCCCGAACGACCCGCAGTTCCAGCCCGGCTTCGAGGAGGCCGATACCTCGGTGGTGGCGGCCGTCCCGTTCTACGGCCGCTACGACTGGTTCTCCACCGAGGCCAGCGGCCGCGCCCAGTTCGTCGAGGTGCTGGAAAAGCTGGTCGTCAAGCAGAAACTCAGCGCCAACCGGGAGCTCTATCTGGACGCATCGCCGATCCGGCACGTACGGGCCGATGCGCCACCGTTTTTCGTGCTGCACGGCACCGACGACTCGCTGATCCCGGTCGTCGAGGCGCGCGAGTTCGTCGAGGAACTGCGTTCGGTGTCGAAGTCGCCGGTCGCCTACGCCGAATTGCCGAACGCGCAGCACGCGTTCGACATCTTCGGTTCCCCCCGCGCGCACAAATCCGCCGAGGCCGTGGCGCGGTTCTTGTCCTGGGTGTACGCGACGACCTACCTACCCCGCGACTAGCGGCCGCGTTTTCGCCGAACCTGTAAGTCCGCAGCCAAAGTGCGAGTGACGGCCTGCGGATTTACCGGCTCGGCAGGGGCGAGCCGACTTGCTCGAGAACTGAGCCGGGCGGCAGCCGGCCGGGCCGACTAGCCCAGATCGATCGCCTTCTCGAGCTCGGTCAGCGCCGGCTCGATCAGGTCGGCCATGTCGTCGATGTCGTTGGCCACTTCCGGGGTCGTCACGAAACCGAAGTCCAGCGAGTCCTGGTAGGAGAAGCCGGTGATGTTCAGCGCGATGTCCATCACCGGCGGGCCCAGCGGCACCAGCGATTCCAGCTTCGCCCCGGCCATGTACAGCGGCATGGGCGGACCGGGAACGTTCGACACGACCAGGTTGAGCGGGGGCCAGGTTTCGGGACAGGCCGGTGGCGGTGTACGCGCGCGGCCAGCTGCAGCAGCCCGGGCGGGGTCGTCTCGGTGAGTCCCATAATCTGATGCGCCGACAGCGCCTCGGCCATCACCTTGGCGCTTTGCGTGCTCTCGTGGATGGCCCGCAACCGCTCGGCGGGATCGTCGATGTCGGTGGCAAGCGACGCCGTCATCGAGCTGATCTTGTTGCCGATGTCGTCCTTGTCCGCGCCGGTGCGGGTGGACACCGGGATCTGCGCGATCAGCGGTTTGGCCGGCAGTTCGCCGCGTTTCTGCAGATATTCGCGGGCGGCGCCGGCCACCAGCGCCAGCACGACGTCGTTGAGCTTGACACCGTAGGCGTCCTTGACGGCCTTGACTCGGGCCAGCTCGACGCGGCAGCCGGTGACCCGCCGATGCGGCGAAACCGGTGCGTTGAAGCGGGTTTTGGGCGCCTCGAAGAAACGCGGCGGCCTGCTGGTGAGACCCAGCGCGGCGATCTGCTGGCGCACCGTCTGCTCGACCAGCCGGGCAATCCGGAACGGCGTCTTGACGCCGACGTTGATCAGCGCGCCCACCGCACGCCGCTCGATCCCCGGAACCTTGACTCCGACCAGCGATCCCACCGTCTCCTGTTGCGGCGGGCGGGGTTCCGGCGTGACGTCCAACAGAATTTCACCCAGCCCGGCGCCGGAGACACCGTCGACGATCGCGTGGTGCATCTTGGTCAGCGTCGCGACCCGGCCGCCCTCGACGCCTTCGATCACCCAGAGCTCCCACAGCGGCCGGGTGCGGTCCAGCTTGTAGGACATCAGCCGGCCGACCAGCTCCTCCAGCTCGCGACGGCCCCCGGGCGCCGGCACCCCGATGCGGCGGATGTGGAAGTCGACGTCGAGTTCTTCGTCCTCGACGAACCACGGCCGGTCCAGCCCGAGCGGCGCTCCGCTGACCCGCCAGCGCAGCTGCGGCAACTCCGGCAGCCGCTCGATCAGCAGCTCGCGAAGTCGCTGAAAGCTGTACTCGGGCGCACCGCTGGGATCGCACAGCGCCAGCGCACCGACATGCATATGCCAGCCCGCAGTTTCCGCAGACCAAAACGCCGCATCAACACTCGAAAGCCGCTTCATGCGATGACCGTAGTCCTCGCCAGCAAATGAAGTCGAGCAATCCACAACAAACCCGCCACGCGCCCCCCATTTCCCCCGTCGCGCCGTGGCTAGTTAAGCATCCTCCAGCAAGTCCGGCGTCACGGCCGACTCGGTATCAGGGATGCCTTCGACCTTCGCCTTGCGATCGGCCATCGACAGCAACCGCCGAATACGGCCAGCCACGGCGTCTTTCGTCATCGGCGGGTCGGCGAGCCGGCCGAGCTCCTCCAGCGAAGCCTGCCGATGCTCGACCCGCAGCTTGCCGGCCGAGGCCAGATGGTCGGGGACGGTGTCGCCGAGGATCTCGAGCGCCCGCTCCACCCTTGCCGCCGCGGCCACCGCGGCCCGTGCCGAGCGGCGCAGGTTGGCGTCGTCGAAATTGGCCAGCCGGTTGGCCGTCGCCCGCACCTCGCGACGCATCCGGCGCTCCTCCCAGATCAGCCGGGTGTCCTGGGCGCCCATCCGGGTCAGCAACGCGCCGATCGCCTCGCCGTCGCGCACCACCACGCGATCGGCGCCCCGCACCTCACGGGCCTTGGCACTGACCCCGAGCCGCCGCGCCGCGCCCACCAGCGCCAGTGCCGCCTCCGGGCCGGGGCAGCTGACCTCCAGCGCCGACGAACGCCCGGGCTCGGTCAGCGACCCGTGCGCCAAAAAGGCACCCCGCCACGCGGCCTCGGCATCCCCGACGCTGCCGCCTACCACCTGGGCGGGCAGGCCGCGCACCGGGCGCCCGCGCATGTCGAGCAGCCCGGTCTGGCGGGCCAGCGCCTCGCCGTCGTTGGCCACCCGCAGCACGTAGCGGGTGCTCTTGCGAATCCCACTGGCCGACAACACATGCACGACGGCGTTGTAGCCGTACAGGTCGAAGATGTCCTTGCGCAGCCGGCGCGCGATGTTGCCCAGGTCCACCTCGGCCTCGACGACCACCCGGCCGCCCACGATGTGCAATCCGCCGGCGAAGCGCAGCAACGAGGTGACCTCGGCTCGACGCGCGCTGACCGATTTCACTACCAAGCGGCTCAGCTCGTCCTTGACTTCGGTCGTCATCGCCACGCGTCGTCACCCCTTGGTCCGCTGCCAGCCGGTCCGTTCACGCCCGTCGTTGAGCTTTCACCGTCAACCCGAATCTCTGCGGTGGCCTTCGCCGAAGGCGCTGCCGGACCCGTGCGGCCCGTTCGGACCCCGTCCAGGGCCGCCGCAAGCTTGCCCGGATCATGTAAAGGTGTACCAGGTCGGGACACATCCGCGAAGTGGACCTCGGCCTTTAGCAGGGTCGCGGTGCGGCGCAGTTGATCGCGTTCGCGCTCACTCGGCACCCGATCCGCGTCGATGATGATGTCGTTGACGGTGAATCCGGGCGCATGCTGGGCCAGTACGTGCAGATGCCGCTCGACCGAGAACCCGGCCGTCTCCCCGGGTTCGGCCACCAGGTTGAGCACCAGGGCGCGACGGGCCGAGGTGGCCCGCAGCGCGGCGACCAGCTCCGGAACCAGCACGTGCGGGATCACGCTGGTGAACCAGGAGCCGGGCCCCAGCACCACCAGGTCGGCGGCCATGATCGCGTCCACGGCTTGGCGGGTCGCCGGCGGATCCGGCGGCAGCAGCCGCACCCGGCGCACCTTGCCCGGTGTGGTCGCGATTGCGACCTGACCGCGAATCAGCCGGAACATCCGCGGGTCGGCCTCGAGGCCGGAGACGTCGGCCTCGATCTGCAGCGCGATCGGGCACATCGGCAGCACCCGGCCCTTGACGCCGAGGATGCGCCCCAGCTCGTCGAGAGCGGCAACCGGATCGGCCAGCACCTCGGACAGGCCGGCCAGCAGCAGGTTGCCGATCGGATGCCCGGCCAGCGCCCCGCTACCGCCGAAGCGGTGCTGCAGGATGGTCGCCCACAGTCGCCCGTACGGACTGTCAGATGCCAATGCCGCCAACGCCATTCGTAGATCGCCCGGCGGCACCACGTCCAATTCGCTGCGCAGCCGGCCCGACGAGCCGCCGTCGTCGGCGACGGTCACCACGGCGGTGACGTAGGGCGTCAACCGGCGTGCCGCGGACAGCGTCGCATACAGGCCGTGCCCACCGCCCAGCGCGACGATGCCCTCGCTCTGTGGTGGACTCATTCGCGGCCCAGATCCCGGTGCAGCACCCGCACCGACAGTTGTCCTTCGGTGTTCGCGCCCCGCAGCAACTGCATCAACGCCTCCGCGATCGCGACGCTGCGGTGTTTGCCGCCGGTGCAGCCGATCGCGACCGTCATGTAGCGCTTGCCCTCCCGGCGGTAGCCGTCGACAACCAGAGATAGCAGTCGATGGTAGGCGTCGAGGAACTCCGCCGCCCCCGGTTGGCCCAACACGTAGTCGCGCACCGCGGGGTGCTGGCCGGTGTGCGGCCGCAGCTCGTCGACCCAGTGCGGGTTCGGCAGAAATCGGACATCCATCACCATGTCGGCGTCCATCGGCAGCCCGTACTTGAAGCCGAACGACTCGACGGTGACGCTCGTCGACAGGCTCGCGTCGCCACCGAAGGCGCGCTCGATGCTTTCCCGCAGACCCCGCACCGACAGCGTGGAGGTGTCGATGATCAGGTCCGCGGTCGCGCGCACCGGCGCCAGCATCCGGCGCTCGGCCGCGATGCCCTCGGCCAGCGTCTGCTGGCCCTGCAGCGGGTGGCTGCGCCGGTTGTTTTCGTAGCGGCGCACCAGCATGTCGTCGGACGCCTCCATGAACACCACCCGCGGGTTGATGTTGCGGGTGGCCAACTCGTTGCGGACCTCGTCGAGGTCACCGGTGAAACCGCGCGACCGCACATCCATCACGACCGCAAGCTGGGTGATCCGCGACCCGGCCGCCAGCCCGAAATCCACCATCCGGGTGATCAGCTGCGGCGGAAGGTTATCGGCCACATACCAGCCGAGGTCCTCGAGCACCTTGGCCGCGGTACCGCGCCCGGCCCCGGACAGTCCGGTGACCAGAACGACGTCGATCCCGGCGGCGTCACCCGGTCGGCCGCCCGCGGGCGCGGACCGCTGCTCGCTGTCGTGAGTCATGCCGAGGCCCCGGGTTGTTCGGGCGGCTCGGGTCGTAGCGCCTCGAGGACGGCCGTGGCCGTTGCCACGCCGATGCCCGGCACGGCGGTGATCTGGTCGACGGTGGCCTCCTTGAGGCGGGCTATCGATCCGAAATGAGTGACCAGCGCCTTGCGGCGATGTTCTCCCAATCCTGGCACCGAATCCAACGCTGAGGCGGTCATTCGCTTGGATCGCTTGCTGCGATGGTAAGTGATCGCGAACCGGTGCGCCTCGTCACGCACCCGCTGCAGCAAATAAAGTCCCTCGCTATTGCGCGGCATGATGATGGGATCCGGCTCCGAGGGTACCCACACCTCTTCCAGCCGCTTGGCCAGCCCGATCACCGCGACGTCGGTGATGCCGAGTTCCTCGAGTACGGCGCTGGCCGCATTGACTTGGGGCGCGCCGCCGTCGACGACGTACAGGTTGGGTGGATAGGCGAACCTGCGTGATTTGCCTTCCGGGGAAAGCATATTCGGGTCGCTCTGATCGCTCAGGTGGCGCAGGAACCGGCGCCGGGTCACCTCGGCGATGGACGCGACGTCGTCGGATCGGCCCTGCCCGGCGGCCTCCCGGATGCCGAAGTGCCGGTAGTCCGACTTGCGGGGCAGCCCGTCCTCGAACACCACCAGCGAGCCCACCACATCGGTGCCCTGGACATGGCTGATGTCGACGCACTCGATCCGTAGCGGCGCATCGGCCAGTCCAAGCGCGTCCTGAATGTTCTGCAGCGCAGCGGATCTGGCGTTGAAGTCACCGGCCCGCTTCAGCTTGTGCTGCTGCAGCGCCTCTTTCGCGTTGCGCTGCACGGTCTCGGCCAGCGCCCGCTTGTCGCCGCGCCGCGGCACCCACAGCGCGACCCGGGATCCGCGCAGCCCGGACAGCCAGCTCGCCAACTCGTCGGCATTCGACGGCAGACACGGCACCAGCACCTCACGCGGAACGGGGTTGGCCGCTTCGTCGGCCGCACCGCCCAGCTCCGCCTGGTCGCCGTAGAACTGCGTCAGGAACTGCTCGACCAACTGCTCTTCACCGGAATCGCCTGGGTCAGCCGACTTTTCGACGATCCAGCCGCGTTGACCTCGGACCCGGCCGCCGCGGACGTGAAACACTTGCACCGCCGCCTCGAGCTCGTCGTCGGCGAACGCGACCACGTCGGCGTCGGTACCGTCGCCCAGCACGACGGCCTGCTTCTCCATCGCCCGCTTGACCGCGCCGAGATCGTCGCGAAGCCGGGCCGCCCGTTCGAAGTCGAGTTCATCCGATGCCGCGTGCATCTGCTGTTCCAGCTCGCGGGCGAACCGGTCGGTCCGGCCGGACAGGAAGTCGCAGAAGTCGTCGACGATTTGGCGATGCTGCTCGGCGCTGACCCTGCCGATGCAGGGCGCCGAGCACTTGTCGATGTAGCCCAGCAGACACGGGCGATCAATCTGCTTGTGCCGCTTGAACACTCCGCCGGAACACGTGCGCGCGGGGAACACCCGGGTGAGCAGATCCAGCGTCTCCCGGATCGCCCATGCGTGCGAATAGGGGCCGAAGTAGCGCACGCCTTTTCGGCGCGGGCCGCGATAGACCATCAGCCGGGGAAACTCCTCGTTGAGGGTGACGGCCAGCACCGGGTAGGACTTGTCGTCGCGGTAACGCACATTGAAACGTGGATCGAATTCCTTGATCCAGTTGTATTCCAGCTGCAGCGCCTCGACTTCGGTGTTGACCACCGTCCACTCGACCTTGGCCGCGGTGGTCACCATCTGCCGGGTGCGCGGGTGCAGATTGGCGACGTCGGCGAAATATGACGTCAGCCGGCTGCGCAGGCTCTTGGCCTTGCCGACGTAGATCACCCGCCCGTGCGTGTCCCGGAATCGGTACACCCCCGGCTCGACCGGAATGGATCCGGGAGCGGGTCGATAGGTGGCGGGATCTGGCACGTACCCAGGCTAGTAGCCGGGAAACGGGCGCCGGCCGATCGGGATGGCGTGGTGCGAAATTGTCTGCTTTTCGCCCGACGTGAACACCCCGGACGGTTTGGCGGGGCCCGGTTCGGGCTAAGCACCGGGTTAGCTGTGACGCTACAGTGGGTGGCAATAGCTGGAGGGAGCTACAAATGAGCAAACGACCGTTGGCCGGGCTGGCCATGGGGGTTGGGTGTCTGGCAGTGTCGCTAAGCGCGGGAACGGGGATCGCATCCGCTACCCCCGACATCGGCCCGATGGTGAACACAACCTGCACGTATGACCAGGCGATGCGGGCCGTGCACGCGGAAAACCCGATGGCCGCCCAGTACCTGGACCAATCACCGCCGAACCAGCAGTTCCTGCAGCAGTTCATGGCTTCGACTCCGGATCAGCGGGTGAACCTGCTCAAGGCGATCCAGAACAACCCGGGAGCCGACCAGGCGTTCCCGATCTTCCGGCAGATGATGATCAGCTGCAAGAACTACTGAGCAAACTTCAGGCAGGCCGACTGTCCAGCTGCGCTCGGCGTTTTGCCGCCCACTCGGCCATCGGAAATCCTGGTTTGACGTCGCACGCCGACAGCATCAGTGCGGTGCGCGGGACCACGACCAGCCCCTAATCGCAGGTCCAATCCGGGCGGGTCATGGTCCACACCAGGACACCGTTGGACGGGGTGCCGAAGGAAGACAGCCGCATGGGCCGGAAGTCTCCCTGGGACGAATGGCCGATCGCGTCGCCGTGGCACTTCGATACGGCGCCAAAACCCTTCCACACCACTTCGTGGGCGTCCAGCTTCTTGTCGTAGACGTCGGCCGATTCGGCATATAGGGCCGGGCCGCCGAACTTGTATTCGGATTCGGCGTGGTCGGCTGAGCGGGCCGGTGGCAGCGGCGAACCCTTGAACAGCAGCGCCGCGGAGCACTCGGTGGGCTGCACGCTGGTGAAGTAGGTGGCGCCGACCGGAGCCGCCGTCGCCACGCCGAGCGGAGTGGTGTCGCCGTCGGCCAGCAGCAGGTCGCGCGCCGGAATCAGGCCGGGCGGCACGGCGGACGTCGGACCGCCGGGTGGGGATTGCTCGGGTGCCCGGATCGCACGCCCGCTGACCGAAGTGGTGCAGGCGCACGTTGTCACGGCGATCAGGAACGCCGCGACGGCCCCCCTGAGTTGCCGTGCCATCGGGCGATCCTACGACAATGTCGCCGGTCTCGTTGTTCAGCGCGCGCGCAGGTCAGGCCGATAGCGGGCCAGCGCCGACCGCACCGAATCCATCGCGTCGACGGCCCGGTCCTTGTCGACGGCCTGGATCGCCATCACCGGGATGTATTCGTCGTCGGGCAGATCGATGTGTGCCCAGCGGCTGCCGGCCGGAAACGACACACCGACCAACTCCGACCATGGAACTAGCCTGTCTCCCAGCAAGTTTCGCACCGAAAGCCCGGCGGGCCCGGCGCGCAACCGGGGCCGGGCGAACAACAGGACGAGCCCGGCGATGACCAGCCCCAAACCGCCCATCGCCACCTGGTCGCCGGTTTGAAAGATCACCCCGCTGGAGCTGATCTTCAGCAGCAGCCCGACGGCAATATGGGCCACGGCGATCAGAAATGCCGCACCATAGGCAAATATCGGCGTCCAATGCGGACGCAGTTCGACATCCCACTCGGCGCGGGACGACAGTCCCGTCACGACCGAGCGCGCAGGTCACGCAATGTCAGCGCGGCGGTCAGCGCGGCGCCGGCCGCCTGAGCTCCCTTGTCCTCGGCGGACGTCGGCAGCCCGGCCCGATCCAGGGCCTGCTCCTCGGTGTTGGTGGTCAGCACCCCGTTGCCGACCGGCGTGGCGGCGTCCAGCGAAACCCGAGTGAGGCCCTGGGTCACCGCGTCGCACACGTACTCGAAATGCGGTGTGGCACCACGGATCACCACGCCGAGCGCGATGACGGCGTCGTGGTTGCGGGCCAGCTCCTGGGCCACCACCGGAATCTCGATCGCGCCGTGCACGCGGACCACCGTCGGGCTGTCGATGCCGGACTCCGCTGCCACTTTCCGCGCACCGGCCAACAGCGCTTCGCAGATCGTGCTGTGCCAGGTGCTGGCGACGATGCCGAGCCGCATGCCGGACGCGTCGAGCTCCCCCACCTCCGGAACGCCGACTCCACTCACAAAGCACCACCGAACTCGCCCGGCAGATGGACGGATTCGTGGAAGTCGTCCAGCCCGGCCAAATCGTGTCCCATCCTGTCTCGTTTGGTCATCAGATAGCGGATGTTCTCCGCGTTGGCCCGTACCGGAAGGGAGACGCGCTCGATGATGTGCAGCCCGTACCCGTCCAGCCCGACCCGTTTGGCCGGGTTGTTGGTCAGCAGCCGCATCGACCGCACGCCCAGGTCCGACAGGATCTGCGCGCCGATTCCGTAATCCCTTGCATCGGCCGGTAATCCGAGCTTGAGGTTGGCGTCGACGGTGTCGTCACCGGCATCCTGCAGCTGATAGGCCTGCAGTTTGTGCATCAGGCCGATGCCGCGGCCCTCGTGACCGCGCATGTAGAGCACCACGCCGCGACCCTCCCGAGCGACCATGGCCATCGCCGCGTCGAGCTGGGGGCCGCAGTCGCAGCGCCTCGAACCGAACACATCGCCGGTCAGGCATTCTGAGTGCACCCGCACCAGCACGTCGTCGCCCTCACCGCTGGGCCCGGCGATGTCGCCGCGCACCAGCGCCACGTGCTCGACTTCCTCGTAGATGCTCGCGTAGCCAATCGCGCGAAACTCGCCGTGCCGGGTCGGGATACGCGCCTCGACGATCCGCTCGATGTGCTTTTCGTGCTTGCGCCGCCATTCGATGATGTCGGCGATGGTGATCAGCGCGAGGTCGTGTTCGTCGGCGAACACCCGCAGCTCATCGGTCTGGGCCATCGAGCCCTCGTCCTTTTGGCTGACAATCTCGCAGATCGCGCCCGCGGGCTGCAGGCCCGCCATCCGGGCCAGGTCGACGGCGGCCTCGGTGTGGCCGGGCCGGCGCAGCACCCCGCCGTCCTTGGCGCGCAACGGAACCACGTGGCCGGGGCGGGTGAAATCGTCGGCAACGCTGGCGGGGTCGGCCAACAGCCGCATCGTGGTGGCGCGGTCGGACGCCGAAATCCCGGTACCGATGCCGTTTCTCGCATCGACGGTGACCGTGTAGGCGGTCCCATGCTTGTCCTGGTTGAGCGCGTACATCGGCAGCAGGCCCAGCTTGTCGCAGATCGCGCCGTCCAGCGGGACGCACAGGTAGCCCGAGGTGTAGCGCACCATGAATGCCACCATCTCCGGCGTCGCCTTCTCGGCGGCGAAGATCAGGTCGCCCTCGTTCTCACGTTCCTCGTCATCGATCACGACGACAGCTTTGCCGGCCGCAATGTCGGCAACCGCCCTCTCGACGGAGTCCAACCTCGTCATCTGTGCTGCCTTGCTGTCGTGCCGAGCAACACGCGAAGCCCGCGCATTGCTTCAAGTATGAACCACGCGGGACGCAGGGTTATTGCCCATTCTTTGGGACCACATAGGTCGTGACGTCGCGGATTCGCATGAGGTTCATGCCCGCTGCAGGGGGCATGCGCCGTCGTGCCAGCGTGTAGCGGTGTTCGGCGCCGTTACTTTCCCACCCTGACCAGGGGCGACCGCGCCGCCACGAGCCCGCGGGACAAGGCGAGTTGTGACGATTCTTACCCGCCGGTTGGGGCCGCAGCAGCGGCGGCCCGGTTGGCTGGGTGCCGCTAGACGGTTCGCCTCATCGGCATCTGGATCACCACGCCGCCGCCACAGTCGGCCGCGTAGTGGGCAAGCCACCTGCCGACCGAGCCACCGGCTTCGATGAAATGTGTCCACTTGCTGACCGCGGCGGTGGCGGCGGGGTAACTGGAAAACCGCCCGAGCGACACGTCGCGCCCGTCGTCGCCGACCAACTCGTAACTGGTGTAGTCGCGGACCCGGTGCTCGACGATCGTCAGGGTGGTGTCGTTGACTTCCCTGCTCCACACCGCTCGTGATTGCGCTTCGGCCTTACGGCCGGCCAGTGTCGCTACCGCTTCGAATGCGAGGTCTTCGTAGACGGCCTCGGCCAACCTTTCGACGGACATCTGCAGCTCCTTCGCGTCGTCCTGCTCGTAAACAAAGGCGGCCGGCCAATGCGTTTGAGTATGGACCCGCGAAGGGCTGCGTGGGGATTTAGAACAGGCGTGTCGCCATGGTGTAGTGGGATCGTGACTATTGTTACCAAAATGAAATCTTTTGCCCGGCCCGATATCGCGGCCGGGGGTCACCCGAAAAGGGCATGAGGCGACCGGGGGGCGACGCCCTAATTGCAGCTCGACGGTCGACCGCGCGCACCCCAGAAGTCACTGATTTGCTTGCGGCAGAACAGGTTTCGCTTCTAACGCCAGCTGGCCGGTAAGTCCATGACGTGGTTGGGGCAAAAGTCCTGCGTCGCCAGAGCGATTACGTTTCGGGCGTCAACGGCCGTCATCGTGCCGCGCAACACCATGAAGGCATATTCGGCGGGCTGATAGCCCAAATCATGTCCGGCGGGATCGTCCATGAGCTGACACGCCTGTTGTTCCTGATTCGCGTTGGCATACGCGCTGCCACTGCCCCACAGCGACATCGTGCACAGCAGGGCGGCGACGGAAATTGCGGCGACGACCCTCATTGGTTTCTTGCGGTCATCAGTCGCTCGACATATTTGGCGATCACGTCGACTTCGAGGTTCACCTGGGTGCCGACCGCAGCAGCACCGAGGGTGGTCAGCTCCCGGGTAGTTGGGATCAGCGAGACCTCGAACCAGTCCCGCGGCTCGGCACCGAGCCCGGAGACGGTCAGCGAGATCCCGTCGACGGTGATCGATCCCTTCTCCACGACATACCGCGCGACCGCCGCGGGGATCTCGATGCGCACCACTTCCCAATGCTCGGAGGGAGTCCGGGCCACCACCTGGCCGGTGCCGTCGACGTGCCCCTGCACGATGTGCCCGCCGAGCCGGCTGTTGACCGCGGCGGCCCGCTCGAGATTGACCCGCTTGCCGACCTGCAGCCCGCCCAGGTTGGACCGGTCCAGGGTCTCGGCCATCACGTCGGCGGTGAATTGGCCGTCGGCGAGCAATTCGACGACCGTCAGGCAGACGCCGTTGACGGCGATCGAATCCCCGTGGCCGGCGTCGGCGGTGACAACGGGACCGCGGATGGTCAGGCGGGCGGCGTCGGCGAGCACATCGCGGCCGGTGACCTCGCCGAGTTCCTCGACAATTCCGGTGAACATGCCATCAGGCTAATTCGCCGATGCTTTGCGTGGTGAACGGCCACGACCGACACACGAAACGCCCTCGTCGCGGGGCCGGGCAGACCCTGCGTCCCGAAGTCCGGTCATCGTGCTCCTCTACGATGCACGGTATGCAGACACGCCGCCGACTCACGGCCGTCCTCGCTTCCCTGACTGTCGCCACCGCCCTGATCGCGGGCTGCTCGTCGGGTTCGAAGCCGAGCGGCGGCCCGTTGCCCGACGCCACAAACTTGGTCAAGCAGTCCGCCGACGTCACCAAAACCGTCAAGAGCGTTCACCTGGTGCTGTCGACGCAGGGCAAGATTCCCGGACTGCCGATCAAGCAGCTGACCGGCGACCTGACCACCGTCCCGAGCACCGCCGCGTCGGGCAATGCGCAGCTGTCGATGGCGGGCTCCGACATCGACGCCAACTTCGTCGTCTACGACTCGGTGCTGTACGCCACGCTGACCCCGAACAAGTGGAGCGACTTCGGTAAGGCCTCCGACGTCTACGACGTCTCGGTGCTGCTCAGCCAGGACGCCGGACTGGCCAACGTGCTGACGAACTTCACCAACGCCAAGGCCGAGGACCGCGAAACGATCAACGGCCAGACCACGATCAAGATCAGCGGAAACGTCGCCGCCGATGCGGTCAACAAGATCATCCCGAGCATGAGCGCGAGCCAGCCGTTGCCGGCCACCGTCTGGATTCAGGAGAGCGGCGACCACCAGCTGGTCCAGGCCAACCTGCAGAAGAGCGAAGGCAATTCCGTCCAGATCACGCTGTCGGACTGGGGCAAGCCGGTCACCGTCACCAAGCCCCCGGTGAGCTGATCAGCATGCGAGCAGGACGCGGAATAGCGATCAGCGCGGGCAGCCTCGCCGTACTGCTGGGCGCCCTGGACGCCTACGTCGTCGTCACGATCATGCGCGACATCATGAGCGACGTTCACATCCCGATCAACCAACTGCAGCGCATCACCTGGATCATCACGATGTACCTGCTGGGCTACATCGCCGCGATGCCGCTGCTGGGCCGGGCGTCGGACCGCTTCGGCCGCAAGCTGGTGCTGCAGATCAGCCTGGCCCTGTTCATCGTCGGCTCGGTGGTCACCGCGCTGGCCGGGCATTGGGGCGATTTCCATCTGCTGATCGCCGGCCGCACCGTCCAGGGCATCGCCAGCGGCGCGTTGTTGCCGGTCACGCTGGCGCTGGGCGCCGACCTGTGGGCGCAACGCAACCGCGCCAGCGTGCTCGGCGGCATCGGTGCCGCGCAGGAGCTCGGCAGCGTGCTCGGTCCGCTGTACGGGATCTTCATCGTCTGGTTGTTCCACGACTGGCGCTACGTGTTCTGGATCAACGTGCCGCTGACCCTGATCGCCATGGTGATGATCCAGTTCAGCCTGCCGTCGCACCAGCACGCGGACCAGCCCGAGAAGGTCGACGTCGTCGGGGGCGTGCTGCTGGCCGTCGCGCTGGGACTGGCGGTCATCGGCCTGTACAACCCGGCGCCCGACGGCAAGACGATCCTGCCCAGCTACGGATTGCCGCTGGTGATCGGCGCCGTCGTGGTCGCGGTGCTGTTCATCCTCTGGGAGCGTTTCTCCCGCACCCGCCTCATCGAACCCACCGGGGTGCACTTCCGGCCGTTCCTGGCCGCGCTGGGTGCATCGGTGGCCGCGGGCGCGGCGCTAATGGTGACCCTGGTCAACGTCGAGCTGTTCGGCCAGGGCGTGCTGCAGATGTCCCAGACGCAGGCCGCCGGCTTGCTGCTGTGGTTCCTGATCGCGCTGCCGATCGGCGCGGTGCTGGGCGGTTTCATCGCGACCCGGATCGGCGACCGCGCGATGACGTTCCTCGGGCTGCTGATCGCGGCGTATGGGTACTGGCTGATCCACTACTGGCGGATGGACGTGATGACCCAGCATCACGACGTGTTCGGGGTGAACCTGCCGCTGGTCCACACCGACCTGCTGGTGGCCGGCCTGGGACTCGGCCTGGTGATCGGACCGCTGACCTCGGCCGCCCTGCGGGTGGTACCGTCGGCCCAGCACGGCATCGCCTCCGCGGCGGTGGTGGTGGCCCGGATGACGGGCATGCTGATCGGCGTCGCGGCGCTGAGCGCCTGGGGGTTGTACCGGTTCAACCAGATCATCGCGGGGCTGTCGGCGAAGATCCCCGCCGACGCGACGCTGCTGGAACGCATCGCCGCCCAGGCCACCCTGTACCTGAAGGCTTTCGCCCTGATGTACGGCGACATCTTCGCGGCCACCGTCGTCATCTGCGTGGTGGGCGCACTGCTGGGTCTGCTGCTCGGCGGCCGCAAGGAGCATGCCGAGGAGCCGGAACTCGCCGAGCAGGAAGCGGTCTCCCTGGGTGAGCGCTAGCCGCGCTGCGGCACCAGGCTGAGCAACAGGTCCGGGCCGACCCGGTCGGAGCCGTCGAAGCGCCACCGCAGGGCCCGCGTGATCGTGGGCACGCCGACGTCGCCGACCGCGGTGACGGGTCCACCCAACAGGATCGGCGCGACGTAGGTCAGGATCCGGTCGATCGCGTCCTCGCGCAGGAAGGCGCTCGCCAGGGTCGGCCCGCCCTCCAGCAGGACGTCGGTGCGGTCGGCTAGCGCCTTGAGCACCTCCAGGGGATCGCGGGTGCGAATCACCATGGTGCGCGAATCGTCGTTGAGAACCTTTGCCTCGGAATGTATTTCGCGCATGCCGACCACGACGCGCAGCGGTTGCCGGTCCGCCAGCGAGCCGTCGGGCAACCGGGCGGTCAGCGCCGGATCGTCGGCCAGGACGGTGCCGGTCCCGACGATGATCGCGTCGGCGGCGGTGCGGCGCCCGTGCAGGTCCAACCGCGCCGCTTCGCTGGAGATCCACCGGCTGGTGCCGTCGGCGGCCGCGCTGCGACCGTCCAGGCTGCTGGCGTATTTCCATGTCACGTGCGGCAATCCGGTGCGCTGCTTGTGCAGCCACTCTCGCAGCGGGCCGCCGGCGACCTCGTCGGCCAGCACACCGGACTGCACCTGGACACCCGCTTCCGCCAACCGGTCCGCGCCGCCCGCCGCGACCTCGTTGGGATCGGTGACGGCGTAGACGACCGTCCGCACCCCGGCGTCGATCAGCGCATTCACGCACGGCGGAGTCTTGCCGTAGTGGTTGCACGGCTCCAGCGTGACCACCGCGGTGCCTCCGGCCGCCAGGCCGCCGGCCCGGCGCAGCGCCAGCACCTCGGCGTGGTCGCCGCCGGTCGGTTCGGTGCCGCCGACGCCGGCGACTCGACCGTCGGCGTCCAGGATCACCGCGCCCACCGGCGGGTTCGGATAGGTGCCGCCCTTGACCAGATTGGACTGCTCGATGGCCAAACGCATTGCGGCGTCGAGGTTCTCGACGGGCCGGACGCTCACAGCCGTAGATGCGGCGACGCGGCGGCGGCCTGGCGACGCAGCGCCTCGATCGCGGCTTCGGGGTCTTGCGCGCCGTAGACCGCGGAGCCGGCGACGAAGCAATCGACCCCCGCCTCGGCTGCCTCCTCGATGGTGTCCGCGTTGATACCGCCGTCGATCTCGACCAAGATCGTCAACTCCCCCGCGTCGACCATCTTGCGCACGATGCGGACCTTGCTCAGCACCTCGGGGATGAAGCTCTGGCCGCCGAAGCCCGGCTCGACCGACATGATCAGCAGGGTGTCGAACTGCGGCAGGATCTCCAGATACGGCTCCAGTGGGGTGCCCGGCTTGACGCTGATCCCGGCCTTGGCGCCGGCGGCCCGGATGTCGCGGGCCACCCCGATCGGGTTCTCGGTGGCCTCGGCGTGAAAGGTGACGTTGTAGGCGCCCGCCTCGGCATACGGGGGCGCCCACCGGTCGGGATTGTCGATCATCAAATGGCAATCCATCGGAATGCGCGTGGCGGCCAGCAGGCTCTCCACCACCGGCAGGCCGATCGTCAGGTTGGGCACGAAGTGGCCGTCCATCACGTCGACGTGTAGCCAGTCGGCGCCGTCCACCGCCGCCGCCTCGTCGGCGAGCCGGGCGAAATCCGCGGCCAGGATCGACGGAGCTATCAGGGGTCCACCGCTGCTGCCAGCCATGTGCGACAGCGTACTGAGCCCGGCAGTCACTCGCTCACGCGCAGCGCGGCGGCGAACATCGCGTCGGTGCCGTGCCGGTGCGGCCACAGCTGCACATAGTTCCCCTCGCCCAGCTCCGCTGGCTCGAACAGCGGCCGAGTGTCCAAGGCCTGCACGGGATGGCGGCGCACGGCGTCGGCCACCACCCCCACCGTTTCGGCGAGGTGCGGCGAACAGGTCGAGTAGAGCACCACGCCGCCGGGGCGGGTCAGCGCGATCGCGGCGGCGAGCAGCTCGCGCTGCAGCTTGGCCAGTGCCGGGACGTCGGACGGCTGACGACGCCACCGCGCCTCCGGCCGGCGGCGCAGGGCGCCCAGCCCGGTGCAGGGCACGTCGACGAGCACCCGGTCGAAACCCGGCTCGAGGCCGGTCTCGCGCCCGTCGACTCGCCGCACGTCGACGTCGAGCCCGCGGGTGTTCTCGACGACCAGGTCCGCGCGGCCCGACGACGGCTCGACCGCGGTGCCCCGGGCGCCGTGCTCGACGGCCAGGGCGGCCAGCAACGCGGTCTTGCCGCCCGGGCCGGCGCACAGGTCCAGCCAGCGTCCGGCGTCGCCGTCGACCGGCGCCAGCGTCAGCGCGCGGGCCACCAGCTGGCTGCCCTCGTCCTGAACCAGCGCCCGGGCATCGCGCACCGGTGCCAGCGCTCCGGGGTCACCCCCCGGCAGATACACCGCGTACGGCGAGTAGCGCCCGACGGTGCCGCCGACCGCCTCCGCGAGCTCCGCCGCGCTCAGTACGCCCGGGCGCGCGGCCAGGTGCACCTGGGGCCGTTCGTCGTCGCTGGCCAGCACCGCGTCGAGTTCGCCGGCGTCCGCGCCCAGCGCATCGGCGAAGGCCTGGGCGATCCAGCGCGGATGGGCGTGCACGAACGCGGCGTGCCCGATCGGATCGCGCGCCGGGTCCGGGGCCAGTTCGTCCACCCAGGACTTCTCGTCGCGCCCGGAGATGGTCCGCAGTACGCCGTTGACGAAACCGGCTCGCGCCGAATCGAATTCGATCCCGGCCTGTTCGACGGTGGTCGACACAGCGGCGTGCGCGTCGACTCGGGTGCGCAGCAGTTGATAGGTGCCCATCCGCAGCAGATCAAGCAGCACCGGGTTGATCGCCTCGGGCGGACGTTGGGCGACCGCGCCGATGATCGCGTCGAGCAGACCACGGGTGCGGCAGGTGCCGTAGGTCAGTTCGGTGGCGAACGCGGCGTCGCGCCCGGTGATGCCTCGCTCGCGCAGCAGAGCGGGCAGGGCCAGGTTCGCGTACGCGTCGCGCTCGCTGACGGCGCGCAGCACCGCAAAGGTGGCGGCCCGGGCCGGATCCAGCGGCTTGCGCCGTTTGGGCGGTGCCGGCCGGCGCTGTTTCGGGGCCGGGCTCATGACGCCCGCGCGGTGGCGTCGAGCCGGGCGCCGCGCGCCCAGTCGATGGCGTTCATGAGCTTCTTGCCGGGCGGCTGAATCTGGTCCAGCCGCACCGGTTCCGAGCCGGTGCCGATCCGCACGTTCTTGCGATCTACCTGAATTACGCCGGGCGGCAACGACTCTGGAGCGTCGGCGTCGATCCGCACCGGTCCCAGTTTGATCCGCAGGTCGTCGATCATCGTCCAGGCCCCCGGGTTGGGTGTGACGGCGCGGATCCGCCGCGCTACCACCGCCGCCGGCAGATCCCAGCGCACCCGGGCCTCCTCGACGGTGATCTTCGGCGCGAAGCTGACGCCGTCGGACGGTTGGGGTCGCGGCGTCAGGGTTCCGTCGGCGATGCCGTCCAGCGTGGCCGACAGCAGCGCCGCACCCGAAATAGCCAGTCGTCCAAGGAGGTCACCCGAGGTATCGGTCGGCTGGATCGTCTCGGTCACGACGCCGTAGACCGGTCCGGAGTCCAGGCTGGGCTCGATCTGAAACGTCGTCGCTCCGGTGATCGTGTCTCCGGACGCGATGGCGGCCTGCACGGGCGCCGCCCCCCGCCAGGCCGGCAGCAGCGAGAAATGCAGGTTGACCCAGCCGCGCGGGGGCACCGCGAGCAGGCCGTCGCGCAGCAACGCGCCGTAGGCCACCACCGGGCAGCAGTCCGGCGCCAACTCCGCCAGTTCGGCGACGAACTCCGCCGAGTTCGGGCGGGTGGGCCGCAACACCGGAAGGCCGCGGTCGAGCGCCTCGCGGGCCACCGGCGACGGCTCGGGTTTGCCGCGGCGCCCGGACGCGGCATCGGGCCGGGTCAACACGGCGACAACCTCGTGACCAGGTGAGTCGATAAGGCGGCGCAGCGCGGGCAGCGCGGGTTCAGGGGTTCCGGCGAAGACGAGACGCACCGGGACAGTGTAGGAAGCGCCGGATCCGGCTCGACCGCGCGAGTGGCTTCACAGCAGACATTCAGTTGCGTATGCATATTATTTTTAGTGGACACATTATTGTGGCCGCTAAGCCGCTGACGACAACGACGTCGAGTACGCAGCTCTTTCCCACCGCCCAGGAGGACTGATGACTCTCGACGTGACGATTCCCGAAGACCTTGCGGCCACCCATCGCGCCATGTGGGCGCTGGGCGACTACGCGCTGATGGCCGAGGAGGTGATGGCCCCGCTGGGCCCGGTCCTGGTCGCTGCCACCGGCATCGGCCCCGGTGTCCGGGTACTCGACGTGGCCGCCGGCTCGGGCAATATCTCGCTGCCCGCCGCCGAAACGGGCGCCACGGTCGTTTCGACCGACCTCACCCCGGAGCTGCTGCAGCGATCGCAGGCGCGGGCCGCCGCGCAAGGATTGACGCTGGACTACCAGGAAGCCAACGCGCATGCGCTGCCGTTCGACGACGGCGAATTCGACGTCGTGATGTCGGCGATCGGCGTGCAGTTCGCGCCCGACCATCGGCGCGCGGCCGGCGAACTGGCCCGGGTCTGCCGGCCCGGCGGGACGATCGGCGTGATCAGCTGGACCCCGGAAGGATTCTTCGGCCGGATGCTGGCGACGATCAGGCCCTACCGGCCCAGCCTGTCGCCGGCGGCGCCACCCGCGGCGCTCTGGGGACGCAAGGGCTATGTCACGGGGCTGCTCGGCGACCGCGTCGGACGCGTCACAGCGCTGCGGAGCATGTTGGAGGTCAACCGATTCGACTGTGCCACAGCGGTTCACGAGTACTTCAAGAATCACTACGGTCCGACGATCGAGGCCTACGCGAACATCGGCGACAATCGGGTGCTGGCCGCCGAGCTCGACGCGCAACTCATCGAACTCGCCGAGGAGTATCTGACCGGCGCCACGATGCGATGGGAGTACCTGCTCTTCACCGCCGAAAAGCGCTGAGGCCCAACTACAGATCGATGTCCAGGTTGGCGTCGGGCTCGCCGCCGGCCGCGGCGAAGGCCGTCAGGGCGCGTACCAGCCCGTGACGTTCGGCCTCCGGCATCTTTTCTACGATGGCGGCGATCTCGGCGCGACGGTGGGCGGTGACCCGCCGCACCACCTCGCGCCCCCGCTTGGTCAGGGCGGCGATCAGCTCGCGCCGCGACGTCGGGTGCGGCAGGCGGTCGATTAGCCCTGCGGCGACCAGCCGGTCCACCATCCGTCCGGTGGCCGACGGTTGCACACCCAGCAGATTGGCCAGCGTGGCCAGGTTGACCGGCCCCCGGTTGGACAGGATCACCAGGGTGCGGAACTGCGCCATCGTGATGTTCTCGTCGACCTGCGCGATCGACCGGGCCGATATGCCGACCAGCAGACGCGAAGCGGTGAGCAACGCATCGGTGATGACATCCAGCGACTCGCCGGCTTCCGTCGTGTTTTCCGTCGTCACTCCTGGCCCCCGTTCCCGGGTCCCGCCTACGAATCCCGTAGGAAAGGACTGTTGCTTATGCATACTATCGCTGCGGGCGGGCATCCGTGCGGGCGCCCGCAAATTGCTGCCCGGCCGACGCATGTTTGCTGGGTAGCCGATGTGCGGCGCGGACAGTTTGCTGGGACGCGGATGTGCGCGGTCTAACCAATTTGCAGCGGGTCGATCTGCACCCGTGCGGGTTCGTGAGATTGCCGGGCGCTGAGCACGCCGACACCGCGGCGCAGGCTCGCCGCCAATTCCAGACCCTGCTCGCGGCGGACCCGCACCAGCATCCTGACCACCGGCACACCGGCCGGGGTGCCGGGCGGGCGGCGCACCCCCGGCGGCAGGTCAACCGGGCCCAACAACTCGGCGCCGTCGGGCAACTGAGCCTCGTCGAGCAATGCCGTCACCGCGTCGGTGCTGCCGTCGATGGCCGCCAGGTGCACACTGGGCGGCAGCCCCACTTCGGCGCGCGCCGTCAGGTCGGCCTCGGCGTGACCCACGGGATCCCATCGGATCAGCGATTGCACTGTGGGAATGGAGGATTCGGCGATCACCGTCACCACACCGCCGTCGCCGCGGGCCCGCACCAGCGCCCCGGCGCTCATCCAGCGCCACAACGCGTCCTCGGCGGCGCGCAGATCCTGGCGGCCCAGCAGTGCCCAGATATCCAGCAACAGCGCCGCGCCGTATCCGCCGTCCGCGCGGGGTTCGGCGCCCGGCGTGGCGACCACCAGGGCCGGGTGGGCGGCGACCTCGGCCACGATCGCATCGCCCGACGAGGTGATGACCTGCGTGCCGGCAAAGGCGCGGCCCAGCTCCTCCGCGGTGCGCCGGGCGCCGACGACCACCGCACGTACCGCATCCGACCCGCACCGCGTGCACCGCAGCGCCGGCTCGGCACGTCCGCACCACCGGCAAACCGCCCCGGGGCCGTGCTCCTGCAACGACTCGGCTAGCGAGAGGGGGCCGGTGCAATGCCGGCACCTGGCGATCGCGCGGCAGCGCCCGCAGGCCAGCGACGGCACGTAGCCACGCCGGGGCACCTGCACCAGCACCGGCGCCCCGGCCTCCAGCGACGAGCGGGCGGCGCGCAGCGCGATGGACGGGATCCGCGCGGAACGCGCCGCCGGGTCGCGTTCGTCGGCGTAGCCGGTGTCGTCCAGGGCGACCACCCGCGGCGTGCGGGCCCGCACCACCGGCCGGGTCGCGACGATGTCGTGCGCCCAGCCGCTGCGCACCAGGGCGTGGGCCTCGGCGGTGCGGGCGTAGCCACCGATCAACGCGGCGCAGCGCGCCTGATGCGCGCGCAGCATCGCCACCTCGCGGGCATGCGGGTAGGGCGCCCGCGGCTCGGCCAGGCTGTCGTCGGCATCCGACCAGACCATCACGAGCCCCAGATCGTTCAGCGGCGCGAAAACCGCGCTGCGCGTGCCGATCACCAGCCGTGCCGTGCCCCGCAGTGCCGCCAGCCAGCGCCGGTAGCGGGCGGCCGGCCCCAGGCCCGCCGACAGTGCGACCACACTGCCCTCGTCGATACGCGCGGTCGCGGCCAGCCACAGCGTGTCCAGGTCCCGCTGATCGGGCACGATCGCCAGCACCGCGCGCCCGGCGCGCACCGTTTGCGCGGCGGCCTCGGCGAACCGGTCCGCCCACTGCTCGCCCGGCAGCGCCTGCCACACGGCGCGCGCGGCCCGCGATTCGGCCAGCGCGGTCAGGAATTGCCCGCCACGGCCGTACACCTCCCAGCAGGACGGGTCGACGGGCGCGGGCGCCGGCGGCGCCGGGATCGCGACGGCTTCCCGTTCCACCCGGGCGTGCCGGGCCGGGATGGCCAGCCGCAACACGTCCGGGCGGGTCCCGGCGTAACGCGCCGCGACGGCGTCGACGAGACGGCGGATTTCGGGGGTGAGCACCGGTTCGGCGGAAACGACGCGATCGAGCCAGCCCAGCTTGCCGACGTGGTCAGTGTCGTTGCGGCGCTCCAGCACGAACCCGTCGACGAGCCGGCCGTGGAACCGGACCCGCACCCGAACCCCGGGCTGGGCGTCGTCGGATTGCTCGGCCGACACCAGATAATCGAACTCACGGTCCAGGTGCGGCACCGACAGCATCGGCAGCACGCGAGCGATCGGTTCCACTTCGACGGGGATGCGCGCGCCCGCACGGTCAGCCTTCGACGGGCTCGGGTTCATCGTCACCGGTGGCGGCGTCGTCTCGGCCGAAGAAGAATCCCGCCGTGATCAGGATCATCGCGGCCGCATACAGCCACCAGATCGGTACCGCCAGCGCCTCATTGCCCAGGATGAACCGGCTGATCGCGATCATCGCATCCGAGGTCATGAAGCACACCGCCCCGACCGGCACCCAGATCGTCGGCAACCGGGCCGCCAGCGCCGTGCACGCCATCGCGGTCAGCACGACGACGTATCCGGTTACCGGCAGCGTCAAGTTGTCCTGACCGAGGTGCGGCCAGAACCACACCAGCAACCCGACCGCGGCCACACAGAGCGCCGCCATCAGGGCGATCCGGACGGGCGAGAGTGCCTCCTTGACCACCAACGGCGCCAAGGCGCCCAGGAAGCACAGGTGGGCGCAGAGAAATGCCGCCAGCCCCAAGACAAATGACATGGTCCACCACGGGATCGCCAGCAGCCAGTCGCCGGTCGCCGACAGCAGCAGCGCGGGCATCAGCCAGCGCCGCTCGCTGACGATGGGATGCGCGAATGCGGCCACGGTCAGCAGCAACGCCATCAACGCCTTGAACGGCGGTTGCAGAATCCAATGCCCGGTGAGCTCGGTTCCCGGCGCGGATTGCACCGCGATCACGGTCAAGAAGAGGCCGTAGCCGATGCCCGCCCAGCAGGCCGCCACCCAGCCTAAGGCCATTACGCGGGGTGCGTACGGTACCTCCATGCCCAGCTTTGACAAAGCCGACGAGAAACCTCCTATCGACCCCATCTTGCTGAAGGTACTCGACGCGGTTCCGTTCCGGCTATCCACCGACGATGGCATCGACGCTGCGCGCCAGCAGTTCCGCGACCGGCCACGCCGAACGGTGCACCCCGAGCTGCGCGTCGAGAACCGCACCATCGACGGCCCGGGCGGCGCCATCCCGATCAGGATCTATTGGCCATCAACGAATTCCAGACATAGCGCGTTGCCTCTCGTTGTTTACTTCCACGGTGGCGCATTCGCTCTGGGCGATCTCGACACACACGACGGCATCGCCCGACAGCACGCGGTAGGGGCTGAGGCGATCGTGGTGTCGGTCGATTACCGGTTGGCGCCCGAGCATCCGTACCCCGCAGCGGCCGACGATGCTTGGGCCGCAACACTGTGGGTAGCCGCGCGCGGCGCCGAGCTGGGTGGCGACACAGCCCGGATGGCTGTCGCCGGGGATTCGGCGGGCGGCAATATCGCCGCGGCGGTCGCCCAGCAAGCTCGTGACGAGGACGGCCCGCCAATTGCCTTCCAGCTGTTGTGGTATCCCTCCACGCTGTGGGATCAGTCGCTGCCGTCCTTCGCCGAGAACGCGACCGCGCCGATTCTGGGCACCAGGGCGATCGCGCAGTTCTCTCGTTGGTACGCAGGCGATCTCGATTTGAGCAACCCGCCGGTGCGCATGGCGCCGGGGCGCGCGACGGACCTGACCGGCCTGCCGGCCGCCTACATCGGCGTCGCCGGCTACGATCCGCTGCGCGACGACGGCATCCGCTACGGCAAACTGCTGGCCGCCGCGGGCGTGCCCGCCGAGGTGCACAACGCCGAGACGATGGTGCACGGCTATCTCGGCTATGCGGGTGTGGTTCCCGCCGCCACGGAGGGGTTGGACCGAGGGCTCGCGGCGTTGAGGAATGCGCTGTATCGGTAAACACCAGGCGTACGGTGGACGAATGATCGAGCCCACCGCCCGACCCGAGATCGACCCGACGTTCAAAGCGTTACTCGATCTGTTCCCGACGACGTTCAACGCGGACGGCGGAGTCGAGCTTGTCCGCGAGCGGCTCAAGATGCTCAAGATGCCGCCGGACTTGTTGCCGGACCTGCGGATTGAAGACCGGACTATCGGTCATGGCGACCTCATCGACATTCCCGTTCGGATCTACTGGCCGCCCACCCCGGCCGAGATCTCACCCGTCGTCGTCTTCTTCCACGGCGGCGGCTTTTGTCTGGGCGATCTAGACACCCACGACCACGTCGCTCGCGCGCACGCGGTCGGCGCCGAAGCCATCGTGGTGTCGGTGGGCTACCGGCTGGCTCCGGAGCACCCGTATCCCGCCGGGGTCAACGATGCGTGGGCCGCGCTGCAGTGGGTCGGTGCGCACGCCGCCGGCCTCGGCGGTGACCCGAGCCGCATCGCGGTCGCCGGAGATTCGGCGGGCGGCAACCTGGCCGCGGTGACGGCGATGCTGGCCCGCGACAACGCCGGGCCCGAGTTGGTGTTCCAGCTGCTGTGGTACCCGGTGGTGACCGCCGATCTTTCTCTGCCGTCGCACATCGAGAACGCCTTCGCCCCGATCCTGGACCGCGAGGTGATCGCGGCCTTCCTGGCCTGGTACCTGCCGCCGGAGGTCGATATCACCGACCCCACGGTGCTGCCCGTCACGCTCGCCCCGGCCAACGCCGCGGATCTGTCGGGCTTGCCGCCGGCCTTCATCGGGACCGCGGAGCACGACCCGCTGCGCGACGACGGGGCGCGCTACGCCGAGATGCTCAAGGCCGCGGGCGTTGCCGCGGAGCTGAGCAATGAGCCGACCCTGGTCCACGGCTACGTCAACTTCGCCCCGGTGATACCCGCGGCCGCGGCGGCTGCCGACCGCGGCTTGACCGCACTGCGGAAGGCGTTGTACCCCTAGCAGATGCAGCCCAACTATCAGACCGTGATCGTCGGCGCCGGATTCTCCGGTATCGACGCCGCGATCAAGCTCGACAAGGCCGGGCTGTCCGACTACCGCGTGATCGAGCCTGGCGCCGGCGTGGGCGGCACCTGGCACTGGAACACCTATCCCGGTGTCGCCGTGGATATTCTGTGGTTCTCCTACCAGTTCTCCTTCGAGCAGAGCCGGCAATGGTCGCGCACCTACGCACCGGGCCGGGAGCTGAAGGCCCATGCCGAACACTTGCCGGGCGCTGGGGACACCCTGCAACAGGTTGGAGCTCAAGGTTGAACGAATTGCATTACCTCACCGCAACAGAGTTGGCGCATCTGCTTGCTACCCAGCAGGTAAGCGCCGTCGAGGTCATCCAAGCGCACCTAGATCGAATCGACGAGGTTAATCCGCGTGTCAATGCCATCGTTACCCTCGTTGCCGAACAGGCGCTCGCGGCGGCGGCGGCGGCTGATGCCAGAGAACCGACCGGACCACTTCACGGACTGCCAGTCGCGCACAAGGATCTTGTCGACACCGCCGGCATCCGCACAACCTACGGATCGCCGCTTTTCGCAAACAACGTCCCCAGACGGGACCACTTGATCGTCCAACGGCTACGCACTGCCGGAGCCATCACCATCGGTAAAACGAACACCCCAGAGTTTGGCACCGGCTCGCACACGGTCAATGACGTATTCGGAGCCACCAGAAACCCCTACGACCTGTCCAAGTCCGCAGGTGGAAGCAGCGGCGGCGCTGCTGCGGCCCTGGCCAGCGGTATGGTGCCGCTAGCCGACGGATCCGACATGGGCGGCTCGTTACGCAACCCCGCGTCATTTTGCAATGTGGTCGGCCTTCGCCCAACACCTGGCCGAGCCCCGAACCCGTCAGAGATCGCAGCCTGGTTCAGCCTGCCCGTGTCTGGTCCGATGGCGCGGACAGTCGAGGACCTGACGCTAATGCTCGGAACTATCGCCGGTTTCGACCGCCGCTGTCCGTACTCGATTAAGGAAGATTTGAAGCTGGATCCTGAGCAGAGCATAGCGGGGCTACACGTGGCCTGGAGCCCGGATTTGGGCAGCTTGCCGGTAGATCATCGGACGATGGAAGTCACCGCGAGAGCGCCGAAAGTGTTGGAGCAGCTTGGTGCTCATGTCGAGCAGGTCGATTTGGATCTGAGCGGGGCAGAGGAGGCATTCAGGACCTACCGAGCGTGGTACTACGCGCTGGCCTTTGGCGATTTGACGAATCTGGGCCCCAACACCGCCTGGAATGTCGAGCAGGGCCGTCGGGTCACTGGCACCGATCTGGCCAAAGCCGAGCTAGCGCGCAGCAGCCTCTATCAGCGTATGGCCACTTTCTTCGATACCTACGACATTCTGATCGCACCGGTCAGCCAGGTCCCCCCGTTCCCGATCGAGCGACCATACGTCGATGAGATCAACGGAGAAAAGATGCCTGATTACCTCGCTTGGATGCGCTCTGCCTACTGGATCAGCGTGCTGCATGCGCCAGCTGCTTCCGTACCTGCCGGGTTCACCGCTGACGGCCTGCCGATAGGACTGCACATCGTGGGCAGACCATTTGAAGACGCCGAGGTCCTGCGCGTGGCACGAGCATTCGAACAGGTCACTCTGCACGGCTTGAACCGCCCACCGCTCTAGCGCGACGCAGCGTTCAGCCCAAATCTATCTCGACGGGTGGTGTCTGAAGCGGGCTGCGGTGAGCAGCGTAGCGCGGCGACCGAGACGCGAGCAGCCGGTACGTGCCGTTACGCGCCACCACCACCCTGGAGGCGCAATGGCGCAGTCGTCGTTTCGACCTCGACGACTACCGATTCACCAACCGCTAAGCTCGAGGCATGGCCAAGGAGTTTTCGCGTCTGGACGAGTCACTCCGCGAATTCATGGACAGTCAGGCCATGTTCTTCGTCGCCACCGCCCCGACGGAAGGCGGGCGAATCAACCTCTCCCCCAAGGGATACCGCGACACCTTCGCGGTGCTCGACGATCACACCGTGGCATACCTCGACCTGTTCGGCAGCGGGGTGGAAACCATCGCCCACTTGCGCGACAACGGGCGGATCACGCTGATGTTCTGCTCATTCGCTCGCAACTCGCGCATCCTGCGGTTGTACGGCACCGGACGCGCGGTCCGGCCCGACGACGCCGAATTCCCCGCTCTGCTAGCCCATTTCGGCGATCAGCATGCCGACATCCGGGCCGCGATTGTGATCGGTGTCGAGCGGATCGCCGACGCCTGCGGATTCGCGGTGCCGTATTACGAGCTCATCGACGAGCGGCCCGTGCTCGACACGTATCACGCCAAAGCCACCGACGAGACGTATGTGCGTGCCGTCGGCCGCAATCTGCGCAGCATCGACGGGTTGCCCGGCTTAGAATCCGATCATCCCCTGCCGCGCTAGATCGCGCGCTTGAGTTCGTCGACCTTGTTGAGCTGTTCCCACGGCAGGTCGATGTCGGTGCGGCCGAAGTGGCCGTAGGCGGCGGTCGGCGCGTAGATCGGGCGCAGCAGGTCCAGGTCGCGGACGATCGCCCCGGGCCGCAGGTCGAAGACCTCGGGCACGATCTTCTCGATCTTGACCGGGTCGACCGTGGCGGTGCCGAACGTCTCGATGAACAGCCCCACCGGCGCGGCCTTGCCGATCGCGTAGGCCACCTGCACCTCGACCCGTTCGGCCAGCCCGGCCGCGACGATGTTCTTGGCCACCCAGCGCATCGCGTACGCCGCCGACCGGTCCACCTTCGACGGGTCCTTGCCCGAGAACGCGCCGCCGCCGTGGCGGGCCCAGCCACCGTAGGTGTCGACGATGATCTTGCGGCCGGTCAGGCCGGCGTCACCCATCGGGCCGCCGACGACGAACTTGCCGGTCGGATTGATCAGGACCCGCGTCGACGAGGAATCCAGCGTCTCGTGGGCCAGGTCGGCCAGCACGGTCTTGATCACGTGCTCGCGCAGGTCGGGGTCCAGCGTCTTCACCAGGTCGATGTCGGCCGAGTGCTGGGTGGAGATCACCACGGTGTCCAACCGCACCGGAACGTCGTCCTCGTAGGCGATCGTAACTTGGGTCTTGCCGTCCGGGCGCAGGTAGGGCAGGGTACCATTCTTGCGGACCTCGGTCAGCCGCCGCGACAGCCGGTGAGCCAGCGCGATGGGCAGCGGCATCAGCTCGGGGGTGTCGCTGATCGCATAGCCGAACATCAGGCCCTGGTCGCCGGCGCCCTGGGAGTCCAGCGGGTCCGCGGCGCCCTCGACGCGGGTCTCGTGGGCGGTGTCCACACCCTGGGCGATGTCGGGCGACTGCCGCCCGATGCCAATGTTGACACCGCAGGTTTCCCCGTCGAAGCCCTTGTCCGAGTGGTCGTAACCGATCTCGAGGATGCGCTCGCGCACCGTGTTGGCGATGTCGGCGAAGGCCTCCTTGGCCGTCGTCGTGACCTCGCCGATGACGTGCACCTGACCGGTGGTGACCGCCGTCTCGACGGCCACGCGCGAGCGCGGGTCCACGGCCAGCAGCGAGTCGAGCACCGAGTCACTGATCGCGTCACAGATCTTGTCCGGATGCCCCTCGGTCACCGACTCACTGGTAAACAGCCGACCCTTTTCGCTCACTGCGTCTTCCTTCCGTACTCACTAATGTTAGTTAGGCAAATTATCTTAGGTGCCTTCAACTCAACCGGCTCCGGCGCGCGAATGCAACCTCGCGTTATCCGTTGTCGCCCTGCAGAAAAGTGACGATCGCGTCAACGATGCGACTGGCCATCAGCGTCTTCGATCCGTGCCGCAGCGCGGCCTCGGTTCCGTCGGAGGCCAGCAGCCAGCCGTCGTTGCTGTCCACCTCGAACGCCCGGCCGTCGCCGACCGCGTTGACCACCAACAGGTCACATCCCTTGCGGCGCAACTTCGCTCGCGAGTGGAACAGCACGTCGCCGTTGGCGTCGCCGGTCTCCGCGGCGAAACCGACGATGGCCCGCATGTTGGGCAGCTCGCCGTGGGCTCGCGCCCGGACCGCGCCGGCCAGCACGTCGTCGTTGCGCACCAACTCGATCGTCGGCGCGTCGTCGGCATCGTTCGGGCCTTTTTTGATCTTCGCGGCGGCAACGTGCGCGGGCCGGAAGTCGGCGACCGCGGCCGCCATCACCAGCACGTCGGCGGCGGGAGCGTGCTTGGAGACCGCGTCGGCGAGCTGCTGGGCCGTGCTGATGTGCACGACTTCGACGCCGGCCGGGTCGATCAGCCCGACGGTATGCCCGGCGATCAGCGTGACCTCGGCGCCGCGCTGGGCGGCGACCCTGGCGACGGCGTAGCCCTGCTTGCCGGAGCTGCGGTTGCCGATGAAGCGGACCGGGTCGATCGGTTCGCGGGTGCCACCCGCGGTCACCAGGAGCTTGCGACCGGCCAGGTCGTAGGGCAGGGCGTCACCGCGTTCCAGCAGCAGATGGGCCAGGGTGGTGATCTCCTCGGCCTCGGGCAGCCGTCCTTTGCCGCTGTCCGCGCCGGTGAGCCGTCCAAACGCCGGTTCCAGCACCACAGCGCCCCGACGGCGCAATGTCGCCACGTTGTCGACAGTGGCCGGGTGTAACCACATCTCGGTGTGCATCGCCGGGGCGAACAGCACCGGACAGCGCGCCGTGAGCAGCGTCGCGGTCAGCAGATCGTCGGCCCGGCCGTGCACGGCGCGGGCCAGCAGGTCGGCGGTGGCCGGTGCCACCACGACCAGGTCGGCCAGCTGACCGAGCCGGACGTGCGGCACCTCGGGAACGTCGGCGAAGACGCCGGTGTGCACCGGCTGCCCGGACAGCGCCTCGAACGTGGCGGCGCCGACGAAGCGCAGTGCGGATTCGGTCGGGATGACGCGGACCTCATGGCCTGCCTCGGCCAGCTGCCGGACGACGGTGCACGCCTTGTACGCGGCGATACCGCCGGAGACGCCGACGACGATCCGCTTGCGATCCACCTACGCCGGCCCTTCCTCGTCGAAGCGGCTCACAGACCTGATCACAGAGTCCGGTCCCGTCCCGTTACTCGCCCTCGGTGTGCTCGAGCAGGTCGGCGTGGATCTCACGCATCGCGATCGAGAGCGGCTTTTCCTGCAAGCCGGGCTCGACCAGCGGGCCAACGTACTCAAGGATGCCCTCGCCGAGCTGGTTGTAGTAATCGTTGATCTGCCGGGCTCGTTTGGCCGCGTAGATGACCAGCGCGTACTTGCTCGAGACGCGGTCCAGCAATTCGTCGATGGGCGGGTTGGTGATGCCCAATGGGGTGTCGTAGGCGCGCTGTCCCCCGGCCGACGGATCGAATTGATCCACGGCGGTCAGCGTCGCGTCGGACTGCGGAATACTCACTTAACACATTCTCCTGGCGCTTGTGCCTGTTCAAGAGCGGTTGAAATAGCTGAAATTTTGATTCGTGATCGCGTCTGACGAGTCGGCTCAGGCCGTACCAGGCGCGTTTCCCACGACCAAGGATACCAATTCGGCGCACGCAGACTCCAATTGACTGTTGACCACGACCTGGTCGAAGTCGTCTTGGGCTGCCAGTTCCTCCCGGGCGGTTTCCAATCGGCGCTGAATGGCCTCCGGCGTTTCGGTGCCCCGCCCGACGAGCCTGGCCTGCAGATCCGCCCAGCTCGGCGGGGCCAGGAACACGGTGATCGCCTCCGGCATCGCCTTCTTGATCGCCCTGGCTCCGGCCAGGTCCACCTCGATCAGCACCGGAAATCCCGCACTGGTCGCGGCGCGGACCGGCGCCGCCGGGGTGCCCGATCGCTGCAGTCCACCGTGGATGTCGGCCCACTCCAGCAGGGCACCCTCGTCGATGAGCTGCTGGAAGCGGGCGGGACTGACGAAGTGGTAGTCGACGCCGTCGACCTCTCCCGGCCGTGGCGCCCGCGTCGTGGCCGAGACGCTGAAATGCAGGTTCGGTACCTGTTCTCGCAGACACCGGACCACTGTTGACTTACCGACCGCTGAGGGGCCGGACAGCACCACCACGCGCCCCTTGCCTGATGGCTCGAGACGTGTGCGGTGCGCGGCGCCCGGTCCCTCGTCGACGTTCACCGGCGCCCCTGAGTCGGCGCGCCCACAGGCCAACCGGCCGGTATCGCCGCTGGTCGGCTGTGTTCGATGGTCCGCCTTCTCGTCAGGCCTTTCGGCCTGCATCGTCGGCGGGTTAGGCGGAGCCGAACTTTTCCAGCAGGGCCTTGCGCTGGCGATCGCCCAGGCCACGCAGACGGCGGGTCGGAGCGATTTCGAGCTCGGTCATGATTTCCTGCGCCTTGACCTTGCCCACCTTCGGCAACGCCTCAAGCAGTGCCGACACCTTCATCTTGCCCAGGACTTCATCACTCTCGGCGTCCTTGAGCACCTGGGTCAGGTTGGTGCCACCGCGCTTGAGACGGTCTTTCAGCTCTGCACGTGCTCGACGTGCGGCAGCCGCCTTCTCCAACGCGGCCGCGCGCTGCTCGTCGGTCAACTGGGGAAGGGCCACGATTCCTCCGTATCTAGATCAATCTCGTGTCTCTGCCGGGTGCTTGGGCCCAGCGGAGACGACCGTACTCACGCTTCCTGACAAAATCTAACCCGACCCCCTGGTTAAGAGGTTAAATGCCCAGCTTGCGCGGCGCCTACAAGTGCAGTCAGCGGCCTGCTTCGGCATCGCTGGCGGCGCCGGGATTCGGCACTTCAGCGGCCGCCGTGACCCCCCGCGAAGCATCGGGATTATGCCTTCTAACTGCGGGTTTAGCTCTGTGCGGTGCCACGCCGGGGATGGGTTGAGGGACCGTCGCGAAGGCCGCCGACTGATAGCCGCGAGGCCTCGTGCTGGGTATCACGATTTGCCATGGCGTGTCGCGCGTGTCGCGGCGTGGACAAACACCAGGTCGTCGGGCGGAAGTTGGTGGAGAAAGATTCCGATGCTGTTAACCGGGGCCCGAAGGCGCCCGCTATTGGACGCCGAGATAGGCGACGGAGTCCAGCATTCGTTCGGCCGCCGCCCGCAGCTCCGACACGCTCGGTCCGGCCCGCAGCACCTCGCGGGCCACCGCGGGCAGCAATTGGCCCGGAACGGCCCCACCCAGGCCCGCCAGGGCCTCAGGACGGCCGCCCTGCACGCCGACGCCCGGCACCAGCACCGGGCCGCCCAGCGCGCTGACGTCAGGCGCCTCGAAAACCGTCGCACCGACGACCACGCCGACGTGTCCCGGCTCGGTCGGGGTCGACGACCGGTTGACCACCGCCGCTTGGTCAATGACCAGCTGGGACACCGTGCGGCCGTCGAAGGTGGCGCGCTGCACGGTCGCGCCCTCGGGGTTGGAACTGGCCGCCACCACGAATACGCCCCGGTCGTGTGCGGCGGCGGCCTCCAGCAGCGGGCGCAGCGAGCCGAACCCCAGATAGGGCGAGGCGGTCACGGCGTCGGCGGCCAACGGCGAATCGCCGGCCCAGGCCGTGGCGTAGGCCGCCATCGTCGTACCGATGTCGCCGCGCTTGGCGTCGGCCAAGACCAGCACCCCGGCCGCCCGCAGCGCGGCGATGGTGCTTTCCAGCACCGCGTAGCCGGCCGAGCCGTAGCACTCGAAGAACGCCACCTGGGGCTTGACGACGGCGAAGCCGGAGAAGGCGTCGACACAGATATCGCAGAACTTGGCCACCCCGTCGGCGGTAGCCGGCAGGTCCCAGGCCCGCAGCAGCTCGGGGTGCGGGTCGATGCCCAGGCACAGCGGCCCGCGACGCGCCTTCGCCTCGGCCAGCCGGACGCCGAACCCGGTCATCGAGCGTCCTTTTCCGCCGGTCCCCCGCGTCCGATCGCGCTGTGCAGCTCCTGCAGCGAGCGCACCCCGATGTCACCGCGGATGCCGGCCTCGATGCCCTGCACCGCGGCCGACGCGCCCTGCACGGTCGTCACGCAGGGGATGTTGACCGACACCGCGACGGAACGGATTTCGTAGCCGTCGATGCGCGGGCCGGAGTTCCCGTACGGGGTGTTGATCACCATGTCGACGTCACCCGCCTTGATCGCCTCGACCGCCGACACCTCGGGACGACCGGGCTGCGGCGGCTCGAAGTGCTTGCGAACCTCGTCGCAGGGAATTCCGTTGCGGCGCAACATCTCCGCGGTGCCTTCGGTGGCCAGCACCCGGAAGCCCAGGTCGGCCAGCCGCTTGACGGGAAACACCAGCGATCGTTTGTCGCGGTTGGCGACCGACACGAAAATGGTGCCCGCTGCGGGCAGTGAACCGTAGGCGGCGGTCTGGCTCTTGGCGAAGGCGCTGCCGAAGTCGCGGTCGATGCCCATCACCTCGCCGGTGGACTTCATCTCCGGGCCCAGCAGGGAATCGATGGCCGACCCGTCGGCGCGACGGAACCGGTGGAACGGCAGCACCGCCTCCTTGACCGCGATCGGAGCATGCTGGGCAGCGTTGGCCCCGTCCCCCGTCGGCGCCAGCATGCCTTCGTCACGAAGCTGAGAGATGGTGGTGCCCAACATGATCCGGGCACAGGCTTTGGCCAGCGGAATCGCGGTGGCCTTGGACACGAACGGCACGGTGCGGCTGGCCCGTGGGTTGGCCTCCAGGACGTAGAGCACGTCGTCCTTCAGGGCGTACTGCACGTTGAGCAGCCCCACCACGCCGATACCGTGGGCGATGGCCTCGGTGGCCCGGCGCACCTTCTCGATGTCGCTGCGGCCCAACGTCACCGGCGGCAGCGCACACGCCGAGTCGCCGGAGTGGATGCCGGCTTCTTCGATGTGCTCCATGATGCCGCCGATGTACACCTCGGAGCCGTCGCAGAGCGCGTCGACATCGATTTCGACCGCGTCCTCGAGGAAGCGGTCGACCAGCACCGGGTGCTCCGGGGAGAGCTCGGTGGCGCGGGTGATGTAGCTCTTCAGCGTCTCTTCGTCGTAGACGATCTCCATGCCGCGCCCGCCCAGCACGTAGGACGGCCGCACCAGCACCGGGTAGCCGATCTCGTCGGCGATCCGGCGGGCCTGCGCGAAAGTCGTTGCGGTGCCGTACTTCGGCGCCGGCAGACCCGCGGTGGCCAGCACGTCACCGAAGGCGCCGCGGTCCTCGGCCAGGTCGATCGCCTCCGGCGGGGTTCCCACGATCGGCACGCCGGCGTCGGCGAGCCGCTGGGCCAGCCCCAGCGGGGTCTGCCCGCCGAGTTGCACGATGACGCCGACCACTCCGGGGCCACCGACTGGCGACTGCGCCTCGGCGCGGTACACCTCGAGGACGTCCTCGAACGTCAGCGGCTCGAAATACAGCCGGTCGGCGGTGTCGTAGTCGGTGGACACGGTCTCCGGGTTGCAGTTGATCATCACCGTTTCAAAGCCGGCCTGGCTCAACGTGGTTGCCGCATGCACACAGCTGTAGTCGAATTCGATGCCCTGCCCGATCCGGTTCGGCCCCGACCCCAGGATCAGCACCTTGGGCTTTTCGGTCTGGGGTGCGACCTCGCTCTCGGCCGCGGGGTCGAGCTCGTAGCTGCTGTAGTGATAGGGCGTCTTGGCCTCGAACTCCGCCGCGCAGGTGTCCACCGTCTTGTACACCGGGTGGATGTCGAGGCGCTCGCGCAGCGACCGCACGCCGTCCTCGCCGGCCAATTCGGGTCGCAGCGCGGCGATCTGGCGATCGGACAGCCCGCTGTGCTTGGCGTGGCGCAGCAGGTCGGAATCCAGGACGGGTGCACCGGACAATTCGGCGCGCAGGTTCTCGAGCTCATCGATTTGGGCCACGAACCAGGGGTCCACCCCGCTGGCCTCGGCGACCCGCTCCACCGAGGCACCCAGCCGCAACGCCAGCTCGATGTCGTAGAGCCGGCCCTCGGTCGGGGTCTGCAGGCGCGTCAGCACTTCGTCGACGTCGCCGTGCGCGTCGGGCTTGGTCCAGAAGCCGGCGCGGGTGGTCTCCAGCGACCGCATCACCTTGCCGAGCGCTTCGACGAAGTTGCGGCCCAGCGACATTGCCTCACCGACGGATTTCATCGCGGTGGTCAGGGTCGGGTCGGCGCCGGGGAATTTCTCGAACGCGAACCGCGGCGCCTTGACCACGACGTAGTCCAGGGTGGGCTCGAAGCAGGCGGGGGTTTCCTTGGTGATGTCGTTGACGATCTCGTCGAGGGTGTAGCCGATGGCCAGCTTGGCGGCGATCTTGGCGATCGGGAAGCCGGTGGCCTTGGAAGCCAGTGCGCTGGAACGGGATACCCGCGGGTTCATCTCGATGACGATCAGTCGGCCGTCGGTCGGGTTGATCGCGAACTGGATGTTGCAGCCCCCGGTGTCGACGCCGACCTCGCGCAGGATCGCGATACCCAGGTCGCGCATCCGCTGGTATTCCCGGTCGGTCAACGTCATGGCGGGCGCGACGGTGACGGAGTCGCCGGTGTGCACACCCATCGGGTCGACGTTCTCGATCGAGCACACCACCACGACGTTGTCGTTGCCGTCGCGCATCAGCTCGAGCTCGAATTCCTTCCAGCCGTAAATCGATTCCTCGATCAGCACATTGGCACTCGGGCTGGCGGCCAGCCCGGCGCCGGCCATCCGGCCGACTTCCTCGACGGAGCGCGCCATGCCCGAACCGAGCCCGCCCATCGTGAAGCTGGGCCGCACCACCACCGGCAGGCCGAGCTCGTCGACCGTCTCCCGGACCTCTTCCATCGTGAAACAGACTCGGCTGCGGGCGGATTCGCCGCCCACCTTGGCGACGATGTCCTTGAACATCTGCCGGTCCTCGCCGCGCTGGATGGCATCGAAATCGGCGCCGATCAGCTCGACGCCGTGGCGTTCCAGCGCCCCGTTCTCGTACAGCGCGACCGCGGTGTTGAGCGCGGTCTGTCCGCCCAGCGTGGCCAGCAGGGCGTCGATCTTGTTGCCGCGCGCCGCCTGCTGAACGATCACCTTCTCGACGAAGGCGGCGGTGATCGGCTCGACGTAGGTGTGGTCGGCATACTCCGGGTCGGTCATGATCGTGGCCGGATTGGAGTTGACCAGGCTGACCTGCAGCCCCTCGGCGCGCAGCACCCGGCACGCCTGGGTGCCGGAGTAGTCGAATTCGCAGGCTTGACCGATGACGATCGGCCCGGAGCCGATCACCAGCACGTGGTTGAGGTCGGTGCGACGCGGCACTAGCGGCCCCTTCCGCTTTCTTGGGAAGCCATCAGATCGGCGAATTGGTCGAACAGGTACTCCGCGTCGTGTGGGCCGGCGGCGGCCTCCGGATGGTACTGCACGGAAAATGCCCGACCATCAACCAGTTTGACGCCCTCCACTACTCCATCGTTGGCACAGGTGTGGCTGACGATCGCTTGGCCGAACGGCGTGTCGAACCCCTGGCCGGCCTCGCCTTCCAGCGCGAAGCCGTGATTCTGCGCGGTCACCGCGACCCGCCCGGTGGCGTGGTCGATGACCGGGATGTTGATACCGCGGTGACCGAATACCATCTTGTAGGTGGACAGGCCGAGCGCGCGGCCCAAAATCTGGTTGCCGAAACAGATGCCGAACAATGGGATTCCGGCGCCCAGCACCTCGCGAGTCAGCGCGACGACATGGTCCGCGGTGGCCGGGTCGCCGGGCCCGTTGGACAAGAACACCCCGTCCGGCTTGATGTCGGCGATCTGGGAGAAGGTCGCCGACGCCGGCAGCACGTGGCTGCGGATTCCGCGCCGGGCGAAGTTGCGCGGCGTGTTGGTCTTGATGCCCAGGTCCAGTGCCGCGACCGTAAACCGCTGCGGGCCTTCGGGTTCGACGACGTACGCGCCCGGGGTGCTGACCTCGCCGGCCAGATCGGCTCCCAGCATCGAACGTTGGTCGCGCACCCGGTCCAGCAACTCGTCCGGCTTGGCCAGCGCGTCACCGGAGAACACCCCGGCCTTCATCGTGCCGCGGCTGCGCAGATGCCGCACCACGGCCCGGGTGTCGATGCCGGCGATCCCGACGATGTCCTGGCGGATCAGCTCGTCCTCGAGAGTCCCGGTGGCACGCCAGTTCGAGGCGCGCGGCGACGGGTCGCGGACCGCGTAACCGGCGACCCAGATCTTGTCGCCCCGGCTTTCGGCGTCGTCGGCGTTCCAGCCGGTATTGCCGATCTGCGGCGCGGTGGCCACCACGATCTGGCGGTGATAACTCGGGTCGGTCAGCGTCTCCTGATAACCGGACATGCCCGTGGAGAACACTGCCTCCCCCAGAGCCTGGCCGATCTTGCCGAACGGCCTCCCGGTGAAGACGCGGCCGTCTTCGAGTACCAGTTGGGCTACTTCAGTCACCGGCGCCGCTCCTCATTACTACGCGCTGCTTCGTCGTCGGCAAGGCTCATGCAGCCTCCCCGAGCCATCCGTCGTATTCGCCGCGATTGCCGGCCCGGAACCCGGTGTCGATTTCGACGCCCGACGGTAGCCGCCACCGGATGGCCAGGATCCCGCTGCGGGCGGCGAGCTTGCCGGCCATCACACGTTCGGTACGCACTTCGGAAATCGCGCTCTGCGGAATCCAAATCGGGTTGGCACCGATGCGTTCCAGCAGGATTCCCTCGGGAAAGCGGCTCAGTACCGCCTTGCTGCGAAATCCGAGATCGCCGGCGGTGACCCGTTCGTTGCGTTCGGGAGCCAGCGTCGACCCGACGTAGACGCCACGCAGTGTGGTGGTGACCATGCCCACCTCGTCGGGCACGTCGGGCAGCGTGCCGATCAGCTCCTCCTGGCGCTGCGCGCGCCGGCGCCAGCCGATCATCATCATCTGGATCACCACCGCGATGAGCACCACCAGCACGGCCGCGAAGATCAGCGACCCCACCAAGGTTCCTGAATTCATGCGGGGCTCTTCCCATCCCGGGCGGTGATCTTTCCGCGCAGCAGCGTGGCCGTCACGGTGGCGGGCAAGGTCATCGACTCGTAGGGAGTGTTGGCCGAGCGGCTGGCCAGGACGGGCCCGGTGACCGTCCAGGTCGCATCCGGGTCCACCACGGTCAGGTTGGCCGGCTCCCCCACCTCCAGCGGGCGGCCGTGATCGGGTAATCCGACTATGCGCGCCGGGTTTTCGCTCATCACCCGCGCGACATCGCGCCAGGTGAGCAGTCCGGGCGCCACCATCGTCTGCACCACCACCGACAGCGCGGTCTGCAGCCCCAGCATGCCGGGGCGCGCGGCGGAGAACTCGCAGCATTTCTCGTGCTCGGCGTGCGGGGCATGATCGGTGGCCACACAGTCGATTACCCCGTCGGCCAGCGCTTGACGCAACGCGATCGCGTCCGCGGCCTCGCGCAACGGCGGATTGACCCGATTCACCCCGTCGTAGCTGACCAGCCTGCTGTCATCGAGCAGTAGGTGATGCGGCGTCACCTCGGCGGTGATCGAAATACCTTGCCCTTTAGCCCATTTCAAGAGCTCGACCGTTCCCGCGGTGGAGGCGTGGCAGATGTGCACGCGGGCGCCGGCATCGCGGGCCAGCAGCGCGTCGCGCGCGACGATCGATTCCTCGGCAGCCCGCGGCCATCCCGCGAGTCCGAGCCGGGCGGCCGTCGGCCCCTCGTGCGCCACCGCGCCGACGGTCAGCCTCGGCTCCTCGGCGTGCTGGGCGATCAGCACGCCCAGCCCGGTGGCGTATTCCAGGGCGCGGCGCATGATCAGCGGGTCGTGCACGCAGTTGCCGTCGTCGGAGAACATCCGCACCTGCGCGACGCCGGCGGCCATCATGCCCATCTCGGTGAGCTCGGTCCCGGCCAGCCCGACCGTGACCGCGCCGACGGGGTGCACGTCCACCAGGCTGACCTGCTGGCCACGATGCCAAACATGATCGGTGACCACCGGGCTGTCGGCCACCGGCTTGGTGTTCGCCATCGCGAACACCGCGGTATACCCGCCTAAAGCGGCTGCCGCCGAACCGGTTTCGATGTCCTCGGCGTATTCGCGGCCGGGCTCGCGCAGATGGGTGTGCAGGTCGACGAATCCGGGCAGCAACACATGACCGGTGGCGTCGATGACGTCCATGTCTTTTTCAAGAGCTCCGGACTCCGGCAAGCCGGCCCCGATTTCGGCGATCTGGCCGTCATCGACCAGGACGTCGACCCGGTCGCCCTCGCCGTACAACCGGACGCCGCGAAGCAACACGCTCATGCCACACCCTCTTTTGCCCTCTGCTCCGCCGAATCGGTACCGACCAGCACATGGAACAGCACGGCCATCCGCACGTGCACGCCGTTGGAAACCTGTTGCAGCACCGCGGATTGCGACGAGTCCGCGACCGAGGAAGCGATCTCCATCCCGCGCACCATCGGGCCCGGGTGCAGCACCACGGCGTGGTCCGACAGCATGGCTTGGCGTCGGTCGGAAAGGCCGTAGCGCACCGAGTATTCACGCACCGACGGGAAGAACCCGCCATTCATCCGCTCGGCCTGCACCCGCAGCATCAGCACGGCGTCGGCGGCGGGGAGCTCGGCGTCGAAATCGTAGGAGACAGTGGCCGGCCAGCCGTCGACCCCGACCGGCAGCAGGGTCGGCGGCGCCACCAGCACCACCTCGGCGCCCAACGTGGCCAGCAGCATCACGTTCGAGCGGGCGACCCGGCTGTGCAGGATGTCGCCGACGATCACCACGCGCCGGCCCTCGATTTCACCCAACCGCTGGCGGATGGTCAGCGCGTCCAACAGTGCCTGCGTGGGGTGTTCGTGGGTGCCGTCGCCGGCATTGATCACTGATGGGCCACCGTATTCACTGTTCGAGTGCGAGGTCCAGTCGGCCAGCAGGTGCGCCGCACCGGAGGCCGGGTGCCGGATGATCAGCGCGTCGGCGCCGGCCGCGTGCAGCGTCAACGCGGTGTCGCGCAGCGACTCCCCTTTGCTCACCGAGGATCCCGACGAGCTGACGTTGATCACGTCGGCGCTCATCCACTTCCCGGCCACCTCGAACGACACCCGGGTGCGGGTGGAGTTCTCGTAGAACATCGTGACGACGGTGCGCCCACGCAGGGTGGGAAGTTTCTTGACCTCGCGCCCGACCAGGGCCTGCGCGAACCGGTCGGCGTCGTCGAGGATGGCGGTGGCGTCGTCGCGACTGAGATCGCCGGCGGCCAGCAGATGTCTGGTCATGAAGCACTTCTCATTCGGGGTCTCTCCCAATGACGACGCCGTCGCGATCATCGTGCTCACGCAGCTGGACGTGCACGCTCTCGTCGCGTGAGGTCGGCACGTTCTTGCCCACGTAGTCGGCGCGCACCGGCAGCTCACGATGGCCACGGTCGACCAGCACCGCCAGTTGCACGGCCCGCGGCCGGCCGACGTCGCGCAGCGCGTCGAGCGCGGAGCGCACCGAGCGACCGGAATACAGCACGTCGTCGACGAGAATCACCAGGGCGTCGTCGATGCCACCGGCCGGGATCGAGGTGACCTCTAGCGGGCGGGGCGGCTTGGTCATCAAATCGTCACGGTACAAAGTGATGTCCAGCGCGCCATGGCCGACGTCGACGCCACAGAATTCACCGATGTTGGCGGCCAGCCGCGCGGCCAGGGTCACCCCGCGGGTCGGGATTCCCAACAGCACCACGCGCGGCGCGCCGGGACTGTCGAGCGCCGTCTTTTCGATGATCTGATGCGCGATACGGGAAATGGTTCGGCCGACGTCGGCCGCCGACATCAATTCGCGGCCGGTAGCGGAATCACCCGCGGCACCCATGCGAAACCTTGACCTCCTTCTCCGCCTCTCCGGACGGATCGTTAAAGGATGTCGACTGTCGCGCAGCCTAGCATTTCGCGGCTCGCACGACGACGGGGGACGCGCCCGCCCCCCGCGAGGTGACTCTGATGACCGCATTACGGCCCGCGCCTCCGGCGGCTACGCCCCCGAGATCGAGCAATAGTATTGTCCGTCCAGCACACAATTCGACGGCGGCGTGAAGGCACCGGTCAGCACGCCTCTCATGCCACCGGTGGCCGAACCACCGGGCGCAATGCTGCGATTCCAGTTGGCGGGGGTCAGAACGTAGTGCGTGCCGGATTGGGCAATGTTGCTGTTCCATGTGTGCGAGACACCCTGTCCCGCGGGCATGTCGAATTCGATTCGCCAATCGTTCAGCGGCGCCATGCTCGTGTTGGTGACGGTGAAGTTGGCGATGAAACCGGTCTGCCACGCATGTTCCACCGCCAAATTCGCCGCGGCCGCGGCCGCATGAGCTGCGGGAGCGAGGCCGAGTCCGAGGACGGCAACGACGAATGCGGACGCGGCTACGTGAAGCGCTGTGCGACAGCGCTTCACGTCATTGCTCAGGCCGGCCATAGCAACCAACATAGAGCCAAACAGGCGATATCGGCCCTTGGATCGCGGATAAGCTGCAGTACGGTTGCGCAACCGAAACCGTCATGAAATTTTGCCGCGATACACCACCGATACCCAGCTGTGATGACCTCGCCGCCGGCAGCCGGTCCGCAACCCGGGCGAGGGCTACGCTGGCGGAAATGACAGGCAGTAACCCCTCCGGCTTTCCGTCCGGATTGCAGCGCATGGATTTCGACGCCCTGTACCGCGGCGAGAGCCCGGGCGAGGGCATCCCGCCGATGGCCACACCGCCATGGGATACCAAGGCGCCCAAGGAGAATGTCATCGGCTGGCACACGGGCGGCTGGGTGCACGGCAATGTGCTGGACATCGGCTGCGGGCTCGGCGACAACGCCGTGTACCTGGCCCGCAACGGCTACACCGTGACCGGGCTGGACATCTCCCCGACCGCGCTGATCACCGCCGAGCGACGCGCCACGGACGCCGGAGTCGACATCACGTTCGCGGTGACCGACGCGACCACGCTCGACGGCTACACCGATGCGTTCGACACCATCGTGGACAGCGGCATGTTCCACTGCCTCGACGACCAGGGCAAACGCGGCTACGCGGCCGCCTCGCACCGCGCCACCAAGCCGGGCGCCACGCTGCTGATCAGTTGCTTCGCCGACGCCAACCCGCCCGATCCGGAGCGGCCGCGGCCGGCGGTATCCGAGCGGATACTGCGGGACGTCCTTGGCAGCGCCGGCTGGGACATCGTCGCGCTGGAACCCGCTTCGGTGCGACGCGAGGTCGACGGGAGCGAAATTGAGATGGCGTTCTGGTACGTCCGCGCGCAGCGCCGCTGACGCACCGTAGCCATCGCGCAACTAATCTGACTCGGGTGAGTGACAACGCCGACGGGCCAGCCCGCCCGCTGATCGGGTTCATCACCGGCGACAACGCGCCGCAGATCGCCCCGGCACCGGTTGGCCGGGAGTGGATGACAAAACAGGCAGAAGCGGACAAGGGTTGGCCCAGCCGGTGTTTGCCAATGCTGATCGCCAACCAAAGCGGCTGGGTGATGCGCAATCCCTGCGCGTTCACCGCCACCTGGATAGCCCAAGACAGCATGGACGTGATGATCGAACCGGATCAATACGGAGCCGATCGGTTCTTGCCCGCCAGCCATTTCGGCAACGGCATCATCACTTGGCGACTGCCGATCCTGTTTCGCACCCCGCCCGGCTACAACCTGTTGGTCCGCGGACCGGCGAACTATCCCAAGGACGCCATCTGCGCGCTGGAAGGCATCGTCGAAACCGACTGGGCAAGCGCAAGTTTCAGCATGAACTGGAAGCTAACCCGCAAACTGATGCCGGTCCGATTCGAGGTCGACGAACCGATCTGCATGATCGTCCCGCAACGCCGCGGCGAACTCGAGGAATTCGCCCCCGAACTCAAGAGCATCGCGGCCGACGAAGAGCTACACCGCAAACATGAACTGTTCTTGCGCGAGCGTGACGCCACCAAGCACGCCGAACAACTGGCCAGGGTCGCCGCGGGAGACCGAGTGGACTGGCAGGGCGACTACACGCGAGGCAAGCACCGAGACGGCGAGGCGGGCGCACCGGATCACCAGACTCGCCGCCATCTTCGTTCGTTCACCGGGCCGGAATAGGCTGACATCCACTGTTATCACGCATTGAGCAGGTTAGACCCAAATCCCAAGCGAATTGCCAGGTTTCCCTTTTAATCTGACTCAAGTGAGTGACAGGTCCGACGGGACGTCCCGTCCGTTGATCGGCTTCACTACCCGCGACAACGCGCCCCCGATCGTCCCGGCACCGATTGGCCGCGCGTGGATGCCGGATATGTCGAAGACCCGTACGGGTTGGCCGAACCGGTGTCTACCGATGCTGATCGCCAACCAAAGCGGATGGGAGCTGCGCAATCCCTGCGCGTTCACCGCCACCTGGATGGGTCAGCCGGGTGGCGTGGACGTGATGATCACGCCCCATCAGCGCGGCACGGATCAGTTCCTGCCCGCCAGCCATTTCGGCAACGGCATCCTGACCTGGCATCTGCCGCTCCTGTTTCGCACCCCGCCCGACTACAACCTGTTGGTCCGCGGACCGGCGAACTATCCCAAGGACGCCATCTGCGCGCTGGAAGGAATCGTCGAAACCGACTGGGCAAGCGCAAGTTTCAGCATGAACTGGAAGCTAACCCGCAAACTGATGCCGGTCCGATTCGAGGTCGACGAACCGATCTGCATGATCGTCCCGCAACGCCGCGGCGAGCTCGAGGAATTCGCCCCCGAACTCAAGAGCATCGCGGCCGACGAAGAGCTACACCGCAAGTACGAATTCTTTCTTCGCTCCCGCAGCAGGGCACAGCAACTCGAGCAGCTGGCGCGGGTCGACGCGGGAGAGCAAGTGCAATGGCAGGGCGACTACACGCGGGGCAGACACACCGACGGCGAGGCCGGCGCGCCGGATCACCAGACCCGCCGTCACCTCCGTTCCTTTGCTCAGCAACAACCCGCCGAGCGCGAAGACGTGTCCTGGGACGTACGCGCGCAACAGGGTTAAGGCGGGTCGGCTGACTCACCTGCGCGTCAACACCTCTCGCGGGTCCTGGGGCACCGACGCGACTGCGCAACGATCTGCTTGGCGAGCTGCCGTGACTGCTTGCCCGTATGCCTGATCAGCGACGGTCGCAGCTGGTAGCCGATGAACCAGAGCCCGCGCGCGGCCGGCTCGGGCGCCAGTCGCATCGGGCAGCCCAATCGTCGAGGAGGCCGAGATGGCCGACGACGGCCTGGAGCCCGGATCGGAAGCCCGTTGCACAGATGACCACATCGGGCTCGAGCCGGGTGCCATCGACCAGGGATACCGCGGCGCGATCGAACCTATCGATCGTTTTGACCACCTCGATGGCTCCGTTCCTGATCGAGCCGATCACGTCGGCATCGACAACGGTCGGAGGATCGTTGCGCGCCGCGCAGGCGGCAAACGGGCCGTCGTCCGGGATCGGCAAGGGTGTCACCACGGTCCAACCGCCGGGTTGCGGATCGATGCGTTCGACCGTAACTCCCAGCCTCAGCGTGATGCCGTCTTGGTGTGCGTGGCGATCGAAGTAGTCCGCGACCGCACCGCAGGTGGGAAATGTGGGTGTGCGCTTGGGATAGGGGCGACCAGGCATATGCGACAGTCGGTGAGGAGTATTGAGCCTGTCCGTCTCGCAACGGCGTCGCCACGAATTCGCCACCTGGTCCGCACGCTCCACCAGAATCGCCGCCACTCCCCGATCCCGGAGGCTGACCGCCGTGGAAACCCCGGCCGGTCCCGCGCCGACGATCACCACACGTTCTTGGCGCATTTTCCCGGCCTCGACCTCATGACCCCAAGCTATCCATATCTGATGGCGCATACCATCAGATGTCGTGTGATCTCAGATACTTCTCGGCGTTCGCCCGGTGTCGTGTCGAGCCCTTAACGAAGCGCCGCTACCCTGACCGAGTGAATCTCGACCGCAATCAGGCCTCCATCCGTGAGGTCTGCGATGCCGGCCTGCTCGCCGGTGCGGTCACCGTGGTATGGCAGCACGGAGAAACACTGCAGGTCAACGAGATCGGCCACCGGGACGTGGGCGCGCGCCTGCCGATGCAGCGGGACACGCTTTTCCGCATCGCCTCGATGACCAAGCCGGTCACCGTGGCCACGATCATGAGCATGGTCGACGAAGGCAAGCTGACGCTCAAGGACCCGATCACGCGCTGGACACCGGAGTTGGCCGGCCTGCGGGTGCTCGACGACCCGCGTGGTCCGCTGGACCGCACGCACCCGGTCAACCGGGCGATCCTGATCGAGGATCTGCTGACCCACACCAGCGGGCTGGCCTACGGATTTTCGGTATCCGGGCCGATCTCCCGGGCCTACATGCGGCTGCCGTTCAATCAGGGCCCCGATGCCTGGCTCGAGGAGCTGGCCAAGCTTCCGTTGGTGCATCAGCCCGGCGAGCGGGTCACCTATAGCCACTCCATAGATCTGTTGGGCGTCATCGCTTCTCGTGTCGACGGCAAGCCGTTCCACGAGGTGCTCGACGAGCGGATCCTGGGCCCGGCGGGCATGCCCGACACCGGGTTCTTCGTTTCACCCGAGGCCCGGCGACGCGCCGCGACCATGTATTCGCTCGACGACGATCACCGGTTGCGCCACGACGTCATGGGGCCGCCGCACATCAGGCCGCCGTCGTTCTGCAACGCCGGCGGCGGGTTGTGGTCGACCGCGGAGGACTACCTACGATTCGTCCGGATGCTGCTCGGCGACGGGACCATCGACGGCGTGCGGGTGTTGTCGGCCGAATCGGTCCGCCTGATGCGGACCGACCGGCTCACCGACGAGCAGAAGCGGCACGACTTCCTGGGCGCTCCCTACTGGATGGGGCGCGGCTTCGGGTTGAACCTGTCGGTGGTGACCGATCCGGCGAAGTCGACGCCGCTGTTCGGGCCGGGCGGAGTGGGAACGTTCAGCTGGCCGGGCGCCTATGGGACGTGGTGGCAGGCGGATCCGTCGGCGGATCTGATCCTGCTGTATCTGATTCAGAACATGCCCGACCTGACCGTGGACGCGGCCACCGCCGTCGCAGGCAACACGTCGTTGGCGAAACTTCGCACCGCGCAACCGAAGTTCGTCCGCCGCACGTACCAAGCGCTCGACCTCTAGCACCGTGGTCACCCACCCGCCCGATCGCATCGTCGGCCCGCGGCTGGTGCTGCGCCTGCCTACGGTCGGGGACGCCGGCGCGCTGTACCAGCGGGTCGCCCGCGATCGCGCGGTCACGAAATACCTGATGTGGTCGCCGCATCCGGACGTGGCGACGACGCGGCGGGTGATTGCCGAGAAACTCAACGCCAGCGACGACGAGCGCACCTGGGCCGTCGAACTGCGGCACAGCGGCGAAGTGATCGGGTTGACCAGTTGCCGGCGCTCAGCGCCCGATTCGGTCGAGATCGGCTACTGCCTCGGCCGCAAGTGGTGGGGCAAGGGTCTGATGGGCGAGGTGCTGGACATGCTGCTGACCGCGCTGCGCGCCAACCCCGAGCTGTCCCGGGTCTGGGCGACCTGCAGCGTCGACAACGACCGGTCGGCACACCTACTGGAACGGGCCGGGTTCGTGCAGGAGGCTCGGCTGGAGCGCCACGCCGTCTACCCCACGATCGGACCCGAGCCGAGGGACGCCTTGCTCTACGGCATGGCCCTCTAGGCGTTCTGGACGTCCAAAGCCCGGCGCGCGTAGGCCCGCACGTCGGCGTCGCTGTCCTTGAGCGCGATGCCGAGCGCGTCACGGGCGGCGGCCTCATCGGCCCACCGGGTCAGGCTCAGGATGGCTGCCTTGCGCACGTCGAGGTGCGCGTCGGACAGCGCATCTGCCAGCCGCGAAATCGCAAGCACCCCGAGTTCCGTGGTGGCCCCGCCCAGCGCGCGCGCCGCGCCCTGGCGCACCTGCCATGCCGGCGCTTGCAATGCGCGTTCGACGGCCGCGAAATCGTTTTGACTGCACCCTAATTCACCGATTGCCGCAAGTGCGGCGGCGCGCACCAACGGGTCGGGGTCGGCGATCAGCGCGCTGACGGCCTCGACGCCGGCCCGCAGTGTGGCCAGGCCGGCGGCCGCGGCGATGCGGACCTCCCGGTTCTCGTCGTGAGTCGCGGCCCGCACCCCATCGACGTCGTCGACCGAGACCAGCGCGCGCACCGCCTCGATCCGCACCCGGTGGTCGGGATCGTCGAGCGCGCGACGGTATTGGCCCGCCGCACCGGCCCGGCGTGCGGACAACAGGTAGACCGTGGCCGCTCGCACCACCGTGTCGCCCGACGACAGATACGGCTCGGCACCGGCCGGGTCGGGCAGCACCTCGACCAATTCGCGGATGCCCTCGGCGCTGCAGCGACGCACCCCGGCGTCGGCGTCGTCGAGCGCGGCGAACAGGACGGGCGCATAGCCGTCGGGAATGTACTCGGTGAGCGTCACCACCGCCGTGCGGCGCACCCCGGGATCGGCATCGGTCAGATACGGTTGCAGGTCGGCGATGGTCGGCTCCTCGAGGGCGAGGACCTCGGCGATCCGCGGTGACGGCGGGTCGACTGTGGTTGCGGCCGAAGCGATTCGCGAGCCCGCGGTCGCCGGGGCTTTGCCGCCGACCAGCGCCGGCTGCTGCACCTCGTGCACCGTCTGATCGGCCGGCGGCAGGCCGTCCAGCTCCGGGACCGACACCAGGTACGGGGCCACCGGCCGCTTGAGGAACAGCATCTCGCCATCGGGTCCCTTGCGCAGGTTCAGATGATAGCCCCACTCGCCGTCGTTGCGGACCGGCATGTCGGCACGTTTGTGGTAGAGGCCCCAACGCGATTCGGTGCGGGTGAGCGAGGAGCGTGCGGCCATCTCGGCGCAGTCCCGGATGAACGACACCTCGACGGCCCGCATCAGCTCGTGCGGATTGCGGGCGCCCATCCCTTCGATCTCGTGCCGCATCCGCTCGAAGGTGCGCACCGCGATCGACAGCTTGGCCGCCGTCTTCGGCGGAGCCACATAGTCGTTGACGAATCGTCGCAGCTTGTATTCGACCTGCGGCTGCGGCGGCCCGTCCGGATGTCGCAGCGGCCGATAGATCAGCTCGTGCGCGGCACGCAGTTGGTCGTCCGGAAGTTGCTGTGGCGCAGCGACTTGCGCCCGTATCGAGGCGGCGTGCGTACCCGCGAGGTCGCCGAACACGAAGGCACCGATCATGTAGTTGTGCGGGACACACGCCAGATCACCCGCGGCGTAGAGCCCGGGCACCGTGGTGCGGGCGTGTTCGTCTACCCATACTCCCGAAGCGGAATGTCCACCGCACAAGCCGATCTCGGAGATATGCATCTCGATGTCATGCGTCCGGTAGTCATGGCCCCGGTTGGCGTGGAACGTGCCCCGGGTGGGCCGTTCGGTGGTGTGCAGGATGTTCTCCAGCGCGGTCAGCGTCTCGTCCGGCGGGTGCGACACCTTGAGATAGATCGGCCCGCGCGCGGAGTCGATTTCACTCTTGACTTCCGACATCATCTGTCCCGACCAGTAGTCGGAGTCGACGAATCGCTCACCGTCGGAATTGACCTGGTAACCGCCGAACGGATTCGCCACGTAGGCACACGCCGGGCCGTTGTAGTCCTTGATCAACGGATTGACCTGGAAGCACTCGATACCGGACAGCTCGGCGCCCGCGTGATAGGCCATCGCATACCCGTCGCCGGCGTTGGTCGGGTTCTCGTTAGGTGCCGTACAGGTAGCCCGACGCGGGCAGCCCGAGCCGGCCACACGCTCCCGTCGACAAGATGACGGCCTTGGCGCCGATCGCGACGAATTCGCCGGTGCGCGTGTTCAATGCGGCCGCACCGACCGCACGGCCTCCATTTTTGGGGTCGGTGAGCACCCGAACCGGCATCAGCCGGTTCTCGATCTGGATCTTTTCGCGCATGGACCGCTGCCGTAGCACCCGGTACAGCGCCTTCTTAACGTCCTTGCCTTCGGGCATGGGCAACACGTAGGAACCCGAGCGGTGAGCCCGGCGCACCGCGTACTCGCCGTGCTCGTCTTTTTCGAACTTCACCCCATAGCGTTCCAGCCGCTGCACCATCGCGAACCCGCGGCTGGCCGTCTGATAAATCGTGCGCTGGTTGACGATTCCGTCGTTGGCGCGGGTGATCTCCGCGACGTAGTCCTCCGGCTCGGCCTTGCCGGGGATGACGGCGTTGTTGACCCCGTCCATGCCCATCGCCAGCGCGCCGGAATGCCGCACGTGGGCCTTCTCCAGCAGCAGCACCTGCGCGCCGTTCTCGGCGGCCGACAGTGCGGCCATGGTTCCCGCGGTGCCACCGCCGATGACCAACACGTCGCAGTCCAGGCGCACCGGCATTACATCCGGGGCTTCCATCATGCCGCCGCCACCGAATGATCGAGTGCGGCAATGACTTCGGCGCGCAGCGCGGTGCGCTGCTGATCGATGCGCGGCTCCGGAACGTCGATCAGGCCACGCAACGGCTGACCGGCCTTGCCGAGCACGGCGATGCGGTCACCCAGCAGCAGCGCCTCGTCGACGTCGTGGGTGACGAAGACGATCGTCGTCGGATGCGCGCTCCAGGTCTCGATCAGCAAGCGCTGCATGGCCGTACGGGTTTGAGTGTCCAACGCGCCGAACGGCTCGTCCATCATCACCGCGCGCGGCGTCCCGGCCAGGCCGCGAGCCAACTGGACCCGCTGACGCATGCCGCCGGACAGGCTCTTGGGCAGGTAGTCGCCGAAGCCGGTGAGACCGAGCTCGGCGATCCAGCGGTCGGCCTCCGCGCGGCGACCGGAACGCGGCACGCCACGCAACCGCAAGGCCAACTCGATGTTGGATCGCACGGTGCGCCAGGGCAGCAAGGCGTTGTCCTGGAACACCATCCCGCGGTCGCCCGAGGTGGTGGCCACGTCGGCGCCGTCGGCCAGGATCCGGCCGGCGTCGGGTCGCAGCAGTCCCGCCACGGCACGCAACACGGTCGACTTGCCGCACCCCGACGGTCCGGTCAGCACCAGGATCTCCCCCGGACGCACGACCAGGCTCAGGTCGTCGATCACCGGATCCCCAGTGTAGGACAGTCGAACTCGATCCAGTTCCAGGCTCATTGCAGTCACCGCTGTTCCTCCTCGGCGCGTGGCAGCCAGCTGGTCACCCGGCGGCCGACGACCTCGACGGCCGCGGCGGTCGCGAATCCGAGTACGCCGATCGTGATGATGCCGACGAATACCTGTGGGTAGGCCAGCACGGTGTAGTCCTGCCAGGTGCGGTAGCCGATGCCGAGGCGGCCGGAGATCATCTCCGCGGAGATCACGCAGATCCATGCCACCCCCATGCCGACCGACAAGCCGCCGAAGACTCCCGGCAGGATGCCCGGCAACACCACCTTTTTGAGCACGTCCCAACGGTTTCCGCCGAGGGTGCGCACCGAGTCCTCCCACAGAGTGGGCAGCGCCCGAACCGCATGCCGGGTGCTGACCATGATCGGGAAGTAGGCCGCGAGGAAGGTGATGAACACGATGCCGGCCTCGTCGGTCGGGAACAGCAGGATCGCCACCGGGACCATCGCGATCGCCGGAATCGGCCGGGCCAGCTCGGCCAGCGGACCAAAGGTGTTGGCGAACAACCGGGAACGGCCCAGCAGCACGCCCGTCGCGACGCCGACCACGGCGGCCAGCCCGAAACCAGTGAGAATCCGGATCAGGGACTGCGCCAGGTCCAACCAGTACTCATAGGTGCCGAGCCGACGCTGCAGCGCGTGGACGATCTCGGTGACCGTCGGCAGCGTGTCGAAGCGCAGCAGCAGTCGCACCCTGTCGGCGGTGAGCACTTGCCACAACCCGATCGCGGCGGCGATCGAGGCCAGCCGCAACAGCCGCCACTGCCACGGTGAGGCGGACCTCCGCGGGGCGCGGATCGCGGGGACCGCGTCGACGACGTCGCCGGGGCCGCCGGATCGCCGGTCAGGAAAGCAGTCATACCGAACCTCCAAGGGCCTGTTGGTAATTGACGACAGCTCCGCCAGGGTGGGCGGCAAGGTAGCGATGCGCGCCGGCCGGGGTTCCGAACGGCAGATAGCTCCGGCCGTCCCGCACCCAGACCGCCTTGTCGGCGAACCATCGGGTGCCCAGTTCGGCGTCGGGAACGTAGGCAGCACGCACTTTGGCGCCGTGGGCGGTCGCGTCGCGCACCGCTCGCAGCAGGCTGGTCGGGTTGGCGAGCGTCTGGGTGGCCTCGGATCCGTCCAGCCGCAGTTCGCTGGCCAGGGCGGGGTCTCCGCTGAGCACCGACGGGTTGGCGCTCGCGGCCCGGGTCGCGTCGTAGTTGAGCCCACGCGCGCCGAACACGGCACGCAACGGAGCGTCCTGGACGAACCCGGCGACGTCGAGTTCGGCGAAGTCGCCGATCGACTTCAGGTACGGCACGTCGTTTTTCAGTGCTTCGACCAGTGACGGTTTGAGCGTGGTATCGAACGACGTGCCGCCGGGACCGTTGTAGAGGTAGACTACTTCCGGTGCCAACCCGGCCGCCTGGGCGACGATGCGGGCCGCCTCCAGCGGCTTCTGGTTGAGGAAGTCGGTGGCGTCGAGTTGCGACTGCAGGAAAGCCGCCAGCACTTCGGGATGCGACGACGCATATGTGCGGCGCACCACCACCCCGTGCAGGATGGGCAGGTTCAGCTCGGCGCCGTCGTAGAGCAGTTTGGCCTTGCCCTGGAACACCAACAGCCCCGGCCAGGCGACGAATTGCGACAGTCCTTGCACTTGACCGGATTCCAGGGCTGATGCGCCGATTTGCGGTTGCTGGTTGAGTACCTCGACGTCCTTGATCCCGGCCCTATCCAGGGCGCGCATCAGGGTGCCGTGTCCGGCCGAGCCCACACTTGCCGAGACCTTCGAGCCGGCCAGGTCACTCAGCGTGGTGGCCGTCGAACCGGGCGCCACCACAATCATGTTCAGCGCGCCCTTGGGGTTGTAGCCGGTGATCGAGACGATCTCGGTCTTTGCCAGCGGGTTGGCCTGCGTCTTGGAGCCGTTGATCAGCATGGGGTAATCCCCCATCGAGCCGATGTCGATCTTTTCGGCCAGCATCTGCGCGGTGATCGGGGCGCCCGTGTCGTAATCCTGCCAGTGGACAGCGTATTTGGTGCCGGTGCGGGTGGTGATGTCTGCGAGCCGGCGCTCCAGATAGCCCTGAGCGCGCAGTAACGTCCCGGCGGTGACGGTGTTGATGGTCTTGGACTGGTATCCGATTACCACATTGACCACACCGGAGGACGCCGAGAGTGACTCCAGCGAGCAACCGGCGATGACCGCGACGATCATGGCCGCGACCGACGCCACCCTGAAGGCGTGTCGTTTCATGAAACTTCCTGGGCTGTGGGTTATTCAGCGAAGTAGATACGGCATGTTGACCGTGACGGCACCGGTCGGACAGCGGGCGGCGCAGGGGCCGCAGTACCAGCATTCGTCGACGTGCATGTACGCCTTGCCGGTGGCGGGGTTGATGGCCAGCGCGTCGAGCGGACAGACGTCGACGCAGAGCGTACAGCCGTCGATACACAGCGACTCGTCGATCGTGACGGGCACGTCGACCCGATTGTTGTTGACCAGCGTCATGGCTTGCTCCTTATCAGGTGGCCGCGCATCGTGATTCGATCGCCGCGCATCCGGATGTACTCCAGGTCCACGGGTCGGCCGTCGTCCAGGCTGGTAAGACGCTCGAGCATCAGCAGCGCCGACCCGTCGGGCACGTGCAGGGTGGCCGCCGAATGCACATCGGCGGGGATGGCTTCCAGCGCAAGCGATGCCTCGCCCAGCCGGTGGCCGCTCACCTGCTCGATCAGCGCGAAGAGATCGTTGGTTTCCAGCGGATGGTCCAGAATCTGGGTCCCGATATCCGGGGCGAGATAGGTCAGGTCGAGGCTGAGCGGCAGGTCGCCGAGATAGCGCAACCGCTCGATGAACACCACCGGCTCGCCGGGCTCCAACCGCAGCCGGCTGGCCACCGCGGGCGGGGCGACCACCGGCATGGCGGCGCGCACCTCGTTGCGGACTTCGCCGATGTGTTTGAAGGTCTCCTTCAATCCCAGCAGGGAGTCGATCCGGTGGTCGTACTTGCGCTGCGCGACGTGGGTGCCGACCTTGGGTCCTCGATCGATCAGCCCCTCGTGTTTGAGGATGACCAGGGCCTCGCGAATGGTGTTGCGAGACATTGCGAACTCGGCCGCCAATACGCCTTCGGCCGGCAGTCCGTCCGGATAGGCCCCGGCGTGGATCTGCTGCCGCAGCACATCGGCTACCCGGCGGGCGCGGTCGGCCCGGGGTCCGCGAATGGGTATCGCCTCAGCCACGCCGCCACGCTAACGCAGCTCAGGGGCATATTCCGGGTGGGCGATCGGGGCCTGCGAGGTAGGGAAAGCCTATTGCGCCGGGTGCACTTCGGTGTCCACCAGCGCAAACCCAGACCCCGACGGCCATTGCGCCACCTGGGAAAACGCGCGGCCTTTGCGATCCCGGTGAGCGGAAAGTTCGCGCCGGCCACTGCGCCACGCGCGTGGTGCGGTGAGCGTCGACAACCAAATAGTGACCCCCGCAACACGTATATTGCCAGTTTATACTGTCAATATCTATGCTGCTCGTATGTCCCACGCCGGGCATCCCACTCGCTCGGCGGACCGAGAGGTTCTCACTGTCCGGCATCAGCGCGCACGCCACGGCGTCGCACACCATGCCGACTTCCAGTGGCGCGGCTGCCGTTGGCAGCCCGCGGCCAGAGCCGCGTTAGAAGAGGAGACAAGATGAGTAAAGGATCGATTTTGAAGAATTTGATTCTTGATCCCGAGATATTGGTTATGCCAGGTGTTTTCGATACCAGCAGCGCGAAACTAGCTGAACAAGCTGGGTTTACAGCACTGGAGTGCAGCGGTGCGGCGATCTCCGGATTTCACTTCGGCCGGCCGGACTACTCGTTGATTTCACTCGAAAACATGGCGACCTGCACCGCTCGCATCGTGCGCAGTGTGGATGTACCGGTAATGGCGGACGGCGACAACGGTTTCGGCAACGCCGTGAGTACCTACTACACGGTCACAGCGTTTGAAGACCTCGGTGCCGCAGGGATCAACCTCGAGGACCAGATCTCCCCCAAGCGCTGCGGCCACCTCGCCGGAAAGGAGTTGATCGGTCTCGAGGAGGCAGTATCCAAGATCCGCGCCGCCGCTGATGCGCGGCGGGACCCAGATTTTGTGATCAATGCCCGCACCGATGCGCTCGCGGTCGAAGGATTGCCAGGAGTGATCCGCCGCGGCAACGCCTATCTAGAAGCAGGAGCCACGATGATCTTCGTCGAGGGAGTAACGTCGCGAGACGAAATTCGGCACGCGGTCGATAACATCCGCGGTCCGGTGGCAGTCAACATCGTTGACGGCGGAAAATCACCCGAGCGGTTGGCGTTCACCGAACTACAAGAACTTGGTGTGGCCCGGGTGAGCCTGCCGGGCGTACTGCTGCTGGCCGCTCTAGGTGGCATGAGGGAGGCACTGGCGCGCGTCCGCAAAGACGGCGACACCGCCGGTCTCAGCGATTTGCTGCTGCCGTTCCGCGAGGCGCACAACCTGTTTGGCATGAACGAGGTCGAACAACTCGAAGCCCGATACCTAGCATGACCGGCCAGCCTCGTACCATCGTGGACAAGATCTGGGACGACCATGTTGTCGCCGAGCTCGATGACGGCACGTCACTGCTCTACATCGACCGCGTATTGTTGCGCGACCGCAGCGGCGGGCTAGCTCTGCGCGCACTCACTGACGAGGGGCGCAGCCCACTTGACCGGAACCTGGTCTTCGGCACCATGGACCATGTGGTCGACACCCGACCTAATAGGGACCCCTCGGGTTCAACACCAGTTCCCAGCGGTGCCATGTTTATCGACACGTTCCGCGAACAAGCGCACCGACACCGGGTGAGTCTCTTCGATGTTGACGACGCACGCCAAGGCATCTCACACGTGGTGTTCCCCGAGCAAGGCATTGCCCTGCCAGGCACCACGATGATCTGCTGCGACAGCCACACCCCAACGCTCGGGGCCATGGGCGCATTGGCATGGGGCGTGGGCGTGACGGACTGCGAACACGCCTTAGCCACACAAACACTCGCGATGAAGCGTCCAGCGAGCATGCTCGTCTGCTTCGACGGTCCGCTGGGCCACCATGTCTACGCCAAAGACCTCAACCTGGCGTTGCTTGCCGCCATCGGTGCCAACGGCGCCACCGGACACGCAATCGAGTTTCGCGGCCAAGCGGTCAGTTCTCTTGACATTGAAGGGCGTTTGACATTGTGCAACATGGCCACTGAAACCGGTGCGCGCACCGCGGTCATCGCACCCGACGACGCCTTGCTGAATTTTCTGGCCGGGCGTCCCTACGCGCCTCGTGGCGATGACTGGGCAGCCGCCACGCAAGCGTGGCGACGCCTCGCCAGTGACCCCGATGCCCTGTTCACGCGCACCACACATATTGACTCCGCGGCCCTGGTGCCTCATGCCACATGGGGTACCAGCCCCGCTCACGGCGGAGCCATCGACATGGCGATCCCCGATCCGGCCGACACGGCTGATCCCGCAGGCACGCAACAAGCGTTGCAGTACATGGGATTACAACCAGGCAGCCCGCTTGCCGGGACTGCGATCGATGCGGCCTACATCGGCTCCTGCACCAATGCTCGGCTCAGCGATCTTCGGGTGGCCGCCGAGGTGCTGCGCGGACACACGGTCGCCGACGGCGTCACCGCCATCTGCGTGCCCGGATCCACGGCGGTACGTCGTGCGGCCGAGGCGGAAGGCATCGACAAGATATTTGTCGACGCAGGCGTTCAGTGGCGTGAATCAGGCTGCGGCATGTGCTTCTACGCCGGTGGAGATCGGTTCCCGCCGGGAGCACGTGTCGTGAGCACCACCAACCGCAACTTCGAAAACCGGCAAGGCCCTGGAGTGCGCACCCACCTCGCTAGCCCCGCGACAGTAGCTGCCAGCGCCATCACCGGCCGACTGACCGACCCCAGAGAGGTGTGACACCAGTCATGCAACCCTTCCGACAGGTGACCGGCATCGCGGCCCCTATGCTGCGGGCCAACGTTGACACCGACGCCCTCAGTCCGTCCCGATTCAAGCCGACAGAGCTCGCCAAGTACGGCTCGTTCAAGGAAGCCTTGTTCCTCGATTGGCGATCCGACGAACACGGCCGCCCGCGAAACGATTTCGTTCTCAACCAAGATCCTTATGATAAGGCAACCATCCTGGTAGCTGGGGAAAACTTTGGCTGTGGAAGCTCACGCGAATCAGCCGTTTGGGCGTTGCGCGACAATGGTTTTCGCGCTGTGATCGCGCCAAGCTTCGCAAGCATCTTCCAGAGCAATTGCATTGGCAACGGGCTACTCCCGCTGCCACTACCCGCTGACGGACACCAGCAACTGGTGGTCGAAACTTTCGGCTCGCAAGCTGTGCCTTTCATCGAGATCGACCTCCTGGCTTGCGAAGTCGGTGCCGTCGGGGGCCCGCGCCACCGATTCCATATTGATGAACGCTCACGCAACCAGTTACTCCAGGGGCTTGATGCCATAGGTCAAACCTTGCAGTTGCGTAGCCAAATCGAACGATTTCGGACAGCGGATTACCGAAACAGACCTTGGATCTACCACCGGCCCGAGGCCACAGACCTTCCCTAGCAACACGAAATAGAAGGCACCCCAATGGATTCTCGAGAAATCACGCTGGACCCCACGACTACAGCCCTGATCCTGATCGACTTGCAGAACGGACTAGTGAACATGCCGCTCGCGCCGAGCACCGGACATCAGGTGATCAATGTCGCTAGACAATTGGCTGATTATTTCCGCAAGTTCAACGTGCCGGTCGTTCTAGTCAATGTGACCTATACGCGTCACCAAAGACGGCTGGGGCGCGTTTGCTTCCACACAACTCGACAACGAGCTGCGCATGCGCGGCATCAGCTCAATCGTGTTGGCCGGTATTGCGACAAACTTTGGTGTCGAGCAAACTGCACGAGAGGCCCTGCAATTGGGCTACGAAGTGATATGCGTGCCCGACGCGATGGCGAGCCTATCGAAGGCCCATCACGACTTCGCAATCCAACATATCTTTCCGTTCATCGGGCGGGTGCGCACTTCGAGCGAAATCCTAGGCCAGCCGGGTCAATAGCGTCAGGGCCGCGGCAATCAATTGCAGTTCTTCATCGGTGTAGCGATCCCGCAGCTCGTCGGCAAGCCATTGATCACGAAGTTGGCGGCCTTGCTGCAGATCTCGGACTGCCTTGCTGGACAGTCCGACCAGCAACCGGCGCCCGTCCTCAGGGTCTGGCGTGCGAGTGAGCAGCCCGGACTTGTCCAGGTGATTGACGATCGCCGCCATCGATTGGCGACGAACACCCTCAGCCGCAGCCAGGTCGCTTGTTGATGCCGGACCATCGTGGGAGAGCCGACTGATCACCGAGATCTGTGACGGAGTAAGCCCTTTGTTGTCGTACTCGTGTTTGAGGCGACGCCGCAGCCGGCTGACTAGCAGCCGAAGGTCATAGGCCGCCTGACCCGCCAGTTGGCGGCTAGATGGGGACCGCGCCATCCGAGCAGAATACACTTCATAGTTTCAACTATTTTTGATCGTCCACCCATAACATATTGACCGTTTAGGCTGCTTCTCTGCCTATGGTGTCTTCGAGATAGCGGGGCTTGCATGCCTGATATCCGCCGATCAGCAGCGCCACGACGGTGACCAGCAGGAAGCCGAACGACAAGTCCCACCGGCCGCTGACCTGATGCAAGACACCGAAAACCAACGGTCCGGCGCAGGCAACCAGGTAGCCGACGCCCTGGACGAAACCGGACAGCGCCGTCGCGCCCGCCCCGGTGCGGCAGCGAAGGTTGATCAACGTGATCGCCCCCGCGAACGTGCTCTTGCCGAGCCCGACGATGAGCACCCACACGAGAGTCGCGGTCAGCGGAAGCCACAGCAATCCCGCGAAACCGATCAAAAAGCAGACCCCGCAGCCGATCACGACGGAAAGGGGTTGGCGAATCTGACAAACAACGCCGGCGTGAAAAGCGCCGCGACCAATCAGCTGATCGAAAACATCGCAACCATGGCGCCACCGAGCGCCTCACTGCCGCCGGCCGAGGTGATGATCTGCGGGATCCAGGTCAACAGCGCGTAGGTGTTCAACGACGTCATCGCGAACATGACGGTCAGGGCCCAGGTGACGGGCGAGCGCCACACGACCGCAACGGTTTCCGACGCGCGATGATCCGCGGTGTCGGCCGCGCCAGACCGCAACGTGATGATGCCCCAGGGCAACAGCGCAGCGAGGGGAATCAGGGCCCACACCCCGAGCGATACCTGCCATCCGTGGGCGTCGGCGATGGGGACCGCGAGGGCGGCGGGAACGATGGTGCCCAACTGGATACACGATGTGTAGACCGCGCTCATCGATCCGACGCGATCGGCGAAGTAACGCTTGATGAGCGGCGGGATCACGATGTTGCCGATCCCCATTCCGGCCAGCGCCAGCGCCGTGAACCCCAACAGGCCGGCCACGTCCGAGACCACCGAACGGCCGCCCGTCCCCGCCGCGGTCGCGGCGGCCGCGTACCAGGCCAAGCGCTCGAGCCCGATTCGTCGGCCCAGCGCCGGACCGACGAATCCGGCCAACGCGAACATCGCGGTCGGAAGCATCCCCAGGATCCCGCCGATGGCACTGCCGAAGCCCAGCGCGCCGGACACTCGCGACAACAACGGCGTCAGTGAGGTGACCGCGGCCCGCAGAGCCAGCGAGAACAACACGATCGCCAGCAGCACCGTGATTCGCCCGGCAACGAGCGACCGCCCGGTGGAAGGAGGCTTTAGCTGGGCATTCACCATCGCAGTCATCGTCCCAATTCTGTCGGAGTATTCATCGACTCATCCGATGATTCGATGTATTAGTCAAACCGGGCTACCATTGGGGTGTGCAAACCGTTCGGCGCCAGACGCTCGTCGCGCAGGTCAGCGATCAGCTGCGCGACGAAATCACGTCCGGGCGATGGCAGGTCGGCGAGCGCATCGCGACCGAACCGGAGTTGTGCGAAATGACCGGCGCCTCGCGTCACACCGTGCGCGAAGTGGTGCAGGCGCTGGTGCACGCGGGAATGCTGGAGCGCCGGCAAGGGTCGGGTACTTACGTCCTCAGCAACGACGAGCACTGCGGCGCCCTCGCCGAGTATTTCGCGGCGGCCCGCGAACGCGACGTGCTGGAGTTGCGCGAGGCGCTGGAAGTCACTGCCACGGCACTGGCAGCGCAGCGACGCGACGCGACCGACGTCGCCGAGTTGCGGGCAGTACTCGTGCGGCGAAACGAACTGTGGCGGAAAGACCCCGACACCGAATCCGAACGCGCCGAACTAGTTTCGGCCGACATGGCGCTGCATCGAGCGATCGTTGCGGCCAGCCACAATGAGATCTACCTACAGTTCTACGATCTGCTGGTACCGACGCTGTGCCGATCCGTCGAGACCCGGCCCGTCGGCAGTGCGGACTCGCACGAGGCCCAACATACCGAGCTGGTCGACGCCATCGTCGCGGGCGATCCGAAACGGGCCGAAGCGGCCGCCCGCGTCTTCATCTCGATCCTGCGCGGATAGCGAAACGCCTTAGCGTCCAGCGTGGTTGAGGTAGATGTGCTTGGACTCGAGGTATTCCTGCAGCCCGTGCACGCCCAACTCGCGGCCGATGCCGGACTGTTTGAACCCACCCCACGGTGCCTGCAGCGGCGCCGCCTGCGTCTCATTGACCCACACCACGCCCGCGCGAATCGCGCGGGCGGCCGTCAGGGCGCGGCTGAGGTCGGAGGTCCACAGCGTCGCGGCCAGACCGTACGGACTGTCGTTGGCCATCCGGAGCACTTCGTCGGTATCGGTGAATCGCACCACCGCCATGACCGGGCCGAAGATCTCTTCGCGCGCGACGACCGCCGTGTGCGGAACCTCCAGCACGGTGGGCGGTACGAAGAAGCCGTTCTCGAGGTCCGGGTCGGTCGGCAGCCGACCGCAGACGGCGACGTTGCCCTCCTTCGCGCCGACGCGGATGTACTCGGTGACTCGCTCCTGTTGAGCCCGGCTCACCAATGGGCCCATCGTCGTGTCGGGATCCAGTCCGTCGCCCAGTTTGAGGTCCGCCGCAATCGCGCAGATATCGTCCAGCACTTCGTCATACACATCCGCATGGATGTAGACACGCGAGCCCGAGGAGCATATCTGGCCCTGGTTTGCGAACACGCCCGCCGCGGTGCCGGCGATGGCCGCCGCAACGTCGGCGTCGCCGAAGACGATGTTCGGCGATTTGCCGCCCAGCTCCACCCCGACCCGCTTGATCGAATCCGCCGCCGAACGCAGCACCAGTCGGCCCACCGCGGACGATCCGGTGAACGACACCTTGTCCACCCCCGGGTGGGCGACCAGGGCGGCACCCGCTCGAGCGCCGCCCGTCGCCACCTGAAACACCCCGTCCGGTAATCCCGCTTGAGCGAAGATGTGCGGTAGCCGCAGCGAGGTAAGGGGTGTCTGCTCGGCCGGTTTCAGGATCACGCTGCAACCGGCAGCCAATGCCGGCGCAACCTTTTGGGCCGCCAGCATCAAGGGGTAGTTCCACGGAGTGATCGCAGCGACAACCCCGACGGGTTCGTGGACGACGATGCTCAGCGCTTCGGCCGAGACGGGGAAGCTCTCCCCTGCCAATTTCGTTGGCCAGCCGGCGTAATACTCCAGGATCCGGGCGGCTTCCGCCACGTCCCACTGCGCCTCGACCAGCGGCTTGCCGACATCCAGCGACTCGAGCCGGGCCAGTTCATCGGCGTTGGCGCGCACCAACTCCGCGGCACGCGCCAGCACTCGGCCACGCTCGTCGTCGGGCGTGCCCGGCCACCACTGACCGCCGTCGAAAGCGCGGCGCGCCGTGGCGACCGCGCCCTCGACGGTGGCTTCGTCCATGTCTTCGATGGACGAGATCTGTTGCGCGGTAGCAGGGTCGAGAACCTCGATCGTCTTCATCCGTGTACCAACGCTTCGGCGGCCGCGGCGCGACCGGTGCGGACCGCGCCTTCCATATAGCCCGCCACCCACTGATCGGAGCCGCAGACGTAGAACGGCGGCTCGTGGGTGCCGTGCAGCGGCCCCACTCGGTGGACATCACCGGGACGCCACTGTGTCACGTAGCCCTGTGTCCAGGGATCCGTCCCCCACAACCGCTCGAAGGTCGCGACGGGGCTCAACGCCTGCGCCCCGAACCAGCTTGCGAGTTCGGCGAGCGCCTCCTCTTGGCGGTACCGCGTCGACGAGGACAAGTAGGCGGCGATCCGCTCGGGCGGAACCAGGCACGAGAGCACACCCTCGGTCTGCGGCCACGAGGACCCCAGGATGCCTTCGGATTCCGTCAGACCATTCTGACCCCGATCGCGCCAGAACGGCCGCGTATACGCGGCAACGAATTTCGCGGCCAGGGCGTGACGTTGCCGATGCAATGACTCCAGCCGGGCGTCGGAAACACCCTCCACCTTGATGTCGCGCAACGGTCCTGCCGGCAGCGAGCTCACCACCGCATTCGCCTGCACCAGCTCGCCCGAGATCAGTTGCACGGTACTGCTTCCCGGCGCCACCTTGATCGCGCGGACCGGAGAATTCAACCGAATGCGGTCGCCCAGTTCGGCGGCCATCCGCAGTGCGACCGTCGCCGAGCCCTCGGCCACCCGGAGGTTCTCCCAGTCGTCATACGAGTAGAGCTCCTTACTCGGCATGCTGGCCGCCTTTCGCAGCAAGGCGAGCAACGAAGTGCGTTCGAAGGAGCCCGAACTCAGGCCTAACTGGCCTGCCTCCAGCGCGCGCCGTACGTTCGGCGTCGCACCGATGCCGCCCAGCCAGCTCATCACCGGCGTGGTGTCCAGCGCCACCGCGTTCGGGTGCGACCACGGGTCGTCCGCGTCGACGGTCGCGGCCAGCGTCGCGAACTCATGCTTGACGTCGTCCATGCTGCGGCGATCCTCGTCGGAGAACCACGACGGTTCATCACCGATGCAGACATCGTCATGCAGGATGTAGGTGAGCTCGCCCGGCTCGGCGACATAACTCGGAATCAGGGTGAGTCCGAGTTCGGCGACCAACTCGTGATACGCGGTGTGCCCGTTGCCTATCACCTCACCACCGAGCTGGACAATGCGGCCGTCGTCGAGCGTGACCTGCTCGACGCGCCCGCCCACTCTGTTGCGGGCCTCGAGAACAACGATGTCGGCGCCCGCCCTCATGAGGTCGCGGGCGGCGGACAAGCCGGATAGACCGGCACCCAGAACGGCTACATCGTAAGGCATTGTCTTATTTCCTGATTCGGCTCATAGTGCGAGGCAGTGCTCGGGGTGCCAACCGATTCGGACCCGTTCACCGTCGGCCCATCGTTCCTCGGTGCGCGCCGAGTCCAGGTTCTGTTCCAGTACCGAAAGCTCAACTCCCGGTGCGACTTCGAACAGGTAGGTCGTGGTGGCTCCCGCGTAGACGGTGGCTTTGAGGATGGCGTCGGTCTGCACCATGTCCGGGGTGAGGTCGGACATCCAGATCTTCTCCGGACGCACGGCGATCGACACCTCGTCGCCCACCACACAGCCGTCGAGTGGACCGGTGCGTAGCGATGCTCCGCCGGGAAGCGTAAGACCGGTTCCCACGTATCGCCCGGTCATCAGGTTGGCGGTGCCGATGAACTCCGCGACACAACGGTTGGCGGGTCGCTCATAGATGTCCTCGGGGGTGCCACATTGCTGGATGGCGCCGGCGCTCATCACCGCAATGCGGTCCGACATCGTCAGGGCCTCCTCCTGGTCGTGCGTGACGAACACGAAGGTGATGCCGACCTCACGCTGGATGCGTTTGAGTTCCACCTGCATCGTCTTGCGCAGCTTGAGATCCAGCGCGGCAAGCGGCTCGTCGAGCAACAACACCGAGGGACGGTTGACCAGTGCCCTGGCCAACGCGACACGCTGGCGTTGACCTCCGGACAGCGCGTTCGGTTTGTCTTTGTCCCGGCCGGTAAGCCGCACCATTTCGAGCATCTCGCCGACGCGCCGGGTTATCTCGGGCTTGGCGACCTTGCGGCGGCGTAACCCGAATGCGACGTTGTCCCAGATGGAGAGGTGGTCGAAGAGTGCGTAGCTCTGGAAAACCGTGTTGACGTCCCGGCGATTCGGCGGCAGATGGGTAACCACTTCGCCGCGCAACAAGACCTGGCCGGACGTGGGATCGACAAAGCCGCCGATCATCCACAGCGTGGTGGTCTTACCGCAGCCGGAAGGCCCGAGCAGCGAACAGAATTCACCCGGCGAGATGTCGAGATTCAGGTCCCGCACCACGGTGCTGTCACCGTACGACTTCGAGATGTTTCGCAGCGAGACCGCGGCGATGGTCGGCACGGGGTGCAGTGCCTCCGACTCACCGACCACGCACGAGCTCAAATCGCCTATGGCTGTAGCCAATTCTCATCCTCCTAACAAGTTGAGGCCGTTGCCGCGCCTACCGAAGAATCGCGGGACGAGTAGGGCGATCCCGATCAGAGCCAGCGAGGCGACCAGCATCAGCGTGCCGACGGCGTTGATGGACGGCTGGATTCCAAACCGGATCGCGGAATAGATACGCACCGACAGCGGTTGAGGGTCGACACCGCTGGTGAAGAATGCCAGCACGAAGTCATCGAAGACCAGGGTGAAAATCAGGATCAGGGCCGACATGATGGCCGGCAACATCATCGGTAGCGTCACCAAGCGAAGCGACTGAAGCCGCGTGGCACCAAGGTCCATTGCGGCAGCCTCGACCTCCGGGTTCAGTTCCGCGACACGGGCGCGCAGGATCACCGTCACATAGGAGATCGAAAACGTCGCCTCGGCGAGGATCAGGGTTGTCAATGACGGTTGCAACCCAACACCTTTGAACAGCATCAGCGATGCGACACCGGTGACGATCTCCGGGGTGATCAGTGGGATCAGCATGATCGCGTTGGCCGCGCTGCCCAGCTTCGAGCGCGCCCGGACCAGGCCGAAGGCCAGCGGGACGCCGATCGCGATCGAACCGATCATCGCCGCGACCGCCACGACGACACTCGTATTCAGGGATTGGATCAGCGCGCTGTCGTGGAAGAACGCCTCATACCAACGAAGTGACCAGCCGTCGAACACGGTGAGCGACTTCTTGTTGTTGAAGGAGAACAGGACCACCGCGATGATCGGCAGGTAGAGCAACACGAAGAACAGCGCCGTGACCGCAATGGCGAAGCGTGGCTTGCGATTGATGCCTGAGCCCCTCATCGGCGTGCCGCCTTGGCATCGCGCGCCGTCTGGCGCAGGTAGCCGAGCATGCAGACGAGCAACAGGATCATCAACGCCATGGTCAGTGCAGCCCCACCGGGCCAGTTCTGGCCGGCAAAGAACTGGTTCTGGATGAGGTTGCCGATCATCAGGTTGTCGGGCCCACCCAGCAACTGCGCGCTGATGAAATCCCCCATCGCGGGCAGGAATACGAGTGCGAGGCCCGCGTACGCGCCCGATCTCGACATGGGCACGGTCACGGACAAGAAGGTACGCAACGACGTTCCGTAGAGGTCGCGCCCCGCCTGGATCAGTGCGCCGTCCATGCGCTCCAGCGAGGCGTAGATCGGCAGGATCATGAAGACGGCATAGCCGTAGACCAGGCCACCGATCACCGCCGCGGAGGTATTGAGGATCTGGAAGTCCGCCGAGACGCCTAGCGTGCGCAGCCAGGTCATCACTATTCCCTCGTCGGACAGCAGCGTCTGCCAGCCGTACATGCGCACCAGGTAGTTAGCGAAGAACGGCACCACGAGCAGTGCTACCAAAGCGTTCTTGTAACGCCCGCCGTGCCGCGCGATCGCGTAGGCGACCGGATAGGCGATCAGCAGGCAGATCACCGCCGCGACAACGGCATACACCAAACTGCGCACGGCCACCCGAAAATAGGTCGGGGTGAAGACGCGCACGATGTTCTCGAGTGTGGTGCCGAAGCGTGGGTTGCCGAGTGCGTCGGTGGTTCCGAAACTCAGCGCGATGAGCAAAAAGAGCGCGAAGACGAAGAATGCCGACATCCACAGCGTGCCGGGCACCAACATCCAGGTCCACATGCGTTCGGCGCGGGCGCGCCGTGGCGCCGGGGCGGCGGCCTGAACCGTTGTGGTGGTCATCCGCCGACCGTCAGTTCCGTGTAGGCGGCGTCACGCGCCTGGGTCTTGGCCACAGTATTGTTGGCGTAGAAGAGATTACGCGACAGGTCCTCGACGGTGACGGCACACGACGGGAATGCCGCGACGATCTGAGCGTAGGTGTCCTCGGTCCCGTGAACCGGCATCGGATATCCGATGTGATCGATGTTCTTCCGGACGTTCTCGGGGCGCAGCATGTAGTCGATGAAGAGCAACGCGGTGCCCGGGTGGCGGGCGTTGACCGGGATGGCGTAGGCATCGGTGTTGATCGGCGCACCCTCTTTCGGCGCTTCGAATCCATAGATCGACGGGTCCGGCGCCTGTCGCAGCAGCGCGGCGATGTCTCCACTCCAGGTCTGGTGCATCCAGGCGTCACCGGAGAGCAGGTTGTTGTAGTCGTCGCTGGAGAAGCCGCGCAGGTAGGGGCGCAGGCCGCGAAACTTCCTGACCATCGCCGCAAGTTGACGGTCCTCTGCGGTATTGAGGTCGTACCCGAGCAACAGCGCCAGCATGCCGAGCACTTCGTTGCGGTCGGCCAGCACGAACGTGTGTCCCTTCGAGGCCTCGTTCCACAGGTCCGACCAGCTGCCGGGCAGCGTTTCGCCGAGTTTGTCTTTCCGCCACGCGATTCCGGTCTTGTACATCGTGAACGGAATGGAGTGCGCCGAATGCCGGTCGTACCACGGATCCCGGAAGTAGGAGTAATGGTCGAAGATCAGCGAGGCGTTCTTCAGCGTCGACGGGTCGATAACGCGTAATTGATTGGCAGCGACCATCTTCTGCACCCACTGCGCGGAGGGAAAGATGATGTCGTAGCAGTTTCCCGCGGAGAGCTTGGCCTGCATACTTTCCATCGAGTCGAAATTCGACTGAATCACCTTGACGCCGTACTCTCGCGCAAACCCCTCGAACACAGTGGGATGCACGTAGTCCGCCCAGTTGAAGTACACAAGATCGCCGTCAATCCGCGGCTTGACGGGCTCGGTCGCGACCGCCTGCAGCTTGGGCGTCAGGTAGGCGCAACCGGGCGAAGCAAGAAGGGCCGCGACGCCGGCACTGCCGGCGAGGAATCTGCGGCGATCGATACGGGTGCTCATCGCCAACCGTCGTTGGGGAATTCGCCGGCGATCCCCAGCAACCCACCGGCCTGTTCCCAGACCGCCGCATGAGCGAGCTCGACCGTCAGCGAAGGGTTCTCGAGCATCAACTGCCCGCCGTAGCCGTCACACAACGCGCTGATCAGCCGGGCGTGTGCCCCGATGTCACACAGATTGAACTCCCCCGACGCCACGCCATCGGCGAGGGTCTCAGCGATCCAATCTTGTTGTGCGCGGTCCAGTTCGATGGCCAGAGCGCGCGACTCCGGGTTGCGAAGCGCTCGACACCACAATTCCTGGTACATGGCCCACTCTCTGCGCAATGCCTCGGTACTCGGCAGCGAAGCGGAGATGATGCGCGCCAGACGTTCCGTCGCGCTGTCGTTTTCGGCGTCCGCCTGGTAGACGTCTCGACCCGTATTCTCGAAGGAATACCGTAGCGCTTCGGCGAAGAGCTTCTCCCGGTTGTCGAAGTGGTAGTGCAGAGCCGCCGTGGATACCCCGGCCCGCTCGGCGACCATCCGCATCCGAATGCTTTCGAATCCCTCTTCGCTGATGATTGCGCACGCGGCAGATAGGATCGCTTCCCTGGTCTCGGCAGCGATTTCGGCTCTGCTGCGCCTGCTGGCCTCGGACGCCATCACCATTTGCGACCGGCTTCCGCATCCAGGTCGCCCAGGTCGGCACGGATGCGACTCGCGAACCAGGAGACGCCCCGCTCACGCGTGGACAGCGGTCCCGGCTGAAAGTCGGTGTTGCCCATACCGATCTGCATCCGCTGCACGAGATCTTCGTCCTCACGCGTGGTGATCGCGCTGATGTAAAAGTTGAGCTGTTGCGCGACGCGGGTGCGCGTGTCGCAGTTCGACCGTCGTAGGTAGGAGCCGGGAACGTCGACCCGATCGACACCACGCGGGTTCATCTTCCAGACGAGCACGTGGTCGGGATACAGGTCGATCATCGTGTTCGGGTAGATCGCGATATAGCGAAAGACACGGCGGTCTTCCTCCAGCAGCCCGGGCATCGGGCGTACCACTCCCTGGTAGAGCCGCTCGGCCCAGTTGTCAGAAGCCTTGTCGCGCAACGGCGCATCGTAGACGGCATAGAGATCGGCGGTCTGAACCGAATAGCGCTTGTAATCGAGCAGTCGCATCAGGCCCGGGTGCGCAACCGGGACGTGGTAGCCCTCCAGGTAGTTGTCGACGGCCACCTTCCAGTTCGACTCCTGCGCCTCTTCCGGCTTGTTGACGTGGACGCGCGCCTTGCCGAACGTCTCCATCGTGCCGCCCAGGTAGCGCTCCAGCAGAGGGCGGACGCCGGCCAACTGCGGTCCAAGTGGTTCGGCGGCGAGGTCGAGGTTGACGAAGATCAGACCGCAGAACACCTCGGCCCGGGCACCGAACAGCGACAGTTTCGACTTGTCCAAACACGGGATCGTGCGGTTCTCCGGCGCCCCGACGAGCTTGCCGTCGAGGTGATACGTCCACCCGTGGTATGGACAGCGCAGCGCCTTGCCCTCACCCGGCTCCGCGACCAGGCGCGTACCGCGGTGCCGGCAGGTGTTGAGGTGTGCGCGGATGTCGCCGTCCTCGGTGCGGATGACCACCACCTCTTTGCGGCCCACCGAGCCGACGATGCGCGACCCCGGGTTCGGCAGGTCCGTCACGTGTCCCACCAATTGCCAGGTGCGGTCGAAGATCCGCGTCTGTTCGAGATCGGCGATCCGCGGATCGGTGTAGTAGCGCGAATCCAGCCCCGGCTCCAGCGGTTTGACGTCGCCTTTCACCGGGCGCGGTCTGACCTTGACGGATGTCTCGTTCATGTCTGCGCGCCTCCTGGCACTTGTCTACTCCTTGTAGAACTTTTCTACCTCAAGTGAAAATTCGACTAGCTGACTAACTAATTAGTTTGATAAGTTGACCAGTGCTACACATCACATGTCAAGGGGGAAACGGATCTGAAACACACCGACATGTATCCGAAACATGGGTGCTCCGCAGGGGCGGCCAGGACTCGATCGACACAGGAGGTCATGGTGAAGAGGCAGCTTCGGCGCGCAACGGCCTGGCTGGGACTCACGCCCGATCCGGAACAGTCTCTGCCCGAGCTTCTCGCCCGCCTGGAGGGCGGATCAGCCCTGCCCGAAGAGCAAGACCGGGTCACCAGGCTGATCCTGCGTGGCACCGGGAGACGCTGGTTGCGCTACCTCGACCGCGCCGCTCAGCTTGCTCTCAATGCCGTCGACGGGCGCGCCGGAGACCCCGCGACGGCCCTCGCCGTCGCTCAAGTCGTGCTCCATCACGACCAGATGTTGATCGGGTTACCTGGCGACGCGTACCGCCGCACGAGCGACCGTCGAAAGCTCCTCGCCGCTGCCATCCCCGCGCTCGAGACGCTTGCTGATAACCGAAGGAAAATGCCATGAAACTGATGTCGATACGGACGCCTGTCAGGGGTACGGCCTCTGCCAAGCAGCCGCGCCAGCACTTCTGGATCTGGATGACGACGGCTACGCCCGGCTAATCGGCGACAGCGTGCCCACATCCGAGCACAACCATGCCCACGACGCGGTCAACGCTTGCCCGGCGCGGGCCTTGCGGGTGCGCGCATGAGCCGGGATCTGCGGAGCCTGTTCGACCCGGCGTCGATCGCCGTCGTCGGTGCCAGCACCGATCCGGCCAAGTGGGGCAATGCCGTTGCGCTGCAGGCGCTTCGCGGCGCGGATCGACACCGAGTGCAGCTGGTCAACCGAAGTGGCGGAGAAATCCTCGGGCAACCGACCGTCACATCGGTCGCCGAACTGGACGGGCCCATCGACCTGGCCGTCATCGCGGTGCCCGCGGCCGGATTCGAGGAAGCCGTCGATGGCGTACTGGCCAAGGGCGCGCGTGCCATCGTCGCGATCACCGCCGGCCTGGGCGAGGCCGGCGAAACAGGACGGGCACGCGAGGATGCTCTGATTGCGCGTGTCCGAGCGGCCGGCGCGGTGCTGGTGGGCCCCAATTGCCTTGGCCTCGTGGACAACACGACCGCGACATATCTGTCGTCGAATCAATTCGCACCGGGTAACATCGCGCTGCTGAGCCAGAGCGGCAACCTGGCCATCGAACTCGATCGGCTGTTCACCGCCCGGGGACTGGGGATCTCGCGGTTCGTCTCGCTGGGCAACCAGGCCGACGTCAACCTCGTCGAGTTGATCGACGCGTGCGCGGCCCACCCCCGGACTGCGGCGATCGCCGTGTACATCGAGGACTTCCGGGACGGTCGAGGGTTCGTCGACGCGACCGCGGCCGCGGTCGCCTCGGGTACGCCGGTGGTGGTGCTGGCCGCGGGCGCGAGCACCGCCGCTGCCCGCGGCGCCCAGTCGCACACCGGTTCTCTCACCAGTGATTCGGCGGTGATCGCCGCGGCATGCGAGGTGGCGGGAGCCATCGGAGTGCGCACCCCCCGCGAACTCGCCGATGTACTGTGCGCGCTGCGGCAACGGGCGGTCCCGCGGGGGCGCCGGGTCGCGATCCTGACCGATGGCGGCGGGCACGGCGTCATCGCCTGTGACGTGGCCGAGGCCGCCGGACTCGACGTTCCCGCCCTCGGCGAGCACACCCAGGCTCGACTCCGCGACGCGCTGTGGGCGCAGTCTCACGTCGGCAACCCGGTCGACCTGGCCGGCGCCGGCGAGATGGATCCGGACAGCTATGCGCGGGCGTACGCGGTGCTACAGGCCTGCGACGAGGTCGACGGGATCCTGATGACCGGGTACTTCGGCGGCTATTCGAGCGGCGAGGACGGCCTCACGGGTCTCGGGCCCGCCGAGTGTGCCGCCGCCAAACAGATCGCCGCCGATGCGGTCGGCGCCAAACCGGCCGCGGTGCAGTCGATCTTCCCAGAGGCACCGGCGACCCGGATCCTGCGCGACGGAGGCGTGCCCGTCTTCGGCGCGATCGCGGATGCCGCCATGGCGCTGGCCGCCGTAACCGGACAGGCATCGACAGCCACCCTGCTCGACCTGCCGGCACCGGCGCCGCCCGTCGCCGCCACCGACTACATGGCGTCGCGGCGTGCCTTCGTGGTCGCCGGAATCGAGTTCGTCGCGGCCCGCGAAATTCGCACCTTCGACGAGTTGAGTGTCGCCGCCGACGAACTGCGCCCGCCCTACGTCCTCAAGGCGTTGGGACTGCTGCACAAGTCGGATGCGGGCGGTGTGTTGGTAGGCCTGGCGTCGCGCGAAGACCTGTTCGACGCGCACGCCCGCCTTTGCGCGAAGCTGCGCCCCCCATCGTTCTCGGTCGAAGAGATGGCGGATCTGGCAAGTGGAATCGAGCTGATCGTCGGAGCCCGTTGGGATTCCCGCTTCGGGCCGACCGTCTTGGTCGGAATGGGCGGCACCGCGACCGAGGTGCTGCGCGATGTACGGGTGGCGCTCGCGCCGATCGACGAGACCGCGGCGACGCGCATGATTGAGCGGTTACGCACCGCACCGCTGCTCTACGGACACCGTGGCAAGCCGGCAGTCGACGTCGCCGCCGCCGCGACCATCGCCCGCTTCAGCCGATATGCCGCGGCCCATCCCGAGATCGCCGAGCTCGAGATCAACCCGCTGTTGGTCACCGTGTCCGGGGCAACGGCTCTGGACGCCCGAATCGTCTTACACCACTAGGAGATTGCGATGGACTTCACCTACACCGCCGCCCAGCAAGAACTGAAGGCACGCGCGGCCGCGTACGCCGAACTGCTGATGGGCTACGAGAACGAGGCCGAGCAGGCCGGCGGCCCGCTTCCTCAGGAGACGGTCGACAAGCTGACCCAGGCCGCGATGGACGCCGGGATGTACGGCATCAACATGCCGGTCGAGTGGGGCGGAGCGGGGCTCACGCTGCTCGAACAGGTGATCGTCGAGGAGGAATTCGGCAAGGTCACGAACTGCCTGTGGGACATCCCGTGGCGGCCTTCCAACGTGCTGGCGCTGGCCTCGCCCGAGCAGCGGGAGCGCTACCTGCTGCCCATCCTGCGCGGGGAACGCTTCGACGCCTTCGCCACGACCGAACCCGACGCCGGATCCGACGCCGGCGCGATCGCGACCACGGCAACTCCGGTCGACGGCGGCTGGCTGCTCAACGGCGAGAAGTGGTTCGTCACCTGCGGCGACATCGCGGACTTCCTACTGGTGCAGGCAAATGTGCTGCCCGACAACGAATCCACCCTATTCTTCGTCGAGAAGAACACCGAGGGCGTCCGCATGAGCCGGGTGCCGCACTTCATGCACTCCGCCGTCAACGGCCACCCCGAGTTCGTCTTCGAGAACGCCTTCGTGCCTGCCGATGCCATCCTCGGCGAGATCGGACAGGGCTTCGAGCTCACCAAGGACTGGTTCACCGACGAACGCCTGATGATCGCCGCGCGAACCGTCGGGGTGGCCGAGCGCGCACTGAAACTCGCCCGCGATTGGGCCACCCAGCGCAAGCAGTTCGGATCACCGATCAGCGACTTCCAGATGATCCAGTCGATGCTCGCGGACTGCGCCGTCGACATCGCTGTCAACCGCGCCTACACCCACCAGGTCGCCTGGGAGGCCGACCACGGGGTGGACCGAAAGACATTGCACGCCAAGGCATCCATCGCGAAGCTCTCGGCCAGCGAAGCCGCGGGCCGGGTAGTCGACCGCTGCCTTCAGATCTTCGGCGGCCGCGGCTACGACCGGGCTTACCCGATCGAGCGGATGTACCGCGAGGTGCGCGTCGACCGGATCTGGGAGGGCACCTCGGAAATCCAGCGGGTGATCATCGCGAACGAACTCATCAAGCGCGGCACCGCGTTTCTCGATCTGCCGGTCGCCTAGATGAGTCGGGTGCTGCGATCCGACGCGCACCGCGGGGCGGTCGCGCTGGTCACCGGCGGCGGCGCCGGAATCGGCCGGGCCGTCGCCCTCGACCTGGCGCGGTGCGGCGCCGATGTGGTGATCGCCGGCCGCCGGCCGGAGCCGCTGCAGAAGACGGCCGCCGAAATCGAATCCCTTGGCGCGCGGGTAATCGCCGTAGCCACCGACGTCCGGGAGGACGATCAGGTCCTGCAGTTGACCGATCGCGCGATCGAACGGTTCGGCCGGATCGACATCCTGGTCAACAACGCGGGCGGTCAGTTCAGCGCCCCCGCCGAACAGATCACGGTCAAGGGCTGGCGCGCCGTGCACCGAGTCACGGTCGACGCGGCGTGGGCGGTGACGCGCGAAGTCGCGGTGCGCGCGATGATCCCGCAGCGCTCGGGCGCGATCTTCTTCCTGGCGTTCTCACCCCGACGCGGTATCGCGACGATGGTGCACGCCAGTGCCGCCCGCGCCGCGCTGGAGAATCTGGCGGCGGGACTTTCCTTGGAATGGGGCCGATTCGGGATTCGGACCATCTGCATAGCGCCGGGCACGATCGCGACTGAGGGCATGCGGCGCAACTACTCCCCCAGTGACCGTGCCAACTGGGAAGCCGCGGTGCCGCTGCGCCGATTCGGCACGCCGGAAGAAGTCTCGGAAGTGATCGCATTTCTCGCGTCACCGTCGGGGAGCTATGTCACCGGCACGACTGTCGTCATCGACGGCGGTGCCGATGCCCTGGGCGCCGGACAACCGGCACCCGAACTGGATAAAGAATATAGTGAAAGGATCTGTTGTTAAATGGAATTCGCATATACCGCACGGTTAGCCGAGCTCAAAGAGCGCGCCCGCGCCCTCACCGAGAAGATCATGCCCTTCGAGGACGAGTGCGAACGCAACAACGGACTATCGATCGAGTCGCATGCCTCGATCAAGGCCGCCGTGTTGGACTCGGGCCTGCAGGCGATCAACACGGCAACCGAATTCGGCGGGGCCGGGCTGAGTGTGCTGGAACAGGTCGTGGTGCAAGACGAACTCGGCAAGCTGACGAACGCACTGTGGGACACGGTGTGGCGGACGGCCAACCCGCTGGCGCACGCCTCCGCGGAGCAACGTGAGCGGTACCTGATCCCGAGCGCGCGCGGTGAGCCCCGTGACGCGGTTGCCATCTCGGAAGCCGCTGCTGGATCGGACTTCTCGGCCGCCAAGACCACCGCGATGCCGGACGGCGACGGCGGCTACGTGATCAACGGCGAAAAGTGGTTCGTCACCGTCGGAGATGTCGCCGACTATCTGATCGTGCTCGCCTACGTCGAGCCGGAACACGCGCCGACCATGTTCCTGGTGGACGTAGCCACACCGGGGGTTGCCATCACCAACGTCCCGCGCTACACCCACACGTTCGTCTACGAGCACCCCGAATTCAGCTTCACCGACGTGCGCGTCGGGGCGGATGCGGTGCTCGGCGGCGTCGGAGCCGGACTGGAACTGACCCGGGACTGGTTCACCGAGGAGCGATTGATGATCGGCGCCCGGACCATCGGCGCCGCCGAACGCGCACTGACACATGCCGTCGACTGGGCACGCGAACGAGTGCAGGGCGGCCAGCCGCTGATCAACCGACAGCTCATTGCGAGCATGATCGCCGACTCGGTCGTCGACATCACCACCAACCGGGCGCTAACCCACCAGGTCGCCTGGGAATTCGACCAGGCCGATCTTGGTGATCCCGACCAACGAAAGACATTGCACGCCAAGGCCGCGACAGTGAAACTCGCCGCGTCCGAGGCATCGAACCGGGTGGCGGATCGCGCCGTGCAGATCTTCGGTGGCCGCGGCTACATCCGCGACTATCCGGTCGAGCGGCTGTGGCGTGAGCTGCGGGTCGACCGGATCTGGGAAGGCACCTCGGAGATTCAACGCCTCGTCATCGCGAACGAGACCAGCAAGCGCGGGCTGGAAAAGCTGCTGTCCTTCCGCACACCGTCTGATGTGCGGTGATACTGCACTGCAGCTTGTGTCGCAATTCATATACGGTTAGCCTAACCGTATATTATGGTTAAAAACGTGTTCGATGACATCGTTGGGACGGCTGATGTTTCGCGCATCGACGACGTCGCGGTGCTCATGCTGCGACGGGAGCGCAAACTCAATGCGCTCTCGTCGCACATGGAATCCGAATTGCTGCGCGCACTGAGCAGTCCGGAGGTCAAATCCAGCCGAGCCGTCGTCGTCACCGGCGGCGACACCGTGTTCTCGGCGGGTGCGGACCTCACCGAACTGCGGCTGATGACGACCCGCGACATCGTCGAGTACTACCGCGGCTCGGGCCGAGTGTACGAAGAATTCCCGATGCTCCCACAACCGACGGTGGCCGCGATCACCGGCTACTGCCTAGGCGGCGGACTGGAATTGGCGCTGGCGGCCGACCTGCGAATCGCCGATGCCGCAGCCGTTTTCGGCCTGCCGGAGATCGGTATCGGAATCCTGCCCTCCTCGGGTGGACTCACGCGCATCGTTCGGGCTGTGGGCGCGGGGCGCGCCAGCGACCTGGTGCTGCGTGGGCGACGGCTCAACGCCCAGCAGGCGGAGCAGTGGGGCATCGTCACCGAGATCAGCCCGCCCGGCTGTCATGTGCAGTGCGCGATCGGCATCGCGCGCACACTCACCGAGCACTCGCCGCTCGCGCTGCAAATCACCAAGCGGGTGCTGAACGTGAGCTTCGATGCGCCCAAGGAAGCCGCGCTACTGCTCGAGCAGCTCTCCTATGCGGTCCTCAACGACGCCGACGAATTCGTAACCAGTCCAGAGGAGTGAGCGTTGACAGACCCAACAGATTTCGCATTACGGCCACCCGAGATCAACTCCGCACTGATGTATGCCGGAGACGGTTCGGGCTCGATGCTCGCCGCGGCATCGGCATGGCGAAGTCTCGCCGCCGAACTGAATCATTGCGCGGCGGCGTTTGACTCGACGATGACCGCGCTGGTCGACGAGCAATGGCACGGCCCGGTGTCTGCATCGCCGGCGGCCGCTGCCGCGGGGCGCTATACGACGTGGCTGCGGACCACCGCCGCCTGGGCCGACCGCACCGCCATGCGGGCCGACGCGGCCGCGGCCGCCTACGAAGCTGCCTTCGCCGCGACCGTCCCACCGGCAGTGGTCGCCGCTAACCGAAGCGAGTTGGCTTACCTGGTGGCGACCAACTTGCTCGGGCAGAACACCCCGGCAATCATGGCCACCCAGGCGCAGTACATCGAGATGTGGGCTCAGGACGCCGATGCGATGACCACCTACGCGGCCGCGTCGATGGCCGCCGCGCGGCTGACTCCTGCTGCCGCACCACCCGAGGTCGTCAACCCGGGCTTGACGGACGACCCGCTCACGCCAGCGTGGCAGCCGCCGGAATGGTGGACGGACTTCATCAACAACTGGGGACCGAACTCCAACTTTGTGAACTCCATTGCCACCATGGCCGCCGGCTTCGCCCTGCCTTCCACGTATTCAGGCTTGAGTGCCGGCGGCGACGCCGCGGCCGCGGCCGGGGACGGTGCCGCGGCGGCCGCCGACGGTGCCGCGGCGGCGGGCGCCGACACCGCCGGCGAGCTGTCACGGGTGACCGGTTTGGGGGCCGTCACCTCCGGCACTGGCAACGCCACCCTGATCGGCAAGTTGGCGGTACCGCAGAGCTGGACCACGGCGTCAGAAATCACCCGCGTCTCATCGGCGATTGGCACACCTATGGTTTCGCAAGGGCAAGCAGCCGCACCCGGTATGCCCGGAATGCCGATGGCAAACATGAGTAGCCGAGCCATCGGACGTCACGCCCCGCAATACGGCTTTCGCCCCCAGATCATTACGCGGCCACCCTCCGCAGGCTAAAACCCATCCACCAGACCGGCCGCAACGATCTGCGCCCTACGGACGAAATCACGTGCCCACGGAGCACACCCCTGTGTTCAGTGGCGACGGCATATTTAGGCGAAACATATTGCAACAAACCGTGATACGGCCCGCTGCTACGGGATGGTGCTGACACAGTAATGGGGGCTGGCACGCGCATTTGCGCCGTGCAAGCCCCCATTTGGTTTAGTGACAGACTCTTACGAGCGCATCAATTACCCCGCGCCACCCACTCGTCGTAATGCACGATCTCTCCCCCGATCGTGGTGGTGTCACCATGTCCGGTGTAGACAACGGTATCGGCGGGGAGCCGACCCAGTTTGTCTTTGATCGATCCGAGAATGGTGGGGAAATCCGAGAACGAACGGCCCGTCGCCCCAGGGCCGCCCTGGAACAGGGTGTCGCCGGAAAATACCGCCGCAAGGTCAGGGACATACAGGCATGTCGAGCCCGGGGAATGCCCGGGTGTCGTAATGGCGTGCAGATCGATGCCACCGGCGGTGAGTATCTGACCATCTTCAATCGGCAGGAATGCCTTGTCGCCATGGGTCATTCGACACAACATGCCGTCAGCAGGGTTGAGCAATACCGGCGCATCGAGGTCAACGCCAAGCTCTGGGGCAACGGTGATGTGGTCGTTGTGGCCATGGGTACAGATCACGGCGACGACGTGGCGACCACCGACCGCAGCCTCGATCGCCTTCGCGTCGTGGGCTGCGTCGACGACGATGACCTCTTTGTCATCGCCGACGACCCAGACATTGTTGTCGACTTCCCAACTGCCACCGTCAAGTTCGAAAATTCCCTGGGTGATCACACGTTGGATACCGCTACCGATTGCGGTCATTTGAGCACCACCACCGATCGCAGCACCGTGCCCTGCTTCATCTCGGCGAACGCCGTTTCGATGCCGCCGAGATCGATACGTTCGGTGACGAATGTGTCCAACGGCAGACGTCCCTGTTGATAAAGATCGACTAGCACCGGAAAGTCGCGTTCGGGCAAGCAGTCGCCGTACCAAGAGGACTTGAGCGCGCCACCGCGGGAGAAGAAATCCACCAGCGGCATGTCGAGCATCATGTCCGGGGTCGGAACACCGACGAGCACCACGGTTCCGGCGAGGTCGCGCGCGCAGAACGCTTGCTTCCACGTCTCGGGACGGCCCACCGCGTCGATCACGGCATCGGCACCGAATCCGCCCGTCAGCTCCCGGACGGCGGTGATCACGTCGGGGATTGCCGTCGCGTCGATCACGTGGGTCGCCCCTAGCTCACGCGCCCATTCGAGTTTGCGGGCGTCGCGGTCGATCGCGATGACGGTGGCAGCGCCGGCCAGCCGAGCTCCGGCAATCGCGGCAGCACCCACACCGCCGCAGCCGATCACTGCCACGGAGTCGCCGCGTCCCACGGCCGCGGTGTTCACCGCGGCGCCGAGCCCGGCCATCACCCCACAACCCAGCAACCCGACCACCGCCGGATCGGCGACGGGGACCTTGGTGCACTGTCCCTTGTGGACCAACGTCTTCTCCGCGAACGCCCCAATGCCCAGTGCGGGCGTCAACTCGGTGCCGTCCGACAGGGTCATCGGTGCCGACGCGTTGTGGGTATCGAAGCAGTACCAGGGCCGGCCCCGCTTGCATGCCCGGCAGTGCCCACAGACCGCGCGCCAGTTGAGGACGACGAAATCGCCGACCTCGACATGGGTGACGCCGGAACCGACCGTTTCGACGACACCGGCAGCCTCATGTCCTAGCAAGAATGGGAATTCATCGTTGATCCCGCCGTCGCGGTACGCCAGATCGGTGTGGCAGACCCCGCATGCCTGGATCTTCACGACGACATCGTGCGGACCCGGATCGGGCAGGATGATGGTGGTCAGCTCGGCCGGTGCGCCCTTGGTCAGGGCCACAACGCCCTCTACCTGCTGCATGAGTTCTTCCTTCTTCCGTGGAGATTCGTTGGATGTGAGAGTTCGGGTTATGTTTGTGCTCAGCGCATCTCGCCAGCCCCGACATAGGGAAAGCGGGTGACCAGGAGGTCACCTTCGGCGAATCGCGATAGCCGGAAGTCGGATTCCGGGATGCGCGGATCTTTGGAGCGCCCCTCGACGACGAGATCGGCGATCAGCGTTCCCACCGCCGGAGCGATCTTGAATCCGTGGCCGCTGAATCCCGCTGCGACCAACAGACCGTCGATATCGGTTGTGGAGATGACCGGATTCCAGTCGGGCGTCACGTCGTAACACCCCGCATAGCTGCTCGCGATCGATGCGTTCTCCAGGCCGGGGAACCGAGTACTGATCTTCTCCACGGCGAGGTCGACGAACGCCTCGTCTGCCCGGTTGAGATACCGATCGGGATCGACGATATCGAGTTGGGCGAGATCAGAATTGCCGAACAGGATCTCCGAGTTGACGTCGGGCCGCACGTATTGCAGTGACACCAGGTCGGAAAACACCGGCACCGGGCCGAGATCGATTCCGGGAGACAGCATCACGATCTGCTCGCGATGCACCCGGATCGGCACGTCAATGCCGTAGGGCAAAAGGAAAGCCCGAGTCCACGCGCCGGTGGCGACGATGACGGTGTCGGCGTGGATCTCGCCGCCGTCGGCCAACAGGATGCCGCCGACCCGGTCGGCATTGACGCTGAGCCCGACGACTTCGGTCATCTGTCGGAGTCGGACGCCGGCGGCGCGGGCCGACACCATGAAGGCTTGTGTGGTCTGATAAGCGTCGCCGTAGCCGCCTCGCGCTTCCCAGCCAAACGCACCGAAGGGGCGAAGGTCGGCCCATGGCCACATCTTCGCGACCTCGGCCGCGGCGATCTCTTCGGTCTCTACCCCGACTTCTCGTTGAGCGGCCAGGCTTTTACGCATGTTGTCGACGTTCGCGTCGCTGACGCCGACAACGTAGCCGGTTTGGCGGAAGCCGATGTCGCCGCCAAAGATCTCTCCGGCATTCTCGAACGTCTCCAGCCCGACCGTCGCCATCGCCGCCAGCGAGCTGACGCCGTAGTGACAGCGGATGATGCCGGAGGACTTCCCGGTCATTCCGCTGCCCACGGTGTTGCGTTCGACGACAACGACGTTGGTGATCCCGCGCTGGCTGAGTGCCCAGGCGGCAGCCGCGCCTTCGAGGCCGCCGCCGAGGATGATGACGTCTGCGGTATCTGCCATTACAAACCCGCACCTGGGATCCAGGAGGTCCCCGCCAGCGGCACCCGCGCCATCGCCGCGGCCTCGATCGTGATCGCAACCAAGTCCTCGGGTTCGAGGTGCTGGAGGTGAGCCTTCCCGCACGCGCGGGCAATGGTCTGCGCCTCCATGGTCAGCACCCGCAAATAATTAGCCAGCCGGCGCCCGCCCGCCACCGGGTCGAAGCGAGCCGCCAACGTCGGATCCTGCGTGGTAATGCCGGCCGGGTCCCGGCCAACTTGGAAGTCGTCGTAGAAACCGGCTGCGCTGCCAAGCTTCTCGTACTCGTCGGCATAGCGGGGATGGTTATCACCCAGCGCGATCAAGGCTGCGGTCCCGATGGCGACGGCGTCAGCCCCCAGGGCCATCGCCTTGGCCACGTCCGCGCCGGTGCGAATGCCACCCGAGACGACAAGCTGCACCTTGCGGTGCATCCCCGCCTCCTGCAACGCCTGCACCGCTTGGGGAAGAGCAGCCAACGTCGGGATACCGACGTGTTCGATGAACACGCTCTGGGTAGCCGCTGTTCCCCCCTGCATCCCGTCCACGACGACGACGTCGGCGCCGGACCGCACGGCCAGGCTGACGTCGTAGTAGGTGCGGGTGGCGCCAACCTTGACGTAGATGGGCTTTTCCCGGTCCGTGAGTTCGCGCAACTCATTGATCTTGATCGCGAGGTCGTCAGGCCCTGTCCAGTCCGGATGACGGCAGGCACTGCGTTGGTCAATGCCTTCAGGCAACGTGCGCATCCGAGCGACTCGCTCAGAGATCTTCTGCCCCAACAGCATTCCCCCGCCGCCGGGTTTGGCGCCCTGACCAAGGACTACCTCGATGGCATCCGCCTTACGCAGATCGTCGGGATTCATCCCGTAGCGTGACGGCAGGTATTGGTAGACGAGGTATTTAGATTGGCCGCGCTCCTCCGGTGTCATTCCCCCGTCACCGGTCGTCGTCGACGTACCCACCGCGCTGGCACCGCGGCCCAGCGCCTCCTTCGCGGGGCCGGACAAGGCGCCGAAACTCATGCCGGCGATCGTGACCGGGATCAACAGGTGCAGAGGATTTTTCGCATGCAAGTCGCCCAGCACGACATCGGTGTCGCATCGCTCGCGATAACCCTCTAACGGATACCGCGACATCGATGCACCCAGGAACAACAAGTCATCGAAGTGCGGAAGCGGACGTTTGGCGCCCCAGCCACGGATGTCGTAGATTCCGGTCTCGGCGGCCCGCTGGATGTCGGCGATGACACCACGGTCGAAGGTAGCCGATTCGCGCAAGCCGGATGCACTGTGTGCAGCGTTACTGCCAGTCATCACAAGTCCTTTCAGTACGCCGCTGTGTTGTCGACATCGAAGTGGTAGAGCTGACGCCCCGACCCGTACCGCGTGTAGGTGGCGGGATCGTCATCGAACCCAGCAGCTTTGAGCAGCCCGGCAAGTTCCTCGAGGTGCTCGGCACGCATTTCTTTGCGCACGCAATCCGCGCCCAGGGACTCCACTGTGCCCCGCACGTAGATGCGGGTCTCGTAGATCGAATCGCCGAGGCCGTGACCGGCCTTGCCGCGTATCACGAGCCGCCCGTCCTGGGCCATGAACGCACTGTTGTGCCCGACGTTTCCGCCGACGACGATGTCGACGCCCTTCATCGAGATGCCGCAGCGCGCGCCGGCGGTGCCCTCGATGACGAGCAGACCGCCGCGCGCGGTGGCACCCGCTGACTGCGACGCGTCGCCCTTCACGACCACCGTGCCGCTCATCATGTTTTCGGCAACTCCAATGCCGGCATTGCCGTTGATCGTCACTTCCGCTTGCTGATTCATCCCCGCCGCGTAGTAGCCGACGTGACCGTTAACGGTGACCTTCACCGGCGCGTCAAGACCGACGGCCACACTGTGCGCACCCTTCGGGTTGTCGATGACGACCTCGCCGGTGAGGTCGTTGGCGTGCAACGCCTGATTGACGTCGCGCAGCGACACGGCCGCTAGATCGAAGCTCATCGCGTCCATACGTAAACCACCTCCGGCTCGGGTTCCCACACTCGTGCGCTGCCGACGCCCGGCAACCCGGACAAAGCTCGGTATTCCGATGCCATCGCCACCCAGTCGTCGGTCTCGGCGATGATCGCCGGTTTGCAGGCGATCGCGTCGCGCACCACCGCGAACGAGTCGTGGTTGGAGACCAGCAACGTGTAGAAGCCGTCGAACGTCGCGCAGAGTTCCTTCAACGCGGCTTCGATGCCGCGGCCCTCGGCCAGTTGCTTGGCGACAAAACGGGCACCGACCTCGGTGTCGTTCTCACTGTCGAATCGCACACCGGCCCTGGACAGTTCACGGCGGATGGTGGCGTGGTTGGAAAACGACCCGTTGTGCACCAAACACTGCTCGGGCCCGACCGCGTAGGGGTGCGCCCCGCCGGGAGTGACCGCCGATTCGGTCGCCATCCGGGTGTGCCCCACGCCCTGCCATCCATGCGCGTCCGGTAATCCCCAGTGCACAGACAGTTCCCGTGGCGTACCCACGCCCTTGAGCACCGTGAGGTCCTTGCCGAATCCCGCAATCAGCGGGTCCGGCAACACGGCCCGCGCCGCTTCGAGGAGCGGCGTCGCATCCAGTGGCGCGCTCAGCAACAGAATGTCATCGAGGTAGCCAGCGTTGACGTGGACACCGAGCCGTTCGGTCAACGCGGCGCCGATGACGTCGGACTCGACACTGACATCGAGGAGGCTCACGCAGCCATATCCCGGTGGGGACCAGTCGGAATGCCCATAGATGGCTACTCCGGCGGAGTCTGCGCCGCGATCTTGCATCTCGCACAGCATCGCCGTCAGCAACGAACCAAGTTGCGGGTACAGCTCAGGATTTCTGAGGTGCAGCCCTACGATTCCGCACACGGATGATCCTTTCGGTGATGAGGTGGGGGGTCTAGAACGCGGTCAGATAGGTGTCGATTTCCCATGGGGTCACCGATGAGTGCCATGCGAAGAACTCTTGCCTCTTGAGATGGGCGTAATAATCCGAAACGCGGGGCGCGAGTGCCTCGCTGTCGGCCGAGTCGAGAACTGCCTTGATGACGACGTCGGATTCGAGTTGTTCGACCGCGTGCAGGAGGGTGAGCGGGATTGGCGGTCGCCCGGGATTCGTCACCGCGACGTCGCCGGGACTCACGCTGCGTTTGATCCCGTCCAAGCCGGCACCCAGTGCGGCCGCAATCGCCAGATAGGGATTGGCCGAACTGTCGCCGCCGCGTAGTTCGACGCGCTGGTTGTCGGGAACGCGGAGGTGCTGAGTGCGGTCGTTGCCGCCGTAGGTCGGAGTGCGCGGCGCCCACGAAGCCCCGGACACGGTCGACACCGCCCCGGTGCGCTTGTAGGAGTTGACCGTGGGAGCGATCAGCGCCTGGAGCGCCGCCGCATGGTCGAGGATACCGCCGATGAAGCTGTATGCCGTCTCCGAAAGATCCAGCCCGCGTTGGTCTTCGGCGCCGGGAAATATCGGGGAACCGCCACTGGTCAGCGACAGATGCAGATGCAGGCCGCTGCCGGTACGGTCGGCGAACGGTTTGGGCATGAAGGTCGCGATCATCCCGTTGTCGGCGGCGAGCACCGACAGCAGGTACCGCAACGTGGTCACACGGTCCGCCGTGGTCAACGCTTCGGCGTAGGCGAAGTTCTGTTCGAACTGACCGTTGGCGTCTTCGTGGTCGTTGGCGTAGTTGCCCCAGCCCAGGGCGTTCATTGCGTTGCTGATTGACGCCAGGTGGTCGTACATGCGCGTCACACCGCGAGCGTCGTAACAGGGCCGCTTCGCGGTGTCGCCCGCGTCTGCCGGGTACAACGAGCCCGCGGCGTCGCGGCGGAGCAGAAAGTACTCAACCTCTGCGCCGACCCACGCCTCAAAGCCGGCATCGGAGGCTTGCTGCACGACAGCTTTGAGGATGTTACGCGGCGCGAACGGCCACGGCCGGCCCTCGACGTGGGGGTCGCAGTGCACGATCGCTAACCCGGGTTTGACGAACGGGATCGGAGCGAAAGATGCCGGGTCAGGGATGGCAACCAGGTCGGGATCCTTGGGCTCCTGCCCCATGGCCCCGACGGCGTATCCCGCGAAACCGACTCCATTACTGGCTAATTCGTCGACGGCAGAAACCGGAACCAACTTTGCGCAGGGCTTGCCGTTGAGGTCGACAAACATCGTCAAGATGAACGACGTGCCCGACTCTCGACATAGGTCCGCAGATCAGCCGACGTGGTCATAACATCCCTCGTAACTCTAGGTTTCTTTGCAATGATCATAGTTTCTTTTCACTAAACTCGCTAATCGGAGGATTCTGCTGCCCGGGTGAGACTGATCGGCGTTCGGACTGCGGCCTTGGCGCGATCGGCGCGCCTGCGATACGACGGGCCGGCAATCAGCGCCACCCCACCGATGACCATCGGCGCTCCAAGTAGCCAGACGGGGTGAACAACGGCAAGCAGTACCAGAACTATCGTGGTCAACCCGACGACGACGAGAATATGTCCTTGCAGGCAAAGTAATTCCTGCAATCCAGCCCGAACGACCCGGACCGCGTCAAGGTCGACCCGCCACAGCCGCGCGCAGGCTGGGCAGTGCCAGCACGACGCGACCTCGGCCGCCAACGATGCGGCGACAGCAGTCCCGCAGACGCAGCGTAAGGTCGCGGCAATCCCGCGACTCACGCCGCGGCCTCCGCCGCACCGTCCCTCAAGGGAATAGCGCTGGTGCATTATGATCACGCCAAGTAAACCGCCGCTTGTCCTGAACGACTCGCCGATAGAGGTAGAACGCACACCCGGTCAGCAGCAAAGCCAACCCCGCGACGAACTCTCCGGGTCCGCCGTAACCGGTCTTCGAAAACGACGTCGACCCGACGATCACGATGAGAAGGTTGAACGCGGCGAGCAGGCCGGCCGTCCACAGCCACGGGTTCGACAGCCTGACCGGACGGTCCATGTCCGGCTGGTCTTTTCGCAGCAGTACCACCGCCGACAGCGCGAACACATGGCAGACGAGGTAACCCATATTGCTGACGGCAAGCACCGCCACAATGCTCGGCAGCAGCAGGATCGCCGCGATGTTGATCGCGACATTGACGTACATCCCGCGGTTGGGCACGTTGCGTTTGTTGATGTGGTCGAGCCACTTGATGGTCATGCCGCGGCGCGCCATTCCGTAGAGGGTGCGGCTGCCGCCCGCACTCGCTGCGTTCATACCGAGCAGAAAGCTGCCGACCATGAAAATCACCACCACATCGGACAGGGTGTTGCCCAGCTCGCGGTGCAACAGGTCGGTATAGAAACCCAACGGGGCCTTGGCAATCGACTGCTGGCTGACGGCACCACCCAGCGCGACGGGCATGATGGCGTAGACGCCCAGGCAGAACATCGCCGATCGGCCCAAGGCCTTGCGAGTATCCTCCTTGGTGTCGCGATATTCGGGCGCGAAGACGGCGCACACCTCGATGCCATAAGCGGACCAGCCAATGAGGTAGAGCCACACCAACGCGAGTTGAACTGCACCCCAGGTGCTTCCAGCGGCACCGACGAGCCCCCAGGACAGATTGGCCGAGGAGAAGTCGGTCAAGAAGAACGGAACGACCATGAACAGGACGAGCGGAACGAACAGCAGTGTGCCGGTCAGATAACCCATCAGCTTCATGGGCTCGGCACCCATCGAGTTGACGATCCACAGCGCCACGACCAGTCCGACCGCGATCACCCGCGGCAGGTCCAGTTGCACGATGTGTGAGAAGTGCCAGGTCTGATCGGGAAACCACTCGGCTTGGACCAGGCCCCCGGTCGTCAGACCGAAGATGGTCAACGCCGATGACCATCCAGCCCAATAGCCAATCGCGGATATCGGGCCCGCCAAGCTGAACCGCGAGCGCCAGCCTTCGAAGGCGTACATCGCGATGCCGCCGGAATGTTCGGGGAACATGGTGGCGGGTTCGGTGTAGATCTTGTTCTGCAGTACGGCGATGACCATCATGGCCAGCCACAGCGCAAACGCACCCAGCGCGCCGACCTGCCCCGTGGTGTAGCCCAGATTGGCGATCAAGAAGCCGGGATTCGACAGCGCCATGAAGAAGCCGTCGTACCATCGCATCGACTTGAGCAGTGTCTGGTCGTCGACATTGACGACAGCGACCTCGGGAGTCGCTGTGGCTGCACCGGGCGGGTCGGAGATGGTCATCTCGCCTCGAATTCTGGAAGTAGGGGATCGACAGGAAGCCGCGACGCGCGGTCAGTCGTCGGCGGCGGAACGCAAGAACGCGACCACACTGTCGCGGTAGCCGAGAAAGCCTTTGTAGTTGGCGATGTCGACGGGGAGCTCCTCCATGATGGTGGCCAGCTGGGCGCACCACGCCGGGACGGCCCGTAGCTCGTCCAGGGAGATCATGAAGGTCCGGATGTTGAAGGTGACCGCGCCGCTCATCGGCAACCGAACGAAGTGCTCAAGCTCAATACGTACTTGTGCTTGACCCCAGTTATTTTCGGCGATCATGCGCGGAATGTCACGTCCCCATTCCGGGAGTTCCTCAAGGCTGACGTCCAACTTGCGGGAGTTCGACGCCGACAGCGTCCAGTTGACCCGCCGATAGACTTGGTCGACGCGCAATTGCCTGAGGAACTGTTCGGCGCGCGAGGTGATCTGCTCGACGTTCAATCGTGGTACCGGGCCGTGAATTTCGCGCATGCTCATGCCGACGTCGAACGACACCGACCACGCCATGGCGAAGGTGACCGCGCCGGCGTCGAAGTAGAGTTGGCCATCGCGTTCGACCACGAGCAACAGGTCGTCGGGGATCTCCCGCGCCAGAAAATCCAGTGGCCCGTTCGGCAGCGAATCCTCCCGGCCCAGTTCGAAGGACTGGTCTGTGCCTAAAATATGATTCCGCCAATGGAATTCGTTGTTCGAATCTTCGGCGAGGTGCATCATGTCCGGGTAGCTGTAACTCAGGTCGCGCAGGTAGTACAGCAGCAAGTCCCAGCACGCCAGTTCCATCCCCGGGCGGATCTTGACGCGATGCGGATCGGCGTCGAGGATTCGACGCCTGTCGGCCATGATGCTTGGATATTCGGCTCCGCCGAGGTCGACCAGATGGCGTCCCCACTCTCCGCCGGACGTCTGGCGCGCGATCCGCGCCTGCTCCACGTTGACCGAGTACCGAAAGGTGTCGGAGCCGTCGGGAAACGGCCAAGGCAGGTTGGCCGCGTGATTGATCGGCCGGTTAAGGAACGCCGTTACGGCAGCGGTTGTTCGGGTCATAGGTCCACCTCGATGTCGTAACCACGCGACACACAACAGAGCATCGCGGTGGATTCGGCCTTTTCCTCGTCGGTCAGGATGTAGTCACGGTGTTCCACGACGCCCGAACGCACCGGAATACGGCATTCGCCGCACACGCCTCGCCTGCACAGGAAGGACACGTCCACACCGTTGTCGAGGAGTCGTTGCAACAGGGACACGCCCGCCGGCACCTCGATGCGTTGCCCCGTCGACGTCACGGTGACGCTGAACGGTTTACCCGGATCCTGGACAGGGGCACTGAATCTCTCGAGGTGCACGCGCGCGGCCGGCCAGCCCGCGGCGGCCGTCAAGTGTTGGTATGCCTGCAGCAATCCCACCGGTCCACAGGCGTATGCATGGGTGCCCAGCGGCTGCTTCGCGAGGAGTTCGGCCAGAATTGCCGCGGTCTGCTTGACCGTGGTCGCTTCGTGCAGCGTGATCATGCCGCATTCGGCCATGCCACGCAGATCATCCAGATGGGCTTGGTGACCCGGCCGGTAGGAATAGAGGACCTCGGTGGGCACACCAGTCAAGGCCGCCGCGCGCGCATGGGACAGCACGGGTGTCACACCAATGCCGCCGGCAATGAGCAGTGCTCGGTGCTGGTTGAGTACCGGAGCGAATAATGCACGAGGACCTTCGATTTCGAGGAGTTGACCCTCGCAGACGTTGTCGTGCAGCCAATCTGATCCGCCGCCTTCCCCGCGCCGCATCACCGAGATGGCATAGTGGTCGGGGTTCAAGCCGGACCCGACCAGTGAATAGGCGTTGCGCTTGTCGCCGGCCGAGACGATGAGGTGGCTGCAGGGCTGATAACCGGCCAGCCGGCCACCGTGGGGATCGACAAGCTCGATGTGCATGATCGCCGGTGCCAGCATCTCGGTGCGGCGCACACGTAGTTGGCGCGCCTCGGTGAGATAGGCCGGGTGCAGATGCGCCGGTGCAACTGTCGCGATTCCTGGGTTCGTCATGACAGCTCCCGGGCACGCACATCCGAGGCGAGGAAGCTGCCCCGCACAGCTGACAGATGGGTGTGGATTTCGAGTCGTCGGGTGCAGCCCGGGCACGTGACTTCGTACGCAGGTGCCCTGGCGACACGAAAAGTGTTGCGGCAGTGGCACAATACATCGGCAGATCACGGGTGTGCACCACAAAGCTGGCCAGCTCCTGCGGCAGCGCGCCGGCCGCACGCGCCTGGGCGAGCGCCATCAGCACGTCGAACTGGCCACCGACCATCATCAACCGGACTCCCATCCGAGCGCGGCCGAGGGCAGCCGCAAATGCGCTGACGCTCGAGGCGTCCGTAAACGAATCCAGCAGCAGAAGCTCGGTAGGGGCCGTGAATTCGGCCTGCCCCAACCATTCTCGGCTGACTTCGACGGTGCGCCGCTCGTGCCCGATCCCGACGATCAGGAAGGATGTCGCATCCAGATCGACCTGTTCGGGAGCCGCGGGCCATCGAGGCATCGACCAACCGGACGCGACGATGTCGGTGCTCATAGCGCCGTGTCGGCGGCGGCGTGGTCGCGCAGCCAGCGGGCCGCGCGATCCTTATATTTGATAATTCCTTTGTATTCGGCCATGTCCTGCGGAAGTTCGGCGATCGCTGCCGCAGCGCGGACGCGCCACTCGTCGACGATGGCGAGCCGCTCCAGAGGCTGCAGGTAGGTGCGGATCAGGAACATGATCGCGCCTGAATGCGGGAGCCGGATGAGGTGTTGGACTTCGACCCGCAGATGCACCAGCGCGCCGAAGGTGTCGTCGTCGACGGTTTGGATCCACTCCCGGTCCGGACCCCATTCAGGGTAGCGCTCGGTCGACACGTCCAGCCGTCGCCCGATCGTCATCGTCCAATTGGTTCGGCGGTACGGCTGATGGGGCTGAAGGCGCTTGAGAAACTCGTGGGCTCGGGTGATGATGCCTTCTTGACGGATCCGCGGTACCGGCCCGTGGACTTCGAGGAAACTCATCCCAACGTCGAATCCCAGGCTCCAGTCCGCGGCGAACGTCACCACGCCGGCGTCCGCGAAGAGCTCGTCGTTGCGCTGATTGAGCAGCACGATGTCCTCTTGCACCTGTCCCGAGATGTAGCGCAGGGGTTCGTCCGGCAGGGTCGACTCGTCGCCGTAGGTGAACACCAGGTCCTCCCCAGAAAGACCGTTCACCCAATGCCAGCTGTCATCGGCATTGCGCAACAAGCACATTGACGCTGGATAGGCACCACTGAGTTCGCGCATCAACGTCAGCAGCGCGTCCCAGCCCGCGGCTCGCATGTGGGGCAACACCGAGTACCGCGTCGGGTCGGCGTGCAGGATCTCGGCGCGCTCGGCCAGCTCGTGCCGATATCCGCAATCGACGTCGACGACGGCGGTCCCCCATTGCCCCGCCGGGGTCCGCACCGGGGTCCTCGCCTGTTCCACGTTGGTGCTGTAGCGGTACCGATCCTCGACGAACGGGAACGGAAACTCACGGATCAAGTCGTCGGCGGTCATCGGAGCGGTCACAGCGGTACCTCCAGCATGGGTCCGGACGCGCGCGAAACACAGCACATCAGCGCCGTTCCGGCGGTCTTGGTTTCATCGTCTAGAAACCGGTCCCGATGCAGCGGTACGCCACCGCTGACGGGAATGCGGCATTGGCCGCACACGCCTTGTCGGCACAGATTCGGCACGGCGATGCCTGCTGCCTCAAGCGCTTCGAGCAACGACGTGCCACTCGGTACGTCGAGTTCGCGGCCGCTCTTGGTCAGGTTGACCCTAAACGGCTCTCCAGGATCGAGGGTGTCGGCACCGAAGCGCTCCAGGTGCAGGCGCGATGTCGGCCACCCCAACCCTGCCGCGGTGTCCAGGACGTAGTCGATCATCGGCCCGGGTCCGCAAACGTACAGGTGCGTGCCGATCGGTTGATCCGCGAGCACTTTTCGCGTCCGCACACAGAATTCGTCTTGGTCTACGTACAACTCGGCGTCAAGACCACCGAGATCCATGACGTCGTCGACATGGGCGGCAAAGCCTTCGCGAAAGCTGTAGAGCACCTGAATATTTCGCTTCCACATCCGCGCCGCCCGCAGGTGCGAGACGATGGGCGTGACGCCGATGCCACCGGCGATCAACAGATGCTTGATCGCATGGGGTTGCGGTGCGAATGCGCTGCGCGGCGTCAGCGCGGTGATCGCGTCGCCCACCGCGAGCTGGTCGTGCACCCACCGTGATCCGCCTTCACCGTCGGCGACCCGCAGAACCGAGACGCAATATTCGCTCGGGTCCAGTCCTTCGTTGGTGAGGCTGTAACTGTTCCATTTGGCGCCGCAACGCAATGGCAGATGACTGCCGGGCACGAACGGTGGTAACGGCGTGCCGTCTAGCGCACGCAGCGTAAGACTGCGAATTCCCGACACCAGCTCTTCGATGGCGGCAACACTCAGCTTCAGCTCGTCTGTTCTCACTTCGTCACCGCCGTCTCCGCATCGACCATGAAGCCCATGAACCGCCCGCTGAGACGCGAAACATGGTGGTAAATAACAAGATTTAGCTGGCACCCAGCGCACTGAGTCACGTCCCCGACACCCGCTGACGTCGAGGTGACCGCCAGGCAGTGGACGCAGGACACCTCGATGGCACCGGGCTCGGTGACGGTGACGCTGATCTCGTCGTCTTCGAGTCCGCCCCGCAGTGCCGTGCCGCGCAGTGACAGACACGCACCGCTCGGGCCGGCAAGCCACAGCCGCAGCCCGACCCGAGCACGGCCCAGCGCCTCTGCGAGTGCCGTGTTGACTACATCCACGTCCTCGTGGATCAGCAACTCCGTCGCCACGTCCATGTCGAGGTGGTACCGCCACTGCCGTAAGAACGGACTCGCCGTTTGCCCGACTCCGACCAGCAGATAGGACCTTGCGCCGGTGCCCGGCACGCCGGAGAGTGCCTCCGGCGTGCCGGTGAACCAGCGCGGAACACTGGTGTGTGCCAGCTCTGTCACAACCAATGCCCGACTCGCCTCAGAGCAGGTCGGCGCTGCGGTCGCCACAGTAGAACGCCAGCGCGTAGCTCGGTGTGGAGAAGTAGATCCGCGATCCCTTCGGGAAGAAGATGGCGTCCTTGGCCTTCGCGACCAGCTGTTGTCCGGTGTCCTTGTTCTCCAAGAGCAATTCGCCCTCCAGGACGACCTTCATCTCGTCGTAGGCGTAGACGTACAGCAGCGGTTCGTCGGCGTGCTTGAGTTCGAAGAAACCGGAGCACATCGAGCTACCCTCGGGGTTTTCGTAGACGTCCTTGATGAAGCCCTCGGTATTCGGGATCTGCATCGACGGCAGGTTCTGCCACGCATCGGCGGTAACTCGGAACGGGGCCTGGACGGAAATCTGTTCCACCTTTTCTCCACTTCACTGCTAGCGATTGCAATTCACTGCCAGTGAACATATATGTTATTACCAACACTTTGTAAGTTCGTTTCTTTGCGGTTACGTCTGCCCGAATATCGGTAATCCACCGTTGATTTGAGGAATGCGGTGCCCAGAACACAGCGAAAGCCCGAGAGACAGCACGATGACACTACAAATGAAGAGAAACCCGGACTAGTGTGAGTAGACCGAATCGGTAAACTAGCCGCGGCCCTAGTCGGCCGCGGTCAATCAGGCGTCGGCACGATCGTCGGGGTAGGCCGTGACGGCGAGAAAGCGGATGGGCAACCGGACCAACTGGTTTGGCCCGTGCATGCCTTCGCCGTCCAGCAGCAGAGTGTCCCCGGGACGAAGGGTGTACTCCGAATCGCCGTGCCCGTAGACCATCACGCCCTCGAGCATGTACAAGACTTCGGTACCCGGATGCTGGAACTGCGGGAAGACCTCGCTCGCGTCGGTTAACGTCACGAGGACGGGCTCGAGGCGCTTGTGCGCACCACGCAACGCGCCCAACAACTCATAGTGGTGGCCCACCCGAGTGCCGCGGCCTACGATCTCGGATCCCTTGCCCCGCTCGGTGTAGACTGCGGCGCGCGCCTCCCCGGCCCCGCGGAACAACGCGGTCACCGGAACATCAAACCCCTCAGCCAGTCTGGCCAACGTCGACAGGCTGCACGAGGTCTGTGCGTTTTCGATCTTCGATAGCATCGCCTTGGAAATGCCTACGGCAGCCGATAATTCGCCAATCGTGAAGCCGGCCGCCCGTCGCAGCGTCCGAACCTGCCGGGCAATTGCGTGCTCCAGCGCGGCACCCGGGTCTGGTTTGTCGAGGACCTCACGCTGCACCGGTGCTGGATCACCCATATCCCGAACCACTCTCACCACGGCGTCCTCACACGCCGTAGTCTACGGCCGTACCGGTTTTCTCACCGGAATCGAATCTAGGCTTCGCGTGTCGTGGCTGCCTTGTTGACGCGGTCGCCGTTGCGGGCACCGTTGAGCACCGACGTGTCCGCGGGCAGCTCGAAGCCCGGGAACACCGAGCCCACCGCCGCGCTCGCCGCGCTGCGCTGGGCTTCCAGGCGGACCAGCGCCTCCGGGGTGAACACCGACAACCCCAGGTCCGGGTTGTAGCCGTGGATTTCCTTCACGTCGAGTTGCGCCAGGAAATACAGGATCTCCTTCGAGACCACCTGACCCGGGACCAGCACCGGGAATCCCGGCGGGTACGGCACCACGAACGTGGTGGAAACCAACTTCCGGCCCTCGGCGATCCGCCGCCCGGCCTGACCGATCTGGACGTACTCCCGGTCGGACTCTTCATAGCCCGCATAGAACGCCGCGCGCATGTCGCCGAAAACGCAGTTGTCGACCGGACGGAACGCGATGTCGAATTCGCTGAAGTCGGGCAGGTGCGGCAGATCCTCGGTGATTTCCTCGACGCGGCGCTTATGCAACGTCCAGTCCGCCACACTGGCCAATTCCCGCTCCCGATCCAGGTCGGTGGCCACCCGGCGCAGCACGTCGAGCAGGTGGTGCACGCTCGACCAGGTGACGCCGATCGTGAAGATCAGCAGCACGCTGTTGATCGACGTCTTGTTGATCTGAATGCCGAAGCGTTCCATCAGGATCTTCTCGCGGAAGTCGTACCCGTTCATCCCGGTGCTGCCGAGGAACAGGGTGACTCGCGTCGGGTCCAACACGAACTGGTCGGAGCGCCACGCTTCGTTCCATTCGGCCAGCGCGCCCTGCCGGACCTCGCGGTAGGAGCTCACCGCGGAGGCCCGGAACTCCTCGGGCACCAAGTCGGCTTCGTCGAGGATGCGGAACCACTTGCTGATCAGCCGGTCCTTGCGCACCCGGTGCCGGAACACCAGCGCCATGTAGTAGACCTGCCGAACCAACTGGAATCCTTCGATGTCGACCTGGCGGCGCGCCAGGTCCAGCGAGGCCAGCAGCTGCTGGTTCGGCGACGTCGAGGTGTGGGTCAAGAACGCCTCACCGAACGCGTCACGGGCACGAGAATTGAAGTCCCGGTCGCGCACGTGGATCATCGACGCCTGCCGGAACGCCGACAGCGACTTGTGCGTGGAGTGCGTCGCGTACACCCGCACCCGCGCCTTGCCGGGGTCGGGCATCAGCCGATGGTTGACCCACTCCGACCGCGGGATCCCCTCCATCGTCGCGGCCCAATCACGGTATTCCGCAGCATATTCCGGCGAGTCCAGTATCTGCTCGAGCCGGTCGGCCGCCACCATGGCGGTCCGTTGCCGGGCCCACGGCACCGCGGTCGCGAACGCGTACCACGCCTCGTCCCACAGGAAGCAGATGTCCGGCTTGATCGCCAGCACCTCCTCCATCACCCGCTGCGGGTTGTAGACGACGCCGTCGAAGATGCAGTTGGTCACCAGCAGCATCCGCACCTTGTCCAGCTGACCCTCCGCCTCCAGATCCAGCAGCGCCTTCTTGATCGTCTCCAGTGGCACCGCCCCGTAGATCGCGAACTGCGGCAGCGGATAGGCATCCAGATAAAGCGGATAGGCGCCGGCCAGCACCAGACCGTAGTGGTGCGACTTGTGGCAGTTGCGGTCGATCAGCACGATGTCGCCCGGCCGGGTCAGCGACTGCACGACAATCTTGTTGGCCGTCGACGTGCCGTTGGTGACGAAGCACGTCTGGTTGGAATGCCACGTCTTGGCGGCCTTGTCCATCGCCTTCTTGATGTTGCCGTGCGGGTCCAGCAGCGAGTCCAGGCCGCCCGACGTGGTCGAGGTCTCGGCCATGAAGATGTTGCGGCCGTAGAACTCCCCCATGTCCTGCAGCGACCGGGAATTGAAGACGCTGGCGCCGCGCGCGACGGGCAGCGCGTGAAATTGACCGACCGGCGAATCCGCGTAGGCCCGTAAGGCATCGAAAAACGGTGTGGCGAAACGACTTCGCAGACCGGCCAACACCGTGCTGTATAGATCGGTGACGTCGTTGAGCCGGTAGAAGGTCCGGTCGTAGACGTCGTTCTCCTCGTCGTTGCCCGCCGCGATCGACTCGTCGGTGAGCAGATAAAGGTCGATGTGCGGCCGCAATTCACGGATCCAGTCGCCGCATTCGATGCAGTCGCTGCCGCTGTCACGTCCGACCGCGTCGTCGGCGGCGCCCAGCAGGGTGTTCATCAACGGCACCCGGTCCCGCGAGCGCAATGGCACGTCGTGACGGATGATCGCGGCCTGAATCTCGCCGTTCAAGGCGACGGCGGGTGATGGCGTCCTCGACGCTGGGCACCACCAGCAGCTCGAACTGCACGTCGTCGGACGGGCAGCGCAGCGCCCGCAAGGCTTCGGCCAGGCAGTCGGGCCCGGTATTCGGCGAGTCGTCGGCGAGCAACACGGTATAGAACTGCTGCTGCTTGGCCCGGGCCACCAGCTCCTGGTCGGCCAACGGGGTGGTCGTGTCGAAAAGTGCTGTGCGGTCACCATATTCGCTGAGCAGCCGCACCGCCAACGACACCTCCTCGGCGAGCCGCACCGTGGACAGGCTTTCCAGGTGGGCGCGGTAGTCCGCCAGGTTGTGCGCGCCGGGGAACAGCCAGTACCGCTCATAGGCACCCAGGCGGTCCATCAGGCGCTTGACCTTGGCCAGGTCGTGCGTCTTGTTCAGCCCGGCCAGGTCGACCTCCGCGAGGTGACGGCATGCGTCGTCGAGCAGGTTCCAGGTGTCGATGCGGGTGTACGACGGGTTGGCCACTGCCGCCAGCGCGGAGACACGCAGCCGTCGCGTGTAGGCACTGTAGGGATTCATGTCGTCACCTGTTCTGGCGCGGGCTGGATCCTGCTGCCGTTTCCGTAGTTCGCGGGTATCGCTCGACAAGTCCGCCACTATTGTTATCCGGTCTTGCCTGAGCCGGCGATCTTTTTGCTCAGGATTCACCGGATCGGTCAGCGCTCGGTTTTGTCACCGTCGACGACGCCGCGATCGCCGCGGGTGCCGTCCATCCACCGCAACATCGGCAGCTCCCGCCCCCGCGCCGGCAGCTCGGTGACATCGCTGAGCGAGCGCAGCACGGCCTGCGTCAGACCCATCAGAGCGGCCATCACCAGTAGGAGCGGCTGCAGCGGTTTGGCCGCCGACCGCACGGTGCTGATCCGGCGGGCGACGATCAGACGCTCGATCGAGTGATACCGCCAGGCGCCCACGCCCAGCGCATAGATCGACAGTGCCGCGGCGACAACGGTGAGCCCGTACGCGGCGCAGATCACCGCACCCAGCACCACCGTCGCCGCCAGGAAGGCGGCGAGGACGGCGCGGAGCTCCAGTCGGGTCATGACGGCGTTTCGGGGTGCTCCGGTGTCGAGGCCGCAGCGGCGCTGCGGACGGCCTTGGCGGCAGCCCGGATCTGCGGCGTCACCAGCATGACCTGGCCAAGGACGCCGTTGACGAACGCCGGTGATTCGTCGGTGGACAATTCCTTGGCCAGCTGCACGGCCTCGTCGACCGCGACCGGCTCCGGCACGTCGTCGGCGTACAGCAGCTCCCACACCGCAACTCGCAGGATCGCGCGGTCCACCGCGGGCAGCCGGTCCAGCGTCCAGCCCTGCAAGTGGGTGCTGATCAGGTCGTCGATATGCGCGAACTGGTCGCCGACGCCGCGGGCCACGGCGACCGTGTACGGGTGCAGCGCCTTGACGTCCGGGTTGGCCTGGGCTAGCGCTATGCGCACGTCGGCCACCTCGACCGGACTCAGACCGCGGGCCTCCGCCTCGAACAGCAGGTCCACCGCGCGCTTACGGGCATGATGGCGTCCTTTGGTGGGCCTCGGCGATTTACCGTCCGGCATGGTCAGGCGTTGACCCGACCCAGGTAACTGCCGTCTCGCGAATCCACCTTCAGCTTGTCCCCGGTGTTGATGAACAACGGCACCTGCAGTTCGGCCCCGGTCTCCACGGTCGCGGGCTTGGTGCCGGCGCTGGACCGGTCGCCCTGCAAGCCCGGCTCGGTGTGGGTGACCACGAGTTCGACCGACACCGGCAGTTCGAGGTACAGGGGGGCCCCGTTGTGGAAGGCCACCTGCACCGGCAGGCCCTCCAGCAGGAACCGGGCGGCGTCGCCGACCAGCGATTCCGGCAGCGGATGCTGTTCGTAGTCCTGGCTGTCCATGAACACGAAGTCCGAGCCGTCGCGGTACAGGTAGGTGGCGTCGCGGCGGTCGACGGTGGCGGTATCCACCTTCACGCCGGCGTTGTAGGTCTTGTCGACGACCTTGCCCGAGAGCACGTTTTTCAGCTTGGTACGTACGAAGGCCGGGCCCTTACCCGGCTTGACGTGCTGAAACTCGGTGATCTGCCACAGCTGGCCGTCGATCACCAGCACCAGTCCGTTCTTGAAGTCGGCAGTCGATGCCACGGTCGCTCTATCTCCTACAGGATGGCCAATTTTCGGGGCCGGGCAGCTGCCCGGCAGCGGGCTCCGCCGCTAGTGGTGCGCACAGAGCAGCACCGGATGCAGCTTACCCGGGGTCGGGTCCAGCACTAACCGCACCGCTAATCGAGCTGCCCGGGGCCCGCGATCGGAAACGGGCCTCCGCTACGCCAGAATGGCCAGTTCCTTCGGGAACCGGGTCAGCAGTTCCGCGGTGGCCGGCTGATCGCCGACGACCAGGGTGTCCTCGATGCGGACGCCGCCGCGGCCGGGCAGGTAGACACCGGGCTCCACCGTCACGACCGAACCGGCCAGCAACGTCCCGGACGAGGTGGCGCCGATCCCCGGCGCCTCGTGGATCTGCAGGCCGACCCCATGCCCCAGGCCGTGGCTGAATTGCTCGGCGTAACCGGCGTCGGCGATCACCTGGCGTGCGGCGCCGTCCACCTCGCGCAGGTCGGCGCCGGGCCGCAGCGCCTCCCGGCCGGCGCGCTGCGACTCGGCGACCAGCTGATAGATCTCCAGCTGCCAGTCCGCGGCATTGCCCAGCACGAACGTGCGGGTCATGTCCGAGTGGTAGCCGGCGACCAGCGCACCGAAGTCGATCTTGACGAAGTCGCCGTCGGCGAGCACCGCGTCGGTCGGACGGTGGTGCGGAATGGCCGAATTCGGCCCGGCGGCAACGATCGTCTCGAACGAGATCGCGTCGGCGCCGTGATCGAGCATCAGGCCCTCGAGCTCGCGGCTCACCTCGCGTTCGGTGCGCCCGGGCCGCAGACCGCCCCGCGTCACCAGGTCTTTCAGCGCGGCATCGGCGGCCTCACAGGCGAGCCGCAGCAGCGCCACCTCACCGGCGTCCTTGATCTCGCGTAGCGCTTCGACCGTTCCTGCGGCCCGCACCAACTCGGTCTTGCCGCCGTGCTCGCCCACTTCGTTGGTCAGCGTGTCGAAACCGTCCACCGTGACCACATTGCTTTCGAGGCCCAGCCTGGACACGCCCGCATCGGCAGCCTGCCCCGCCAGGTAGCGCCCGACGGCCCGCTCGATGGCGACTTCGAGATCCGGTGCCTGCGCGGCGGCCTGGGTGCGATAGCGGCCGTCGGTGGCCAAAATCGCCTCGCGATCGTCGGCAAAGACCAGCAACGCGCCATTGGATCCGGAGAAACCCGACAGATAGCGGACGTTGATCAGGTCCGTGACCAGCATCGCGTCCAGCCCGCTGGCACCGATCCGGCTCTTTAGATTGTCTCGACGCTGGGAATGTGTCACGACTCACGACGGTACTCGCTACGCTGGTTGGCCATGAGTAGCTGGATGCTGCGTGGATTGGCGTTCGCTGGACTGATGGTGGTCGTCCGGTTGTTCCAGGGGGCGATCATCAACGCGTGGCAGACGCAGGCGGGGCTGGTCAGTGTCGTGCTGCTACTGCTGTTCATCATCGCTGTCGTGGTGTGGGGGGTGCTGGACGGCCGGGCCGACGCGAAAGCCAGCGCGGATCCGGATCGTCGCGCCGACCTGGCGATGACCTGGCTGCTGGCCGGCCTGTTCGCCGGGGTGCTGAGCGGGGCCGTCTCCTGGCTGATCGCGCTGTTCTACAAGGGCCTTTACACCGGGGGCCTGATCAACGAGGTGACGACGTTCGCGGCGTTCACCGCGCTCTGCGTCTTCCTGCCCGGGATCATCGGGGTGGCCGTCGGCCGCTGGCGGGTGGACCGCAATCCCCCGCCGGACCGGCCGGCCGGGCCGGGCGAGGAGCGCGCTGACACCGACGTGTTCACCGCCGCCAGCGCCGACGAGACGCCGACCGGCGAGGTTCCCGTGCAGCATCCCGGCGGCCAGGCGGAGGCGCGGACGTCGGCGGTGGCCACCGCCGAGCGCGATGCGCCCACCGAGACGATCCCGGCTCCTGCGGACGACACCAAGACCGAGGTGATCCCGACCCGTTCGGACGACGCCAAAACCGAGGTGATCCGCACCGACGAGCCGGGTACGGAATGGCCGAGCGCGCAGTGGGGAAAGAAGGACTAGCCGCTAGTCCTGTTTCGTCTCGGCCAAATAGCGCAGCGCCAGCAGATAGCCCTGCACCCCCAGCCCGACGATCACTCCGGTCGACACCGGGCTGAGGTACGAGTGGCGCCGAAACTCTTCGCGCGCATGCACATTGGAGATATGAACCTCGATCAGCGGGGCGCGCAGTTCGGCGCACGCATCGCGCAGCGCCACCGATGTGTGAGTCAGGCCGCCGGCATTCAGTATCACCGGCTCGCCTGCGTCCGCGGCGGCATGAATCCAGTCCAGCAACTCGGATTCGTTATCACTTTGCCGCACAACGGCTTTGAGCCCGAGTCCGGCCGCCTCGCGTTCGATCAGCGCGGCCAGCTGGTCGTGCGTGGTGTCGCCGTAGACCTCGGGTTCGCGCCGGCCCAGCCGGCCCAGGTTGGGCCCGTTGATGACGTTGACGGTCGTGGTCATGGGGCACAGACTCCCGCGTAGGCCGTCACCAGCAGGCCCGGGTCCGGCCCCACCAGCCGGCCCGGCTTGGCCAGGCCGTCGAGCACCACGAACCGCAGCACACCGGCGCGCGACTTCTTGTCTCCGGCCATGTATTCCAGCAGCTGGGGCAGCGCGTCGGGGTCGTAGCTGACCGGCAATCCCAGCGAGGTCAGGATGGCGCGGTGGCGCGCGGCGGTGTCGTCGTCGAGCCGGCCGGTGAGCCGCGCCAGCTCGGCGACGAACACCAAGCCCACCGATACCGCGGCACCGTGGCGCCACTGGTAACGCTCCCGGCGTTCGATGGCGTGCGCCAAAGTGTGTCCGTAGTTTAGGATTTCGCGCAGCTCGGATTCTTTTTCGTCGGCGGCGACCACCTCGGCCTTGACGGTGATCGCGCGCCGGATGAGCTCGGGCATCACGTCGCCCTTGGGGTCCAGCGCCGCCTGCGGGTCGGCTTCGATCAGGTCGAGGATCACCGGATCGGCGATGAATCCGGCCTTCACCACTTCGGCCATCCCGGCCACGATCTCGTTGTGCGGCAACGTTTCCAGGGTTGCCAGGTCGACCAGCACCGCCAGCGGTTGATGGAAGACGCCGACCAGGTTCTTGCCCGCGTCGGTGTTGATGCCGGTCTTACCGCCCACGGCCGCGTCGACCATGCCCAGCAGCGTGGTCGGCACGTGCACGATCGAGACGCCGCGCAGCCAGGTGGCCGCCGCGAAACCCGCGACATCGGTGGCCGCGCCGCCGCCGAGGCTGACCAGGGCATCCTTGCGGTCAATTCCGATGCGGCCCAGCACTTCCCAGATGAAACCGACGACGGGCAGTTCTTTTCCGGCCTCGGCGTCCGGGATTTCGATGCGGTGCGCGTCGACACCCTTGTCGGCCAGGTAGCTGCGGATTGCCTCGGCGGTCTGCGCCAGCACCGGTTGATAGAGAATCGCGACGCGGTGCCGCCCGCCGAGCAGTTCGCCCAGCTCGGTGAGCAATCCGGTGCCGATGATCACCGGGTACGGCGGATCGACGGCCACTTCAACGGTGACCGGTGGGGTGGGTTCTGTCATGTGATGGCCTCGGTGTTCTGGGGCAGCCGGGACATGATGTAGCGCACCACCGCCCCGGGATTGCGCCGGTTGGTGTCGACCCGGATGGTCGCGACGCGCCGGTACAGCGGAGTTCGTTGCGCCATCAGGGCGCGGTATTTCTCGGCCCGGTTTCCGCCGGCCAGCAGCGGCCGGGCCGACGTGCCGCCGGTGCGCCGCACGCCCTCGCGGGCGCCGATCTCCAGGTAGATGACGGTGTGGCCGGCGAGCGCGTCGCACACCCCCGCCGTGGTGACCGCGCCACCGCCGAGTGACACGACGCCGTCTTGGGTGGCCAGCGCCGCGCGCACCACGTCCTCCTCGATGCGGCGGAATTCCTGCTCCCCGTCGGTGGCGAAGATGTCGGCGATGGTCCGGCCGGTCTGTTGCTCGATCAGCACGTCGGTGTCGGCGTAGCCGACGCCCATCGCCTTGGACAGCCGGCGCCCGATGGTCGACTTGCCGGAGCCGGGCAATCCGACCAGTACCGCCTTGGGGGCCACGGCGGACTACCCGGACGCCTGGGCGCGGGCGGCCGGCGTTTCGTACTCGGCGACCGCGCGCTGGTACGCGTCGATGTTGCGCCGCGTCTCGGCCAGCGAATCGCCGCCGAACTTGTCCAGCGCGGCCCGGGCCAACACCAGCGCCACCATGGTCTCGACGACCACGCCGGCGGCCGGCACCGCGCACACGTCGGAGCGCTGGTGGATCGCGACGGCTTCGTCGCCGGTGGCCATGTCGACGGTGGCCAGGGCCCGCGGCACGGTCGAGATCGGCTTCATCGCCGCCCGCACCCGCAGCACCTGGCCGTTGGTCATGCCGCCTTCCAGGCCGCCGGCCCGGTTGGTCGAGCGGATCACGCCGTCGGGCCCCGGGTACATCTCGTCGTGCGCCTGGCTGCCGCGGCGGCGCGCGGTCGCAAAACCGTCGCCGATCTCCACGCCCTTGATCGCCTGGATGCCCATCACGGCGGCGGCCAGCTGGCTGTCCAGGCGGTTGTCGCCGCTGGTGAACGAGCCCAGCCCGACCGGCAGGCCGAGCGCGACGACTTCCACGACGCCCCCGAGGGTGTCGCCGTCCTTCTTGGCGGCCTCGATCTCGGCGATCATCGCCTGCTCGGCGGCCTTGTCGAAGGCGCGCACCGGGCTGGCGTCGATCCCTTCCAGGTCGTCGGGTCCGGGCGGCGGCCCGTCGTAGGGCTGCGACGGACCGATCGCGATCACGTGGGAGAGCACCTCGACGCCGAGCGCCTGACGCAGAAACGAGCGGGCGACCGTTCCTGCCGCGACACGGGCGGCGGTCTCACGTGCGCTGGCGCGCTCCAGCACCGGGCGGGCGTCGTCGAAGCCGTATTTGAGCATGCCGGCGTAGTCGGCGTGTCCGGGCCGCGGCCGGGTCAGCGGCGCGTTGCGCGCTGAGTTTTCCAGGTCGTCCGCTCGCTCGGGGTCGACCGGGTCGGCGGCCATCACGGTTTCCCATTTCGGCCACTCGGTGTTGCCGATCTCGATCGCGATCGGCCCGCCCAGCGTCAGCCCGTGGCGCACCCCGGCCAGCACGGTCACCGCGTCACGCTCGAACTGCATCCGGGCGCCGCGGCCGTAACCGAGCCGGCGGCGGGCCAACTGGTCGCCGATTTCGGTCGAGGTGACTTCCACGCCGGCGACCATGCCCTCGACCACGGCTACCAGCGCGCGGCCATGGGACTCCCCCGCGGTGATCCAACGCAACACGGGTCCCATTCTCCCATGGGGGCATGCGTGGACTTAAATCCCCGCGACGCGTCAGAAGAAGCTGCTCTCCGGCAGTTCCGCGCCGTTGACGGCGACGTCGCCCAGCACCCGCGCCTTGTAGACCGTCGGGTTGTGCGAGAACAGCGTCCGCAGGTTGCGCCAGTGCCGGTCCAGCAGGGCCGACGCCTGGATCGCCGACGCCCCGCCGACGTCGAAGACGCGCGACGCGGCCCGCAGCGCAGGCTCCTGGAGCGCGACCTTGACGCGGGCCGCCGCGATCGACGACCTCTTCTCCAATTCGGGGTCGATCCCGGTGTCGCGGGCCGCGTCCAGCGCGGGCGCGAGTTCGGCCGCCGCGCTGCGGACCAGCGCCTGCGCGGTATCGGCCACCGCGTCGATCTCGCCGACGATCTGCAGCAACTGAGGGTCGGCGGTCGGCTGGTCGACGCTGGCGAAGGTGTAGGTGCGGCGCCGCCCGCGCACCAGCGCCGCGGCGTCGGCCGCCAGCGCCCGCAGGATTCCGGCGGCGACCGCGTGCAGGTACAGCTGCATCAGTGCGCCCCGGGAGCGGTCCAGTCCGATCGTGGCGCCCAGCGGGAACACCTCCTCGGCCGCGACCTCGACGTCATGAAAGATCGTCGTGCCGCTGCCGGTTTGGCGCTGACCGATGCCGTCCCAGTCGTCGACGTGCTCGACGCCGGCCCGGTCGACCGGGATCACCACGGCGGTCGGGGCGCCGTCGTCGCCCTGCGCGGTGATGCGCAGATGGTCGGAGAACTGGGCGCCGGTGCTGCAGAACTTCTGGCCGCGCAGCCGCAGGCCGTCCGGGGTGGACACCAGCCGGGTGTCGCGGTTGTTGCCGCCGATCGACTTCTGGCTCTGTTCGGAGTTGGCGCCGCCGATCAGCCCACCCTCGGCGACGACCGCGATCCACCGCTGGCTGCCCGGGCGCCGCGGCCTGATCTGCAACTCCTCGACCAGCGCGTGGTGAACCCGCAGGATGTGCGCGAGATCGGGATCGGCCGCGGCCAGCGCGATGAGATGGTCGAAGAACTCCGGCACGGTGTAGCCCGCGCCCCCGTGTTCGCGGGCCAGTCGCACGGCGCCCAGCCGCTGCTCGCGAACGAGCTTGAGCCCGCGCAGGGGCGGCTCGGTCAGGCCGTCGGCCAGCCGCAGGCGGTAGTCCCCGGCGATGTCGGCGAGCACGTGATCAACTGCGGGCATGCGCCGAAAGCTAAGCGCGCACAACGAGACCGGCAACGATTTGCAGCGTCACAATTTTTAAGCGGGCTCAGCCGAGCAGCACCGCGGCCGCGGTGGCCAGGCACATCGACGGACCGTGCGGCACGGCGCCGCGCAGAGCCAACCCGAGCGCGGCGGTCAGCAACGGCGCGGCCAACGCCGCCAGAAACCACACCGTGACGCCGAAGCAGCCGGCCAGCCCGCCCAGGCCGATCGCCAGCTTCACGTCGCCGGCGCCCATCCCTCCCGGCGCGATCAAGTGCACCAGCAGATACAGCCCGGTCAGCGCCGCGGCCCCGGCCAGGGCGGGCGTCCCGCGCCCGGTACCGCAAGCGACCGCCAGGATCACCGCGGCGCCGGGCAGCGTCAGCCGGTTGGGCAATCGCCGTTGCCGGATGTCATAGCAGCTCAGCAGCAGCAGCCAGGCGGCCACCACCGTCACCGCTGTCGCCCGCACCCGCGGGACGCTAATCCAGGGCGGCCAGAGCGCAAGTCATCGCTTCGCGCGGGGCGGGCAGCCCGGTGAATTGCTCGACCTGCGCGAAGGCCTGGTGCAGCAGCATCTGCACGCCGTTGATCACCCGCCCGCCCGCGGCGGCCACCGCGGCGGCCAGCGGGGTAGGCCACGGGTTGTACACGGCGTCCAGCAGCACCGGAATCGTCGCAAACGTTCCGGCGTAGCGCGCGGCCACGTCGGCCGGGATCGTGCTGACCAGCACCTCCGCCGCGGCCACCTCGGCGGCCAGGGCCCTGGCTTCGGGGTCACCCAGCTCGCAGAATCGCGCCGGCACGCCGGCGCGCGCGCCCAGATCCACCAGCCGGGCCGCCTTCTCCGGGTTGCGCGCCACGACGGTGATGCCGCTGACGCCGAGCCGGGCCAGGCCCACGACGGCCGCCGGCGCGGTGCCGCCCGATCCACAGACCAACGCCCATCCCGAGGCTCCCCCGATTGACGCGATCGCTCCGCTCACGCCGTCGATGTCGGTGTTGTCGGCGCGCCAGCCGCGAGGCGTGCGCACCAGCGTGTTGGCCGATCCCACCTGCTGCGCCCGTTCGGTGCACTCGTCGGCGAACCGCAGCGCGGCGAACTTGCCCGGCGCGGTGACCGATACCCCGACCCATTCCGGTCCGAATCCGCCGACGATGCCCGGCAGCTCCTCGGCACCGCACTCGATGCGCTCGTAGGTCCAGTCGTCCAGGCCCAGCGCATGATAGGCGGCGAGGTGCAGTTGCGGGGATTTCGAGTGCGCGATCGGCGAGCCGAGGACGGCCGCCTTTCTCGGGCCCGCGTTAGCGGGGGGTGCTGTCGAGGACACCGTTGTGCTTAGCCAGCTCGATATTGGCCAGATGCTGCTTGTAGTCCTTGGTGAACAGCGTGGTCCCCTGGGCGTCGATCGTGACGAAGTACAACCAGTCACCCGGCTCGGGATGCTCGGCGGCGCGCAGCGCGTCGATGCCGGGCGAACAGATCGCCGTGGCGGGCAGACCCGGGGAGACGTAGGTGTTCCACGGCGTCTTCAGGGCCCGGTCGGCGTCGCTGGTAGCCACCTCGCGGCGGTCCAGCGGATAGTTCACCGTCGAATCGAACTCCAACGTGTGGTGCGCGTTCAGGCGGTTGTAGATCACCTGCGCCACCTTCGCGAAGTCCTGTGAGTAGGCCTCCTGCTCCACCAGCGAGGCCACCACCAGGATGTCGTACGGCGACAGCTTCATCGCCGCGGCGGAGTCCACCAGCCCGGACTGCATATACGTCGCGGCCCCGGCGCTGATCAGGTTCGCCAGGATGTCCTGCGGCGCCGCCGCGGGATCGACGTTGAACGTCCCGGGTGCGATCAGTCCCTCGATCCGGCGGTGATCGGTGCCCATCTCGGAGACCGGCTGAATCGCCCAGGCCGGCACCGACAAAACGTTGGGCGGGGTGTTGCCCGCCGCCGCGCGCAGGTCCTGCACCGAGATGCAGTGCTTGGCGCCGTCGAGATCCACGCAGGACGCGCGCGAGATCAGCGTCAGGATTCCCGGCGTGGCCTTGTTGGTCTTCATGTCAGTGGTGTCGTCGAGCTGACGCCCCTCCGGAATGACCAGCTTGCCCACCCGATTGTTGGGGTCCGTCAGCCGCGCGACCGCGGAATCCGCCGGGATCTCGGTGCGCACCCGGTAGAAGCCGGGCTGGATCGAGTTGATCGCGGCGTTGCCGTGCGCGGCGTTGATGAAGGCCCGGACGGTCTTGATCACACCCTGGTTGTGCAGCGTCTCGCCGACTGTCGTCGTCGAGTCGCCGGCTTGGATCTGAATCACGATGTCGCGCTTGCCGTCGCCGCTGTAGTCTTCCCCACCGCCGAACACCGTGTGCCACATCTTGGAGCCGACGAACACCGCGGCCACCACGATCACGACGAGCACGCCCAACACGATGCGGCCGGTGAAACGGCGCCGCCGGCGTCCGCGCTCGGCCTTGATCCGGGCCATCCGGCTGGTGCGGTGCCGGGGTGGACCGACCGCGGCCGGCTCGGCCCGTTCGTCGCGCGCGCTATCCACCATCGATGACATCCCCCGCCGCGGACTGGGCAAGCGTCGCCCGACGTTGATCGAGCCAGCTCTGCAGGATCGCCACGGCCGCCGCCTGGTCGATCACCGCCCGCTGCTCCCTGGCCCGCACCCCCGCCGCGCGCAGTGAACGCTGCGCGCTGACCGTCGTCAGTCGTTCGTCGGCCAGCCGCACCGGGATGGGCGAAACCCGCTGGGCCAGCGCCTCGGCCACCTCGATCGCGTCGAGCGCCGACGGCCCGGTGCGATCGGCCAGCGTCCGCGGCAATCCGACGACCACCTCGACCGCTTCGATTTCGGTGGCGAGCTCGGCCAGCCGTCGCACGTGCTTGCCGGAGCGGTCCCGGCGCACCGTTTCCACCGGTGTCGCCAGGATGCCGTCGGGATCACTGGCGGCCACGCCGATGCGCACGGTGCCGACGTCGACGCCGAGCCGCCGTCCCCGCCCAGGGTCCTGGTTAGGGTCGCCGGGCCGGTCGGGCAAGCGATGCGGTGCCAAATCCACTCAGCCGACCTGCGCTTTGACAACCTCGTCGCGCACCGCATCGAGCGCCGCGACGATGCCGCTCGGATTCTTGCCCGAGCCCTGTGCCAGGTCGGCCTTGCCGCCGCCTCGCCCATCGACTTCGACGGCGAGTCGTTTGACCAGGTCATTGGCCCGGACTCCGAGGTCTTGGGCAGCCTGGTTGGCGGCGACAGCGTAGGGCACAGTGCCGTCATCGCTTTCGGAGATGAGCACCACCACCGTCGGGTCGCTGGTGTGCTGGCGAATCTTGCTCACGACTAGGGAACGCACCTCGGCTGCGGTCTGCCCGGACGTCATATGCGGGAACACATTGACCTCACCCCTACGTTCAAGCTCGACCTTCTCCACCGTTGCAGTCAGTCTGCCTTTGCGCTCGCGCTCGAGTTCCTTCTCGGCGGCCTTGAGCCGCTCGACCAGGCTGGCCACCCGGGCGGGCACCTCTTCGGAGGGCACCTTCAGCGACGACGCCAGCCCGGCCATCAGCGCGCGCTCCTTGGCCAGGTGGCGAAACGAGTCCAGCCCGACGTAGGCCTCCACCCGGCGCACCCCGGAGCCGACCGACGATTCGCCCAGGATCGTCACCGGGCCGATCTGCGCCGAGTTGTGTACGTGGGTCCCGCCGCACAGCTCCAGCGAGAACGGGCCGCCGATCTCCACCACCCGCACCTCGTCCGGGTAGGCCTCGCCGAACATGGCCATCGCACCCATCGCCTTGGCCTTGTCGAGCTGTTCGAGGAACGTGTGCACTTCGAAGTCGGCCTGCACGGCCTCGTTGATCACTTCCTCGACCTGGGTGCGCTGCTCGTCGGAGAGCGGGCCCTGCCAGTTGAAGTCGAAGCGCAAGTATCCCGGACGGTTTAGCGATCCGGCCTGAACAGCGTTGGGGCCCAACACTTGTCGCAGTGCGGCGTGCACCATGTGGGTACCCGAGTGGCCCTGGGTGGCGCCCTTGCGCCAGCCCGGGTCCACCGCCGCGACGACGGTGTCGCCCTCCACGAATTCGCCTGACTCGACGTTAACCCGGTGCACCCACAGAGTTTTGGCGATCTTCTGCACATCGGTGACCGCGGCCCGGGCGCTCTCGCCCGCGCCGGTCCCGCTGATGGTGCCGACGTCGGCGATCTGACCACCGGACTCTGCGTACAGGGGGGTGCGGTCCAGGATCAGCTCCACCCGGTCGGCGCCGACGGCATCGCCGTGCGACACGATCGGGACCCGCTTGCCGTCGACGAAGATGCCCAGAATGCTTGCCTGCGCGGTTAACTCGTCGAAGCCGGTAAATTCGGTGGGCCCGGCGTCGACCAGTTCGCGGTACGCGGTCAGGTCGGCGTGCGCGTGCTTGCGAGCGGCGGCGTCGGCCTTGGCGCGCCGGCGCTGTTCGGCCATGAGTTCACGGAAGCCGGCCTCGTCCACCTGCAGGTCCGCCTCGGCAGCCATCTCGAGGGTGAGCTCGATCGGGAAGCCGTAAGTGTCGTGCAGGGTGAAGGCGTCCGAGCCCGAAACCACCTTGGCTCCAGCCGCTTTGGTGGTGCCGGCTACCTCGTCGAACAGCTTCGAGCCCGACGCCAGGGTGCGGTTGAACGCGGTTTCCTCGGCGACGGCGATGCGCTTGATCCGGTCGAAGTCGGCCACGAGTTCGGGATACGACGGGCCCATCGCGTCGCGCACGGTGGTCATCAGGTCGCCGACGATCGGGTCCTCGATGCCCAGCAGCTTGGCCGAGCGGATCACCCGGCGCAGCAGCCGGCGCAGCACGTAGCCCCGGCCGTCGTTGCCCGGGCTCACGCCGTCGCCGATCAGGATCGCGGCGGTGCGGCTGTGGTCGGCGATCACCCGGTAGCGCACGTCGTCGTCGTGGTTGCCTTCCGGACCAGACAAGCCGTAGCCGCGCGGTGCGCGGCCGGCGACCATGTCGATGACCGGCCGCAGCAGGTCGGTCTCGTACACGTTGTGCACGCCCTGCAGGATGAACGCGACCCGCTCCACACCCATGCCGGTGTCGATGTTCTTGCGCGGCAACGGCCCAAGGATCTCGAAGTCTTCCTTGCTGGTTCCCTCGCCGCGCTCGTTCTCCATGAACACGAGATTCCAGATCTCGATGTAGCGGTCCTCGTTGGCGACCGGGCCGCCCTCGACGCCGAATTCCGGACCGCGGTCGTAGTAGATCTCCGACGACGGGCCGCACGGCCCGGGGATGCCCATCGACCAGTAGTTGTCGGCCATGCCGCGGCGCTGGATCCGCTCAGCGGGCAGGTTCGCGATCTCCCGCCACAGGTCGGCGGCCTCGTCGTCATCGAGATAGACTGTGGCCCAGAGCTTTTCCGGGTCCAGGCCGTAGCCGCCCTCGGAGACGCTGTTGGTCAACAGATCCCACGCCAACGCGATCGCCTCGCGCTTGAAGTAGTCGCCGAACGAGAAGTTGCCGGCCATTTGGAAGAAGGTGTTGTGCCGGGTGGTGATGCCCACCTCGTCGATGTCCGGGGTGCGGATGCACTTCTGGATGCTGGTGGCCGTCGGGTACGGCGGAGTGCGGGCGCCCAGGAAGAACGGCACGAACTGGACCATGCCGGCGTTGACGAACAGGAGGTTGGGGTCGTCGAGGATCACCGATGCGCTCGGCACCTCGGTGTGACCCGCCTTCACGAAGTGATCAAGAAATCTTTTCCTGATCTCGTGTGTCTGCACTCTTTTCCGCTTCTTCCTAAATAAGGGCTGTCTCGCGACGCGTTTCGACCGCTCACAGTACCGGGCCGGGCACCGCCGGTTACCCGGCAGCTAACCCTCCAAAAAGCTCAACCGCACCGAGCGCCGCGGGTTGTCCCGGTTCAGGTCGACCAGGACGACGCTTTGCCAGGTGCCCAGCTGCGGCTCGCCGGCCGCGACCGGCAGCGTCACCGACGGCGAGATGATCGCGGGCAACACATGGTCAGCACCGTGCCCGGCCGAGCCGTGCGCGTGCCGATAGCGGTCGTCGCGCGGCAGCAGCCGTTCCAGCGTCTCGACCAGGTCGTCGTCGGAGCCGGCACCGGTCTCGATGATCGCGACTCCGGCCGTCGCATGCGGCACGAAGACGTTGCACAGGCCATCCCCACAAGAGAAGCAAAACCTGCGCACCGCGCCGGTCAGATCCACGATGCGAAGGCTGGTGGTGTCGACACCGAGCACATCGGTATGCATCCGATCAAGCCTACGGCGCGACCGCTGGACCTGCCTCGGACCAGCCAATCGTGTGTGAGCGGGGCCACACGACGCGGACACGCCACCCCGCGCCGCAAGACCATTGCCAGGAGGTAATCGGTAGGAGGAAGGTATTCGGTGGGACCGGTGGCGCTACCGGGGGCGCTGCCCCGAATAGTTAGGAAGCCATCGTGTACGCACGCTCTTTCACCATCGAGGGGCAACCCTTGTCGGTCGACATCGGAATCGCGCACTGCCGTGATGTCGTGATGTCGGAAATGCACGAGATCGACGGCTATGTCGGTCTGTCGCTGTTGGTCGACTGGCAGTCCGGCCGCTGCATCGCCACCAGCGCCTGGGACTCCGTCGCGGCGATGCGCGCCAGCGCCGAGCGGGTGGCGATCATCCGCGACCACGTCGCGTTGATGTTCGACGGCAGCGCCAGCGTCGAGGAGTGGCAGATCGCGTCGCTGCATCGCCGCCACCGGTCGGCCGAGGGCGCGTTCGTGCGCGCCACCTGGCTCAAGGTGGTGCCCGACCAGCTCGAGCGGTCGATGGACTTCTACCGGATGGCGGTGCTTCCGGAAATGGAGAGTCTCGAGGGATTCACCAGTGCCAGCCTGATGGTCGACCACCCGGCCGGTCGACGAGCGGTGTCGTGCTCGACATTCGACAGCCAGGAAGCGATGGCCCGAAACAGCGACGAGGCCAGCGAATTACGCAGCCGGCGGGCACGCGACCTGGGCGCCGAGATCGCCGACGTCGCCGAGTTCGAGCTGGCTATCGCGAGCCTGCGGGTTCCGGAACTGGTCTGAGCTAGCCACGCCTGCGGCGGATGATCGCGCGCAATCGCTCCAGCCGCCCGGTGAGGTCGCGCTCGACGCCGCGCCCGGTGGGCCGGTAGTAGTCGACGCCCATCAGTTCGTCTGGCGGATATTGTTGTGCCACAACACCATCCGGGTGATCGTGGGCATACTTGTAGCCCTGCGCGTTGCCCAGTGCGGCCGCTCCCGAGTAGTGGCCGTCGCGCAGATGCGCCGGCACCAGACCCGCCTTGCCCGCCTTGACGTCGTCCATCGCCGCGCCCAGTGCGGTGGTCACCGCGTTCGACTTCGGCGCGGTGGCCAGGTGAATCGTGGCGTGCGCCAACGTCAATTGCGCCTCGGGCATGCCGATCAGCGCCACCGTCTGCGCGGCCGCGACCGCGGTCTGCAGCGCCGTCGGGTCGGCCATGCCGATATCCTCGCTGGCCAGGATCATCAGCCGGCGCGCGATGAATCGCGGATCCTCCCCTGCGACGAGCATGCGGGCCAGATAGTGCAGCGCCGCGTCGACGTCGGAGCCGCGCACCGATTTGATGAACGCGCTGATGACGTCGTAGTGCTGATCGCCGTCACGGTCGTAGCGCACCGCGGCCTTGTCCAGCGACTGCTCGACGGCCGCCACGGTCAACTCACCGCCCGCCGCAACGGCTGCCTGTGCTGTTTCCGAGGCGACCTCCAGCGCGGTCAGCGCGCGGCGGGCATCGCCGGCGGCCAATTGCACCAGCAGATCGACGGCCTCGGGCTGCACCCCGATCTGACCACCCAGGCCCCGCGGATCGTCGATCGCGCGCTGCACCACCGTGCGGATGTCGTCGGCGGTCAGCGGGCGCAGCTGCAGGATCAGCGACCGCGACAGCAGCGGCGCGACGACCGAGAACGACGGATTCTCGGTGGTCGCCGCCACCAGCAACACCACCCGGTTCTCGACCGCGGACAGCAACGCGTCCTGCTGGGTTTTGGAAAACCGGTGCACCTCGTCGATGAACAGCACCGTCTGCTCGCCGGAGAGCAGCGCCCGGCGCGCGCTGTCGATCACGGCCCGGACGTCTTTGACCCCGGCCGACAGCGCCGACAGGGCTTCGAACCGGCGGCCGGTCGCCTGCGAGACCAGCGCCGCCAGCGTCGTCTTGCCGCTTCCCGGCGGGCCGTACAGGATGGCCGAGGCCACCCCCGAGCCCTCGACCAACCGGCGCAGCGGCGACCCGGGCGCCAGCAAGTGATCCTGCCCGACGACTTCATCGAGCGATGCCGGGCGCATCCGCACCGCCAGCGGCGCGCCGGCCGACACGCCCAGGGCGTCGTTGGCCGTCCGCGATTCGCCGGGCAGGTCAAACAGACCGTCGGACACGGCTTCAGGCATACCACGCAGACCGGACAGGTATGCGGATTGGCGGCCGCGATACCGAACGGGCCCCGAATGACAACCAAACAAGCAAAGAACAATCCTCGCTCCCCCGGCCCATATTTGCTAAGTTCCGGGTTGCCAAGTTCCGCGCGGGTGCCCCGCAAGCTACTTCGACAGCAAATTAGGACGGCAAATGAGCCAGCCCCCAGAACAGCCGGGTGACCCGACCGAATCCGTCGGCGGCGACCAGAACCCTCCGGGCTCCTCGCCACCACCCCGTCATGCCGCGCCGGGCTACGGCGCCCCACCTCCGCCGCCCCCGGGCTACGGCCCGCCGCCGGGTGGCTACCCGCCGCAGCCCGGCTTCAACCCGTACGGTGAGCCGGCCGCCCCGCAGTTCGATGTCACCGCGGCGCTAAAGTGGTCGTGGGCCAAGTTCCAGCAGAACGTCTCGGCTCTGATCGTTCCGGTCCTCGCCTACGCCGTGGTGATCACCGTCTTCGCCCTGATCGCCGCGCTGTTGCCGATGGCCTTCGGGGAGAGCACCAGCACCACGTACGCCAACAGCTACGGCGAGACCACCAGCGGTGTCGACATCGCGTACGGCCCGGCCTCGATCGCGGTCATGATCGTCGGCTACGTGCTGCTCTTCATCGCCGTGATCTTCATGCACGCCGGGTTGCTGAGCGGCGCGCTGGACATCGCCGACGGCAAGCCGGTGAGCATCGGGACGTTCTTCAGGCCCCGCAATGTCGGCCCGGTGTTCGTCGCGGCGTTGCTGGTCGGGGTCGGCACCGTCGTCGGCTCGATCCTGTGCTTCATCCCCGGCATCATCTTCGCGTTTCTCACCTTGTTCTCCCTGGCATTCGTCATCGATCGATCGCTGTCACCAGTGGAATCCATCAAGGCCAGCATCGCGGTCGCCCGGGCCAACATCGGCCCTTCGTTGCTGTCGTGGCTGGTGCAGTACGCGGTGGTGCTGGTCGGCGAACTGGCCTGCGGGGTGGGCATGATCGTCGCCTTCCCGGTCGCGGTGCTGATCCAGGTCTACACCTACCGCAAGCTTTCCGGCGGTCAGGTCGTGCCGCTGGAGCAGCCCGGTTACCAGCCCGGCCCGCCTTCCGGACCGCCGCCCGGACAGCAGTTCGCCTAGCCCGGCGGCCGGCACGCGAAACGGCGAGCTCAATCCTCGCCACCCGACCGCGCATTTGTTAAGTTCCGGGTGGCCTAGTTCCGCGCGTGCACGTTAGGACGGCAAATGAGCCAGCCCCCGCAACAGCCAGGCGATCCGGCCGAACCCTTCGGCGGCAACGCGAATCCTCCGGGCTACTCGCCGCCGCCCGGTTACGGCGCGCCGCCTCCGCCGCCCCCCGGGTACGGCCCACCGCCCGGCTACGGGTCACCTCCCGGCAGCGCGCCGCCACCCGGTTACGGGACGCCCCCGCCGCCCGGTTACGGCGGCCCACCGCCCGGCTACCCACCGCAGCCGGGCTACGGCGCCGCGCCCAAACCGCAATTCAGCGTGGGCGACGCGTTCAGCTGGGCCTGGAGTACCTTCACCGCGAACGCCGTGGCGCTGATCGTTCCCACGCTGGTCTACGGTCTGCTGTTCGCCGCGTCGTCGACGCTGAACTTCGTGGGCCAGAACATGACCGCCAACGTGACGCCCTACGACTCCTCCGACTACGACTTCGACTTCTCGGCGAATCTCAGTCCCACCGGGATGGCGATCGTGGGCCTCGGCTACGTCGTCTCCTTGATCGTGACCGCATTCGCCCAGGCCGGCTTCCTGTCCGGATGCCTGGACCTCGCCGACGGCCAGCCGGTCAGCATCGGGTCCTTCTTCAAGCCACGCAACCTCGGCATGGCGTTTCTCGCCGCGATTCTGGTCAGCTTCGTCACCTCGGTCGGCTACGCCGCGTGCTTCGTTCCCGGCATCGTCGTGGGGATCTTCACCCAGTTCGTCATCCTGTTCGTCGTCGACCGCTCGGCGAGCGCCTTCAAGGGGTTCGCGTCCAGTTTCTCGCTGGTGGGGTCCAACTTCGCCAGCGCTCTGCTGGTCTGGCTGGTCACGATGGCGACAATCGTGGTCGGTGCGCTGGCCTGCGGCGTCGGCCTGCTGGTGGCGGCTCCCGTGGTAGCGCTGGTACTGACCTACGCCTACCGCAAGCTTTCGGGTGGTGAGATCGCGGCGCCGCAACAGGCCGGTTACCAGCCGGGACCGCCGGCCGGCCCGGCCCCGGGACCCCTTACCACGTAACCAATCCGGCACCGCTGGCTCGTGGCGCGCTGCGGCGCTACGGCCCTTGTGATGAGATCAGCGGTTATGAGCATCAAAGTTGCGCTGGAGCATCGCACCAGCTACACCTTTGACCGGGGGGTCCATGTTTACCCGCACGTCGTGCGGTTGCGCCCGGCACCTCACTCGCGCACGCCCATCGAGGCCTATTCGCTGCGCGTCGAACCCGCGGACCACTTCATCAACTGGCAGCAGGACGCGTTCGGCAATTTCCTTGCCCGGCTTGTGTTTCCGAACCCCACGCAGCAGCTGACCATCACCGTCGGGCTGATCGCCGACCTCAAGGTGATCAACCCGTTCGACTTCTTCATCGAGGACTGGGCCGAAATATGGCCCCCTGCTTCGGGGTTGATCTACCCCAAGGCGCTCGCCGAGGATCTCAAGCCCTACCTGCGGCCGGTCGACGAGGACGCCGAGGGCTCGGGCCCCGGTGAGCTCGCGCGGGCGTGGGTGGAAAAGTTCTCGGTGCCCGAGGGCACCCGCACCATCGACTTCCTGGTCGCGCTCAACCACGCGATCAACGCCGACGTGGCCTACAGCCTGCGGATGGAGCCCGGGGTCCAGACACCGGATTTCACGCTGCGGACCGGCGTCGGATCGTGCCGCGACTCGGCGTGGCTGATGGTGTCGATCCTGCGCCAGCTCGGGCTGGCCGCCCGGTTCGTCTCCGGCTACCTGGTGCAGCTGACCTCCGACATCGAAGCGCTGGACGGCCCGTCGGGGCCCGCGGCGGATTTCACCGACCTGCACGCGTGGACCGAGGTGTACATCCCCGGCGCGGGCTGGATCGGCCTCGACCCCACCTCGGGGCTGTTCGCCGGTGAGGGGCATATCCCGCTGGCGGCCACGCCGCATCCTTCGGGCGCGGCGCCGATCACCGGCAGCACCGCCCCGTGTAAGACCACCCTGGAGTTCTCCAATACCGTCACCCGCATCCACGAGGATCCACGCGTCACGCTGCCCTACACCGACGCGGCGTGGGAGACGATCTGTGCGGTCGGCGCCCGCGTCGACGAACGCCTCGCCGCCGGCGATGTCCGGCTGACGGTCGGTGGCGAACCAACCTTCGTGTCGGTGGACAACCAGGTCGACGACGAGTGGCGGACCGCCGCCGACGGCCCGCACAAGCGGCAGCGCGCCTCCGACCTGGCCGCGCGGCTGAAGCGGGCGTGGGCCCCGCAGGGACTCATCCATCGCGGACAGGGCCGGTGGTATCCCGGAGAGCCGTTGCCGCGCTGGCAGATTGCGCTCTACTGGCGTACCGACGGACTGCCGCTGTGGACCGACGAGACGCTGCTGGCCGACCCCTGGGCGCAGGAGCCGAGCGGTTCGAAGGCGGACAACGAGGACGCCTACAAGGTGCTCGCGGAGGTCGCCGAGAGCCTGGGATTGCCCCTGTCCCAGGTGCGCCCGGCCTTCGAGGACCCGCTGGCCCGGCTCGCCGCCAAAGTCCGGCTGCCCAGCGGCGACCCGGTCAAGGCCGGCGACGGCCTCACCGACGACGATGCCGCCGCGCGCGCCGCACTGCTGGCTCACCTCGACGAATCCACTACTGAGCCAGTGGCATTCGTGCTGCCGCTGCACCGGCGCGACGACGACCTCGCCTGGGCGAGCGCGAACTGGCAGCTGCGCCGCGGCCGTGTCGTGCTGCTTGAGGGAGATTCACCCGCCGGGCTGCGGCTGCCGCTGAACTCCATCAGCTGGAAGGCGCCGCGGCCGTCGTTCGTCGTCGACCCCATGACGATCGCCGACGCCTTGCCGACGCAGCCCGGCAAGGCGTCCGTCGACGACGACGAGAAGGCGCCGCCCACCGCGATGGTCGCCCAGGCCCGCGACGGGCTGCTCTACCTGTTCCTCCCGCCCACCGAGGCGCTCGAGCACTTCGTCGACCTGATCGCCCGCATCGAGGCCGCGGCGGCCAAGACTCACACACCGATCGTCGTCGAGGGTTACGGCCCGCCGCCGGACCCGCGGCTGCAGTCGACGACGATCACCCCCGACCCCGGCGTCATCGAAGTCAACATCGCGCCCACCGCCAGTTTCGACGAACAACGACAGCAACTCGAAACCCTTTACGAGCAAGCTCGATTGGCGCGGTTGTCGACGGAATCCTTCGACGTCGACGGCAGCCATGGTGGCACCGGTGGCGGCAATCACATCACGCTCGGCGGTGTGACGCCGGCGGACTCGCCGCTGCTGCGCCGCCCGGATCTGCTGGTATCGCTGTTGACCTATTGGCAGCGGCACCCCGCGCTGTCGTACCTGTTCGCGGGCCGCTTCGTCGGTACCACCTCGCAGGCACCCCGGGTCGACGAGGGCCCCGCCGAGGCGCTGTACGAGCTCGAGATCGCGTTCGCCGAGATCGCCCGGCTGGGAGGCGGGGGGCTGAAAACCACTGCCAAGCCGTGGGTGACCGACCGCGCGCTGCGGCATCTGCTGACCGACATCACCGGCAACACCCATCGCGCCGAGTTCTGCATCGACAAGCTCTACAGCCCCGACAGCCCCCGCGGCCGGCTCGGGCTGCTGGAGCTGCGCGGGTTCGAGATGCCGCCGCATCTGCGGATGGCGATGGTGCAGTCGCTGCTGGTGCGCTCGCTGGTGGCCTGGTTCTGGGACGAGCCGCTGCGCGCCCCGCTGATCCGGCACGGCTCCAACCTGCACGGTCGATACCTGTTGCCGCACTTCCTGATCCACGGCATCGCCGACGTTGCCGCCGATCTGCGTGCGCACGGGATCGCGTTCGAGACCAGCTGGCTGGATCCGTTCACCGAGTTCCGCTTCCCGCGTATCGGCACCGCCGTCTTCGACGGCGTCGAGATCGAGTTGCGCGGAGCGATCGAGCCGTGGAACACCCTCGGCGAGGAATCCACCGCCCAGGGCACCGCCCGCTACGTCGACTCGTCGGTCGAGCGTCTGCAGATCCGCATCATCGGCGCCGACCGGCACCGCTACGTCGTGACCTGCAACGGCTACCCGGTGCCGCTGCTGGCCACCGACAACCCTGACATCCACGTGGGCGGGGTGCGGTACAAGGCGTGGCAGCCACCGAGCGCGCTGCATCCGACCATCACCACCGACGTGCCGCTGCAGTTCGAGCTGATCGACCTCACCTCGGGCACCTCGCGCGGCGGCTGCACCTATCACGTCTCGCATCCGGGTGGCATGGCCTACGAGGAGCCACCCGTCAACGCCGTTGCGGCAGAATCGCGCCGCGCCCGACGGTTCGAGGCGATCGGCTTCACCCCGGGCAAGCTGGACCTCTCCGGCATCCGGGAGAAGCAGGCACGGATATTCACCGATGTCGGCGCGCCGGGCATTCTCGACCTGCGTCGCGTGCGTACCGTGCAGCAATAACGGCGTCCCGGAGAATTAGCATCACGATGGCACTTGACCCCTCGGCGATTACTGGCACGTCCGGCGATCATTACGACGCCGATCGGCTATTAGCCGGATACCGGACCGCGCGCGCCCAGGAAGCGTTGTTCGAGCTGCGCCCCGCCGGTGCGCAGGAAGCCGGCTACGACGAATTCCTGTCCGAAGACGGCCGGGTGCGGCCGGCCTGGACCGAGCTGGCCGACACGGTCGCCGAGCGCGGCCGGGCGGGACTGAATCAGCTGCGCTCGATGGTGCGCAGCCTGATCGACAACGACGGGATCACCTACACCGAGGTCGATCCCGACAATGGTCATGCTCTCGAGCCGCGGCCGTGGAGCCTGGACACCCTGCCGATCGTGGTGTCCGCGGCCGATTGGGAGGTGCTGGAGGCCGGGTTGGTGCAACGCTCGCGCCTGCTCGACGCCGTGCTCGCGGACTTGTACGGTCCGCGCAGTTTGCTCACCGACGGCATGCTGCCCCCGGAGCTGGTGTTCGCCCACCCGGGTTACGTGCGCGCGGCCTGCGGTATCGAAGTGCCGGGCCACCACCAGCTTTTCATGCACGCCTGCGACCTGAGCCGGCTGCCGAGCGGCTCCTTCGAGGTCAACGCGGACTGGACGCAGGCGCCCTCGGGTGCCGGATACGCGCTGGCCGATCGACGCGTGGTCGCGCACGCGATTCCCGATCTCTACGAGCGGATCGCGCCGCGGCCCAACACGCCGTTCGCGCAGGCACTGCGGCTGGCGCTGATCGATTCCGCGCCCGACGACGCCCAAGACCCGGTGGTGGTGGTGCTCAGCCCGGGTATCTACTCGGAGACCGCGTTCGACCAGGCGTATCTCGCGACGCTGCTGGGCTTTCCGCTGGTTGAAAGCGCCGACTTGGTGGTCCTCGACGGCAAACTCTGGATGCGCTCGCTGGGCACCCTGAAGCGCGTCGACGTCGTTCTTCGCCGCGTCGACGCGCTCTACACCGACCCGCTGGACCTGCGCGCCGATTCCCGGCTCGGGGTGGTCGGTTTGGTGGAGGCGCAACGCCGCGGCACCGTGACCGTCGTCAACACACTGGGCAGCGGCATCCTGGAAAGCCCTGGGCTGCTTCGCTTTCTGCCCGAGCTGGCCGAGCGGCTGCTCGGCGAAGCGCCACTGCTGAACACCGCGCCGATGTACTGGGGCGGCATCGCCAAGGAACGTTCACACCTGCTGGCCAATCTCTCGTCGCTGTTGATCAAATCCACGGTCGGTGGGGAAACCCTTGTCGGACCCACACTTTCGTCGACCCAGCTGACCGGGCTGGCCGCCCGGATCGATGCCATGCCCTGGCAGTGGGCCGGCCAGGAGCTGCCGCAGTTCTCCTCCGCGCCGACCGACCACGCCGGTGTGTCGTCGTCGGCCGGTGTCGGCATGCGGCTGTTCACGGTTGCCCAACGCAGCGGCTACGCCCCGATGATCGGCGGCGTCGGCTACGTCGTTGCACCCGGGCCCGCGGGTTATGAACTGAAGACTGTTGCAGCGAAGGATATTTGGGTCCGTCCGACCGAACGCGCCCGCGCGGAGACCATCACGCTGCCGACGGCCGCGCAGCCGGTCAAGACCGCCGCGGGCACCTGGGGAGTCAGCTCGCCGCGTGTGCTGTCCGACCTGTTCTGGATCGGCCGGTACGGCGAGCGCGCGGAAAACACGGCACGGCTACTGATGGCCACTCGCGACCGTTTCCACATCTACCGCCACCACCAAGACACCGAGGAAAGCGAGGTGGTGCCGGTGCTGATGGCGGCCCTGGGCGACATCACCGGCAGCGACACCGGGGCCGACAACGACCACGCCGAGATGATCGCGATCGTCCCATCGACGTTGTGGGCACTGACCTTCGACCCGGACCGGGCGGGATCGCTGATCCAGTCGGTCGAGGGGCTCGCTCTGGCCGCCCGCGCGGTGCGCGACCAGATGTCCAACGACACCTGGGTGGTGCTGGCCACCCTGGAGCGCGGACTCGCGCACCGGCCCGAGCCGCCGCAGTCGCTGGCCGAGGCCGACACCCTGCTCGCGTCCGCGCATGGGCGCACCCTGGCCGGGATGCTGACCCTGTCGGGGGTGGCCAGCGAGTCGATGGTGCGCGACGTGGGCTGGACGATGATGGACATCGGCAAACGGATCGAACGCGGCCTCTGGCTGACCAAACTGCTGGAAGCCACGCTGACCGCCGTCCGCAGCCCCGATGCCGAGCAGAACGTCATCGAGGCCACGTTGGTGGCGTGCGAATCGTCGGTCATCTACCGGCGGCGCACCGTCGGGCAGGTCAGTGTCGCCGCGGTGACCGAACTGATGCTGTTCGACGCCAACAACCCGCGTTCGCTGCTCTATCAGCTGGAGCGGCTACGGGCCAACCTCAAGGACCTGCCCACCGCGTCGGGGTCATCGCGTCCGGAGCGGACGGTGGAGGAGATCAGCACCCTGTTGCGCCGCTCACACCCCGCCGAGCTGGAGGTCGCCGTCGACGGGCGCCGCGAGGAGCTGGCCGAGCTGCTCACCACGATCCACACCGAGCTGCGCGACCTGGCCGGCGTCATCACCGAGACGCAATTGACGCTGCCCGGCGGCATGCAGCCGCTGTGGGGCCCCGACCAACGACGGGACATGCCGGCCTAACCGGCAACAGCAGCAGGACCCTGCGCCGCGGACACCACCTCGTCGATCACGTTGTGGATGAACTGCATCTTGTCCATGACCGCGGGCGGCAGCACGAACGGGTACAGGTCGTCGCGGCCCATCGACCGGTTCACCATGTTCAGCGACCACGACAGTGGCAGCCACATCTCGATGATGTTGGGGAAAGCGCTGGGACCCAACGGCGGCCGGTCGAAGGTCGCCGTCGCCGGTGCCAGCCCGCACCAGGCCGACGTGTCGAGGGTGTCGCGGATGTGCAGGTAGTGCGCGAACGTCTCGGCCCAGTCCTCGGCCGGGTGCATCGTCGCGTAGGACGACACGAATTTTTCCTGCCAGCCGTCCGGCGCACCCTCGTTGTAGTGCCGATCCAGCGCCTCTTGATAGTCGGCATCGGGATCGCCGAACAGCTCGTTGAACCGCGCCAGGTTATCGCTCGACGGTGAGATCAGCCGGTAGAAGTAGTAGTGGCCGATCTCGTGGCGGAAGTGCCCGAGCAGGGTGCGATACGGCTCGTCCATCTCGACCCGCAGCTGCTCGCGGTGGACGTCGTCGCCCTCGGCCAAATCCAATGTGATGACCCCGTTTTCGTGGCCGGTCATCACATTCTCGTGCGCGCTGGACAACAGCCGGAAAGCCAATCCGTAATCGGGATCCTGGTCGCGCCCGACGATCGGCAGCTTCAGCTCGTGCAGCTCGACGATCAGCCGGCGCTTGGCCGCCTCGGCCTGGGCGAACTCCGCGAGTCCGACGGCGTCCGCGTCGTTGGGGCGTTCGGTCGTCAGCGCACACGACGTGCAGAGCTGCCTTGGGTTGTTGACGGGGACCAGCCAATTGCATTCGGCGACTTGAAGATTCGCGCACAGTTGATACTCGTTGGCGTCCACGAAGCCGGCATGGTCGGTCGCATCACCCTCGGCGATCACCAGCAGCGCCGTCTGGTCGAGCGAAAACCCAAGCGCACTACCGCAATTCAGACAGGTCGAGTTCTCGAACGCCAGGCGCTGACCGCAGTTAGGGCAATTGAAATCACGCATACAGTTCGTCGCCTTCAAACGGCACCACGTCGACAGCGACGTCGATCACGCTCTGCTCCGAGTCGGTGTAGATGATGCCGCGCAACGGCGGCACGTCGGCGTAGTCGCGACCCCGACCGACGATGATGTAGCGCTGATCCACCATCTGGTCATTGGTGGGATCCAGTCCCAGCCACTCGAACTGGCCGGGCTGCTGCGGGGTCCACACCGCGGCCCAGGCGTGGGTGGCGTCGATGCCGATCATTCGTTCCTTTCCGGGCGGCGGGTCGGTGGCCAGATAGCCGGACACGTAGCTGGCCGCCAACCCGTTGGCACGCAGGCAGGCGATCGCCAGCCTCGCGAAGTCTTGACATACCCCTTCTCGGGCCGCCAGAACCTCATTGACACCGGTGGAAATCGTTGTCGACCCCGAGCGGTAGGTGAAGTCGGTGTAAATCCTCGACGCGAGATCCCGTAGCACCTCGATCAGCGGGCGCCCGGGGGCGAAACTGGGGGCCGCGTAGTCACGGACTTCATCGGTGATCTCGGGCGGATTCAGGTCCAGGGCGTACTCGCTGGCCAGTGCTCCCCGCCGCCCGGTCGGCCGGGCCGCCTCCCAGGGTTCGATCGCCGGCCCGCTGCTGTAGCGCTCGGGCGGCGCCGGATATACGTCGACGATGGAGTCGCTGGTCACCGTCAGGGTGTAGTGCGGCTCGGTGACGTGGAAGTAAGAACTGATGTTGCCGTAGCCATCGACGCTGGTGGAGCTGTCGGCGGGGGGCGGGTCGATCGTCAGCCGGTGCGCGACGCACAGCTGGCGCTGCGAGTCGCGCGGAGTGAGAAAGCCCCTGCCATACGAGCTGGTCACGGTGTCCGAGTAGCGGTACTCGGTGCGGTGGGTGACGCGGTGCCGACGGGCGCCGGGGGCTTCTACTTCAGAAGACAACGCGTTCCCTCCCGAGATCTCCGATGTGTGGTGGGCGGCCGATGGCCGATACGGCACCCAAGCGCACCATAGCGGGAGCACAATCGATACGTGGCCACCTGGGACGACGTCTCCCGGATCGTGGGTGAGCTGCCACTCACCTCCGAGCAGTCACCGCATGACTGGAGGGTCGGCAAGAAGTTGCTGGCGTGGGAGCGTCCGCTGCGCGCGTCGGACCGCGAAGCGCTAACCGCCAATGGGATCCAGCCGCCCGAGGGCGACATCCTCGGCGTCTGGGTATCCGACGAGGGCGTCAAGTTCGCGCTGGTCGCCGACGAGCCCGCGATCTACTTCACCACCCCGCATTTCGACGGCTATCCCGCGGTGCTGGTCAAGCTGGCCGAGATCGACGTCCGCGGTCTCGAGGAGCTGATCACCGAGGCCTGGCTGACGCGGGCACCCAAGAAGCTGGTCCAGGAGTTCCTGACCGACTCGATCTGAGCTCGCTACGGCCGGCCCAGGTCGATGACCCGCTGCAGATCGTCGACGCAGGATGCGGCGACGTCGGCCAGCACCACCCCGGATCGTTCCCGGGCATTGGCCAGCAGCGCTGACGCGTGCCGGCGGGCGGCGTCGACGTGCGCGGTCGCGGCCGCCGGATCGGGCTCGGCAAGTGCCATCGCCCGCGCGAGGTCGTCGAGCACCGCCTCCGCGGGTGGCGGAAGCCGAACGCCGTTCGGGGCGGGAAGCGCGGCCGGCACGACGGCACGGGCCAGCTGCAGGATGTTGCCGGCAAGCAGGGCCAGTTGCACGGCCTGGTCCTCGGCGGCCTGCACGGCGTCGCGAAGTCCCCAGCGCCGCGGCGCAACTCGCACGACCTGGCGCGCCGTGGTCCGCGCCTGGATCAGCCCACTGAGCTGCTGGTGCACCGTGTCGACGGCCGGCCACGGCCAGTCCTGCGCGGGAGCGCCGCGGCCTCCGGCGAGTTCACCGGTGCGAGCCAGCACCGAGTGCAGCGTCTGCAGAGCTTCGACGCGCGCGCTACGCAGCACGGCGAGCGGGTTGGCCGGAAGCAGCACGATGGCAACGACGATCGCCAGGCCCCACCGATCAGTGCGTCGAAGATGCGTTCCCAACCGACTCCGCTGCGATAAAGGGCGAGCACCAGAATCGACGACACCACGGTCTGGTTGGCGAACATCATCCCCTGGCCGATATAGCCCTGGCCGATGAACACCGCGGCCACCAGCGCGACCAGCGCCGCGATCGCGATGGGGACCGAGCCGGGGCCGAGCAGCGCCTGGACCAGGGTTCCCGTCCCGATGCCCAAGGTCACCCCGATGATCATCTGGATGGCGCGGTGCGCGCGCAGCACGTTGCTGGTCGACAGGGACACCGCAGCGGCGATCGGCGCGAAGAACGGTTGCGGGTGCGCCAGCACATCGTGCGCGATGAACCACGCCAGACCGGCCGCGACCGAGGTCTTCACGAGGTAAAACCACACGCCATGGACGCGCTTCAAACCGCCGACGACGGCTCTACCCGTAAACGGCCGCGTCAGCAGCGAAGTGCTCATCTCGCTTGCTTACCGCAGCGCACGCGCGTGCGGCAATGCGAGAAATGTCAGGCGCGCTCCAATTCGAACAGCGGAATGACCCGGCTGGTCTTCGACTGATAGTCGGCGAACACGGGCGCCGCGGCGACGACCTTGGGAACGATCGCGTCGCGCTCCGCCGGCGGCAGTTCGCGCGCGGTCGCGTCGTAGGCGTCCACACCCGAGTCGGTGGCAACCTCGAGATGGACCCGCGGGTTGGCCCGCAGGTTGTGCACCCAGGCGGGATCGGTCGGTGAGCCCCGGAACGATCCCAGGATGATCAGCCTGCCGTCGATATCGAAGAACGCCAGCGGCGATACCCGCTGCTGGCCCGATTTGGCGCCCGTCGTGGTCAGCAGAAGCAGATGCCCGCCGGAGAACTGCCCGGTCACCTTTCCGTCGTTGGCCCGGAATTCCTCGATGAGGTTGCGGTTGAATTCTTTTACGGCGTCGGGGTCCGGTCGCTGTTCGGTCATGCCTGCTCAACCTTTTTGGGTTTGGCATCTATTCCGGATTCCTTGCGCTGTTGCGGCGTGATCGGCGCCGGCGCATCGGTCAGCGGGTCGACCCCGCCGCCGGTCTTCGGGAAGGCGATCACCTCGCGGATGGAATCCACCCCGGACAGCAGGGCGTTGATCCGGTCCCACCCGAATGCGATGCCGCCGTGCGGCGGCGCGCCAAAGGTGAACGCCTCCAACAGGAATCCGAATTTCTCCTCGGCCTCGGCCTGGTCCAGGCCCATCACCGCGAACACCTTTTCCTGGATGTCGCGGCGGTGGATACGGATCGAGCCGCCACCGATCTCGTTGCCGTTGCAGACGATGTCGTACGCGTCGGCCAGGACGTTGCCCGTGTCGGTCTCGATGGCGTCCTCCTGGCCCGCTTTGGGCGAGGTGAACGCGTGGTGCACCGCGGTCCAGGCACCGGAACCCACGGCAACGTCACCGGCGGCGGTCGCGTCCTCGGCGGGCTCGAACAGCGGCGGGTCGACCACCCAGACGAACGCCCAGGCACCGGCGTCGATCAGGTTGAGCCGGTTGGCGATCTCGCCGCGGGCCGCACCCAGCAGGGCCCGCGACGCCTTCGCCGGCCCGGCCGAGAAGAAGATGCAGTCGCCGGGACTGGCCCCGACGTGGCCGGCCAAGCCGTCGCGTTCGGCCTCGGTCAGGTTCTTGGCCACGGGACCGCTCAGCTCACCGTCGTCGCCGACCAGCACGTAGGCCAGCCCGCGGTGCCCGCGCTGTTTGGCCCACTCCTGCCAGCCGTCCAGCGTGCGGCGCGGCTGCGACGCCCCGCCGGGCATCACCACCGCGCCGACGTACGGCGCCTGGAACACACGGAATGTGGTGTCGGAGAAGAACTCTGTGCACTCGACGAGCTCCAGCCCGAAGCGCAAGTCCGGCTTGTCGGAGCCGAACCGTCGCATGGCGTCGGCGTAGCTGATCCGCGGGATCGGCGTCGGGATCTGGTAACCGATCAGCGCCCACAGCGCGCTCAGGATCTCCTCGGAGATCGAGATGATGTCCTCGACGTCGATGAAACTCATCTCCATGTCGAGCTGGGTGAATTCCGGTTGCCGGTCGGCGCGGAAATCCTCGTCGCGGTAGCAGCGGGCAATCTGGTAGTAGCGCTCCATGCCGGCCACCATCAGCAACTGCTTGAACAGCTGCGGGCTCTGCGGCAGCGCGTAGAACGATCCGGGGTGCAGCCGGGCGGGCACCAGGAAGTCGCGTGCGCCCTCGGGCGTCGAGCGGGTGATCGTCGGCGTCTCGATCTCGACGAAGTCGTGCCGAGCCAGCACCGATCGGGCGGCGGCGTTCACCTTGGAGCGCAACCGAATTGCCGCGGCGGGCCCGTCGCGGCGCAGGTCGAGGTAGCGGTACTTCAGCCGCAACTCCTCCCCTGCCGGCTCGTCGAGCTGGAACGGCAGCGGCGCACTTTCGCCGAGCACGGTCAGCGACGTGACATTCAGTTCGACGTCGCCGGTGGGAATCTCGGCGTTGGCGTTGCCTTCCGGACGGATCTCGACGACGCCGGAGACGGAGACGCAGAACTCGGCGCGCAACCGGTGCGCCTGTTCCAGCACGTCTGCGGCGCGGAAGACCACCTGCGCGATACCGGACGCGTCCCGCAGGTCGATGAAGATGACGCCACCGTGATCGCGGCGGCGCGCCACCCACCCGACCAGCGTCACCTGTTGGCCGGCGTCGCGATCCCGTAGCGAACCAGCGGCGTGGCTGCGCAACACAAATAATCCCCTTTACCTGGCTGAACGACTGACCAGTCTAGAGGGCGGCGTAACTTCGCTTTTATCGCCACAAACATCGCACTCGTGGGTCCGGGCGCCGTCGGTACGACGATCGCCGCACTACTGTATCAGGCCGGGCATTCGTTGCTGGTCTGCGGGCGCAGCGCCCGCAGACAGCATCGAAGTGCGTCCCGACGGCCAGGACCCGATCGTGGTGCCCGGGCCGGTGTGCACCGACCCCGCCGACGTCACCGAATCCGTCGACGTCGTGATCCTGGCGGTCAAGGCCACCCAGAACGACGCCGCTGCGGGCTGGCTGTCTCGCCTGTGCGCCGAGCACACGATCGTCACCGTGCTGCAGAACGGCGTCGAGCAGGTCGAACAGGTTCAGCCGCTGTGCCCGTCGTCGGCCGTCGTTCCGGGCATCGTCTGGTATTCCGCCGAGACCCAGCCGCAGGGTTGGGTACGGCTACGCACCGAAGCCGCCCTGGTGCTGCCGAGCGGTCCCTCGGCTCACACCGTTGCCGAGCTGCTGCGGGGCGCCGGCTGCCGGGTCGACTGCGACCCGGACTTCCTCACCGCGGGCTGGCGCAAGCTGCTGACCAATGCGCTGGCCGGGTTCATGGCGCTGTCCGGGCGGCGGTCCGGCATGTTTCGCCGCGACGACGTGGCCGCCTTGTCGCGCCGGTATGTGGCCGAATGCCTCGCGGTCGCGCGGGCCGAGGGGGCCCGGCTGCCGGACAGCGTGGTCGACGAGCTGACCGGGATGTTCCGTCAGGCGCCCGAAGACATGGGCACCTCGATACTGGCCGACCGGGAGTATCGCCGGCCGATGGAATGGGACATCCGCAACGGGGTGATCATCCGCAAGGCACGCGCGCACAACCTGGCGACGCCGATCAGCGATGTGCTGGTGCCACTGCTGGCCGCGGCCAGCAGTGGCACCAGCTAAATTCAAGCCATGCATCCCTGTGAGCGCGTCGATCTCGACTTCATCGAGACCGCGCCATTCCGGTTCCGCAACAGCGTCGACCTCGCCATCACGCCCGAGCAGGTTTTCGACGTGCTGGCCGACGCCGATGCCTGGCCGCGCTGGGCGTCAGTGATCACCAAGGTGACCTGGACCAGTCCCGAGCCGCGCGGGGTCGGCACCACCCGCATCGTCGAGATGCGCGGCGGCATCACCGGCGACGAGGAGTTTCTCGCCTGGGAACCGTTCACCCACATGGCATTCCGGTTCAACCAGTGCTCGACGGCAGCCGTCGCCGCCTTTGCCGAGGACTATCGCGTCGAGGTCATCCCCGGTGGCTGCCGGCTGACCTGGACGATGGCGCAGAAACCCGCCGGTCCCGCGCGTTTGGCGATGGTGGTGGTAGGGCCGCTGCTGAACTTGGGCCTGCGCCGGTTTCTGAGCAACCTGCGGCGCTACACCGACAGCCGATTTGCCGCTACGCAACAACGTTAGGTGTGTGCAAAGCTAAATCATGACCTTCAACGAGGGTATGCAGATCGACACCAGCACCGCGGAGTCGTCCGGTGGCGGTGGCATGGGCATGGCCCTCGGCGGCGGTGGCGTCGGGCTGCTGATCCTGATCGCGGCCCTGTTCTTCGGCATCGATCCGGGCAAGGTAATGCCCCCGCAGGGCGCCAACACCGGCGGCTACTCGGCGCCCGGTTTCGACCTGAGCCAGTGCAAGACCGGCGCCGACGCCAACAAGTACGTGCAGTGTCGCGTGGTCGCCACCGGCAACTCCGTGGACGCGGTCTGGCATCAGCTGATGCCGAACTACACCCGCCCGCATGTGCGCCTGTTCACCAGTTCGGTGAACACCGGCTGCGGACCGGCCACCACCGCGGTCGGGCCGTTCTACTGCCCGGTGGACCAGACCGCGTATTTCGACACCGACTTCTTCAAGGAGCTGGTCGATAAATTCGGTTCCAGCGGTGGGCCTTTCGCGCAGGAGTACGTGGTCGCCCACGAATACGGTCACCACGTCCAGCAACTGCAGGGCATCCTGGGCCGTTCCCAGCAGGGCGCGCAGGGCGCCGGCGGCAACGGCGTTCGTACCGAGTTGCAGGCCGACTGTTACGCCGGCATCTGGGCGCACTACGCGTCGACGGTCAAACAGCAGAGCACCGGCGTGCCGTACCTGGAACCGTTGAGCGACAAGGATATTCAGGATGCCCTCTCGGCGGCCGCGTCGGTGGGCGACGACCGGATCCAGAAGGAGTCGACCGGCCGGGTCAATCCCGAGTCGTGGACCCACGGATCGGCCGCGCAACGCCAAAAGTGGTTTACCGTCGGGTATCAGACGGGAGACCCGCACCAGTGCGACACGTTCGCCGCGACGGACCTCGGTTAGACCCCGGCCAGCTGACCTTTCAGCTCGGCGCCGAGCCCTAACTAACCGAGCTTGCAGGTGGCGGTCGTGGTGGCGTCCTGGTGGACGACCACTTGACCGTCCACCGCGATCTCGCAGTGGAGCTGCGCGGGGCCGTTGCCGGAATCCGGCCAGTGCAGCATGCCGCTGGCGCTGATGGTCGCGTACTGGTTCGGGTTCGCCAGGGTGGCGGTGTAAGTGACCGGCGTTCCGCCGCTGAGCGGGGCCTGCACGCTGGTCATGAACTTCGACGGGTCCGCGTTGTAGGCGGCCTGACTGGGCGGATCGGAACTCACGTAGTTGACGGTGGCGGTCAGATTGTTGGGACTGGTCACCGTGTAGGTCACCTGATGGCCATCCGCATGCGCCGTCGCCGGACCGAGAATCACTCCCCCGGCCAGTGCAAACGTTGCCGACGCGACCGCGCTGGTCCCTTTTCGCAGGTTCGTCATCACGCTCGTCATATCGAAAACGCTACCGGATTTGTTACCGACGGCTCCGGCGTTCACCCTGACCAGCCGCGCGGGGAGAAGCCCGACTAGAACAGGGTCGCCTGGACGGGTTGCGGGTCTGCGGCCTTCGGCGCTTGCGAGAACGGCCGCTGGTCGCCGGTCAGCCGATGTTTGGCGATCAGCGGCGCGGCCCGCGTTCGCAGCCTCTCGCGATAGTCCGGCGGCAGATAGGCTCCGCGCCGGTACAGCTCGCGGCAACGTCCGACCAGTTCGGGATGCGAACGAGTCAGCCAGGCCATGAACCACCCTCGGGTCGACCGACGCAGATGCAGGCCGAAAACGGTCACGCTGGTCGCACCGGCGGCCGCGATCTGGCCCAGCAGCCCGTCGAGGTGCTCGGCCGAGTCGGTCAGGTGCGGCAGCACCGGCGCGACCATCACGTGGCAGTCGAGGCCGGCGTCGCGGACCGCGGCGATCAGACCCAGCCGCGCCTGCGGTGTCGGCGTGCCCGGTTCGACGTCGCGGTGCAACTCGGCATCCCCGACCGCCAGCGACACCGCGACCGACACCGACACCTGTTGGGAGACAGCGGAAATCAGCGGCAGGTCGCGACGGAGCAGGGTGCCTTTTGTGAGGATGGACAGCGGGGTGCCGGATTCGGCGAGGGCGCCGATGATGCCCGGCATCAGGGCGTAGCGACCCTCGGCGCGCTGGTAGGGATCGGTGTTGGTGCCCAGCGCGACGGCTTCGCCTCGCCACGACGGCCGGCGCAACTCGCGACGCAAAACCTCCGCGACATTGGTCTTGACCACGATCTGGGTGTCGAAATCGGTCCCGGAATCGAAGTGCAGATATTCGTGAGTGGGCCGGGCGAAACAGTAGCCGCAGGCGTGCGAACAGCCGCGGTAGCCGTTGACGGTGTACCGAAACGGCAGCGCGGCCGCCTCCGGAATCTTGTTGAGCGCCGACTTGCAGAGCACCTCGTGAAAGGTGATTCCCTCGAACTGGGGTGCGCGCACGCTGCGGACCAGACCGATCCGCTGCAGACCCGGCAATGCGCCGTCGTCGATCGGTTCCCCGTTGACCGCGACGGCCTGGTCCGCCCACCGCATTCCCACATTCGAACATTCGTTCGATGCGGTGTCAAGCCGGCCCCCTAGACTTGGCCGAGACCAGAAGTGGCGGAGGGGAACTTGTCGAATCCTGAGTATGACGACGAACTGCAGTCCGAGCAGGCGTACGTAACCGAGCTCTATGCGCGGCTCGACGCCGAACGGGCACGGGCGAAGGACAAATTCCGTGTGGCATTGCTGGGCGATGGCGGCGAGAGCCTGTCGGATCGTGACGCCGAGGTCCGGGCGGTGGCCAGGGAGGTCAAGCGCCTCGACGTGGCGGACTACGGACTGTGCTTCGGGCGGCTGGACGCCCTCTCCGGCGAACGCTCCTACATCGGCCGGATCGGCCTGTTCGACGCCGACAACGAATACCACCCGCTGCTGCTCGACTGGCGGGCGCCGGCGGCTCGCGCCTTCTACGTCGCCACCTCCGCGAGCCCCGAGGGCATGCACCGGCGCCGCCAGTTCCACACCCGCGGACGGCGCGTGGTCGACTTCACCGACGAGGTGTTCGGCCGGCCCGGTGCCGACGCGCAGGGCGATGCCGCCCTGCTGGCGGCGGTCAATGCGCCCCGGGGCGAGGGTATGCGCGACATCGTCGCGACCATTCAGGCTCAGCAGGACGAGATCATCCGGCTCGATCACCCGGGCGTCCTGGTGATCGAAGGTGGGCCCGGCACCGGGAAGACCGTCGTGGCGCTGCACCGCGTCGCGTACTTGCTGTACACCCAGCGCGAGCGCATCGAACGCCACGGAGTCCTTGTGGTGGGCCCGAATTCGGCGTTCCTTCGTCACGTCGATCGCGTGTTGCCGTCGCTGGGCGAGTCCAGCGTGGTGTTCATGACGCCGGGCGATCTGGTTCCGGGCATGCAGGCCACCGCCGAGGACAGCCCGGAAGCTGCGGCGTTCAAGGGCTCACTGAGAATCCTCGACGTGTTGGCCGCCGCGATCGCGGACCGGCAGCGGCTGCCCGAACGCCCGCTGGAGATCCAACTGGCCGACGTCACGATGCGCATCGACGCCGAAATCGCGGGATGGGCGCGGGAGGAGGCGCGCGGCAGTGGACAGCCGCACAACCAGGCCCGCGCGGTGTTCGTCGACATCCTGACCTGGGCGCTGACCGAGCGGGCGATCGCGCGGATCGGCCGCGGCTGGCTGACCCGCGAGGACCGCAATGCCTGGGAGCAGCTGCGCGGCGACCTGCTCGCCGAACTCGCGGACAACGAACAGTTCACCGCCGCGCTCGATCGGCTCTGGCCGATCCTCACGCCGCAGGAACTGTTGACTTCGCTGTACCTGTCCCCCGAGCGACTGCATGCCGTGGGTGCTCCCCAATCGCTGCTGCGCGTGGCCGGTGATCCGTGGACGGTGTCGGACGTGCCGCTGCTCGACGAACTGGTCGATCTGCTGGGCCGCGACAAGGCGGCCGAGTCCGCCGCGGCGAGCGCCGAGCGGGAGCGGAATTACGAGGCCGAGTACGCTGCCGGCGTGCTGAACATCCTCGAGATGGCGAGCGAGGACTCGATGGACGACGAGGAACAGTTGCGCGCGCAGCACATCATTTACGCCGAGGACCTGGCCGACCGCTTCATCGAGCGCGATACCCGCGAACTCGCCGAACGTGCTGCGGCGGATCGGGATTGGACCTATCGCCACGTCGTCGTCGACGAGGCCCAGGAGCTGTCCGAGATGGACTGGCGAGTACTGATGCGACGCTGCCCAGGCCGGTCCTTCACCGTGGTCGGCGATCTCGCCCAGCGCCGGTCGGTGGCCGGAGCGACGTCGTGGGAAGAGATGCTCAAGCCGTACGTGCCGGGCAGGTGGGAGTACCGGGCGCTGTCGGTCAACTACCGGACACCGGAGGAGATCATGACGGTCGCGGCCGCGCTGCTCGACGAGTTCGCGCCCGGGGTCCAGCCCCCGGAGTCGGTCCGCGCGAGCGGCGTGCGGCCCTGGTCGAGGCGGGTCACCGACGACGAATTACCCAGCGCCATCGACCAATTCGTCCGCGACGAGACCGACCGCGAAGGCACCAGCATCGTGATCGGTCCACCCGGTGTCCCCGGCACAGTGCCCGCGTCGCAGACCAAGGGCCTGGAGTTCGACGCCGTGCTGGTCGTCGACCCGCAACGCATCCTCGCCGACGGCCCCCGCGGCGCGGCCGAACTCTACGTCGCCCTCACCCGCGCGACCCAGCGACTCGGTGTCCTGCACCGAGACCCGTTGCCGCAGGCGCTGGCCGGCTTGACCGAGTACGAGACAGGCACTCAGACCCGGATTTAGACTTCGGCCGTGTTCTCGGAGACGCGGTATGCGCTCAACGGTGACTTGCGGGTCGCTTACCGCGCGTCGCCCGAAGGTGAGCGTGACATTGTCTTCGTTCCCAACTGGTTCACGAACTGCGAGGTGTTTCCAGAGCTGCCGTCAACTCGGGGCTGGTTCGAGGCGATGGCAACGCTGGGTCGATTGATCCTTTTCGATCAGCCGGGCACCGGAGTTTCCGATCCCGTCGAGCTGGGTGCAATGCCGACCTTGGAGCAATGGGCCGACAGCATCACGGCGGTGCTCGACGCTCTCGGGATCTCCGAAGCGGCCCTGGTCACGTACGGGGGCGCACTCGCGACTCCGGCGCTGTTCGCGGCCACGCATCCGTCCCGCACAACCGCGCTTGTCTTGGTCGAGAGCAACGCAGACCTGGCGGATCGGACCAATGCGATGCAGGAAATCGGCGATGCGGCCCCGGTGCTGTGGGGAACCGGCGATTTAGAACACCTGCTCAATCCGGACATGCCGTGGAATGAGGAGATTCGGGCTGCATGGGCACGCCACGAACGCCTGGCGGCGAGCCCACGCACCGTTGAACTTGTGTTGCCACTCGTCAGCGAGCTGAGCGCGCGCGCAATTCTTCCGACCGTCCGCGTACCCACCCTCGTCCTCCATTACAGCGACGATCCGCTCCTTCCGCCGGAGAAGGGCAAGGAAGTCGCCGATCTCATCGAGGGCGCGAAATTCGTTGAGGTGCCAGGGCGCAACTTCTATCACGTCGTCGAACCGTGGCGCGATTCCTTTCAGGAGATCGCCGAATTCCTCACCGGCGAGCAGCCCGACGTGGCCGACGACCGTGTTCTCGCCACCGTGCTGTTCACCGACATCGTGGACTCGACGCGCCGCGCCGCGCAGCTGGGCGATCGCGATTGGCGCGCGTTGCTCGACGCGCACGACGCCGTCGTACGCGCACAGCTCAATCGCTTCCGAGGCCGTGAGGTGAACACGTCGGGAGATGGCTTCCTCGCGACGTTCGATGGCCCGCAGCGAGCGATCCGCTGCGCCATGGCGATTCGCGACGCCGTGCATGCGCTCGGCATCGAGGTGCGCGCCGGGCTGCACACCGGCGAGTGCGAGGTCCGCGGCGACGATATCGACGGGATCGGTGTGCACATCGGGGCGCGGGTGAGTGCCCTCGCGGGGGCCAACGACGTGCTCGTGTCCAGCACGCTGCGCGACCTCGTGATCGGTTCCGGACTCGAATTCGAGGAGCGCGGCACTCAGCAACTCAAGGGCGTGCCTGGTGAATGGCGCCTGTTCTCCGTCGCTTCGCTGTAAGCCGTTGCTGAGCAATCAGAATGGCGGGGGTTCTTCGTCGGTCTCGGATGGCGCCGGGCCCGCGTAGGTCGGGCGCGTTTCTCGGGCGCCCGTGCGGGCGTCGCGATTCTGTCGGCGTTCGGCGGCGACCCGCGCGCCGCGGTTTTGCGCGCGAGTGTGGCACCGCCTGGGCATCATCGCAGCGCGGTCGCCGCAGTAATCCTGCGGCGGGTCGACCTCGGGTGCCGGCATACCGCCGGCCGCTACGCACAGGGTCGGAAACAGCAGCGCGCTGCCCGGTGTGGTGACATGGGTCTGCCCGCCCGGCGATGTCAGGATCAGCGTCCCGTCGGGCAACTGCTGGTCGCGCCACCCCCAGAAGGTCTTGACCAAATGATGAGTCCGGCAGTAACACTTGAGGTTTGACGCATGCGTCGGGCCACCGTCGGCGTACGGGATCGTATGGTCGAGATCGCACGCCACCGCCGGCCGGTCGCAACCCGGCCAGCGGCACGTCAGGTCTCGGCAGCGGACAAAGTCCCGCAGCGCCGCCGAAGGCACGTATCCGGGTTCGGGCGGGGCGTCGGCGAGATGAACGAGCGGGACCAGCCTGGCCGACTTGGCCAGTTCCGCAACGAGTTCCGGGGCGATCAGGCCGTCCGCACCGAGCTGCGACGCGGGCATCGAGCCACGGCCGTCGATACTGGCCTGCTCGGCGATCACGTGAATGACGACCGGCGTGGCGGCCGGACGCCCGCCCGCCGCGCAGTCGGCTCGGCCACACCGGCAACCCAGCCGATCGGCCGACGCGGCCAACGCTCCCAGCGCGTCGGCCCGGCGCTGTTCACGACCTCGCGGATCGTGCTCACACACCGTGGCGGCCAACGTATTCAACCGCTTTTCGAGTGCCCGCGCGTCGGGGGTCAGCAGGGAACCGTGGATCCCGGAAATGCCATCGCCGAGATCTCCGATCCAGATCTCGCGGTCGAACTGCCGTTTCTTGCGCCGCCGTACGGCATCCGCGTCGGCTCGCACGACGATCTTGTCGACCTGCGCGCAGAAACGACCCTGCGTCATCGATGGCCAACGCGGCACATTGACGGCCAGCTCCGCATCCACCCTGGCCAGTACCTCGTCGTCGGTCAACAGATCGGTGCGATAAACGATGGTCTGAAATGTCCGATAGTCGATATCGCCGGCCTTGAATCCCTGCGCGACGCTGGGCAGCCGCTCCCGCATCGCGCGGGCGTATCGAAGGCGGCTGGCCGCCTGGCCCTGGCTCACTTGCAAAGCCGCGGCCACCTCGGCGGCCACCGCCTCCATCGTGTCGACAGCCCAATCTTCGGTGTCCGAGCATCGGGACAGTCGGTAGGCGAACAAGTCCCCGATCGCCACCAGTTGGGCAGCCGCCGCCCGGTTCTCGGACCGGGCGGACGAGCAAATGCGATCCACCAACGCCGCCGAGTCAGGCGTGGTGGACGGATGGCGCCGCTCGAAGATCTCCCGGATCTCTTCGCAGCCTATCGAACCCATGTTCGAATGATACCGCGAGTCGCCGACAAGAAACCCACTGAAACGCCAATGACACAAGTGGTTTAAACGGCCGGCACCGGGGCCACGGCGCACCAGACGCCGCAGTACTCAGGCCTCCTCGGCCAACGGCGTCCCCGGATCAACCGCGCGACGCCCGGTCATCACACCCATCAGGCCGTCCTGGTAAGTAAGCCCGGTCGGCTTGCCTTTGGCAGGGGGCGGGGGGATTTCGGACTTCGGGGTGGCCTTCGGCCAGGCCGGCGGCACCGAGAGTGAGCCCAGCGAGCGCGACGCACCCAGCGCGGTGCACTCCACCCGAACGCTGGAGAAGTCGCGGAATGATTTCACCACCGGACGTTTTGTCCCGCCTTGCGATTCGGCACCGTCCACGGCCGCCTCCTTACACGAACTCTGGAACGACCGTACGATAAAACCGGCTACTTGTTTGCAGATCCGTCAAATTTCTGATGACAGCGCATTGAACTTCCGCCGCGCGCCGGATCACGCGACAGGGACTTACCCCACGAGACGCGAAAGCACCTCGGCGACAACCGAATCGAGCGGCACCGCCACCTGATCGCCGGTCGCCAGATCCTTGACCCCGATCGTGGCGGACTCCAGATCGCGATCACCGGCGACCAGCGCGATGCGGGCACCCGACCGGTCGGCGGCCCGCATCGCGCCCTTGAGCCCTCGATCGCCGTAGGCCATGTCGACCCGGACACCGACCGCGCGCAGTTCACCGCCCAGCGCCGCCAGCCGCAGCTTGGCCGCGTCACTGAGCGCCACCCCGAAGACGTCGCAGCGCGTGGTCTCCCCCACGCTGCGGCCCTCGGCCCGCAATGCCAGCAGCGTGCGGTCCACCCCGAGCCCAAAACCGATGCCGGACAGGTCTTGTCCGCCGAGCTGGCGCATCAGCCCGTCGTAGCGCCCACCGCCGCCGATCCCCGATTGGGCGCCCAGCCCGTCGTGCACGAACTCGAACGTGGTCTTGGTGTAGTAGTCCAGCCCGCGCACCATCCGCGGGCTGATCACGTAGGGCACAGCCAGCGCATCGAGGTGCGCCAGCACCGTGTCGAAGTGCTGTTTGGCCTCATCGGAGAGGTGGTCGAGCAGCACCGGGGCGTCGGCCGTCATCGCCTTCACCTCGGGCCGTTTGTCGTCGAGCACACGCAGCGGGTTGAGTCGCGCGCGTCGCTGCGTTGCTTCGTCCAGATCGAGCCCTGACAGGAACTCCTGCAACAGCTCCCGGTACTGCGGCCGACAACTCTCGTCGCCCAGCGAGGTGATCTCCAGCCGGAACCCGTCCAGGCCCAGCGACCGGAATCCGCCGTCGGCGATCGCGATCACTTCGGCGTCCAGCGCCGGGTCGTCGACACCGATCGCCTCCACGCCGACCTGCTGCAGCTGGCGATACCGGCCCGCCTGCGGACGCTCGTAGCGGAAAAACGGTCCGGCGTAACACAATTTGACCGGCAGCGCGCCGCGGTCCAGACCGTGTTCGATCACCGCGCGCACCACCCCGGCGGTGCCCTCCGGGCGCAGTGTCACCGAGCGGTCGCCACGGTCGGCGAACGTGTACATCTCCTTGGACACCACGTCGGTGGACTCGCCGACGCCGCGGGCGAACAGCCCGGTGTCCTCGAAGATGGGCAGCTCGATATCGCCGTATCCGGCCCGGCGGGCGGCGCCGAGAAGACCGGAGCGCACCGCGACGAACTGCGCCGAGTCGGGTGGAAAGTAATCCGGGACGCCCTTGGGCGCCGAGAAGGACGAGAACTCCGTCATCCGGTCAGGCCTTCGAGAAACGGATTGAAACGTCGCTCGGCGCCGATCGTGGTGGAGTTGCCGTGGCCGGGCAGCACCACGGTGTCGTCGTCGAGCACCAAGAGCTTGTCGATGATCGACGTCAGCAGGTCGCGACCGCTGCCGCCGAACAGGTCGGTGCGGCCCACCGAGCGCTCGAACAGCGTGTCACCGGTGAACACGAGATCGTTCCCGTCCTTCGTTCCCCCTGCCACCCGGAAGACCACCGATCCGCGGGTGTGCCCGGGGGTGTGATCGACGTTGACGCTGACATTGCCCAGGTCGATCTTGTCGCCATCGCGGTCGAGCTCGACCACCTGCTTGGGCTCACGGAAGAGCGCACCCGCCATCACCTGCGCCAGCCGCGGCCCCATGCCGTGAATCGGGTCTTTGAGCATGAACCGGTCTTCGGGATGAATGTAGGTCGGGCAGCCGAAGGTGTCGGACACCTTCTGGGCCGACCACATGTGGTCGATGTGCCCGTGGGTGAGCAGCACCGCGGCCGGCGTCAGCCGATTCTGGTCGAGGATGCGCCGCAGCGGAGCCATCGCACGCTGCCCCGGATCCACGATGACGGCGTCCGCTCCGGGTCGCTCGGCCAGCACGTAGCAGTTGCACGCCAACATGCCGGCGGGAAATCCGGTGATCAACACGATTCCCAGTTTCCCACGGGGGCCACTTGACACCGCTCGCGCCGCCCGCATTAGCCTGAGCCTGCTAACCCCGCCCCCACTTACAACCATGGAGGCATACCGGCCGTGCCGACCAACGAACAGCGACGCGCCAACGCCAAGCGCAAACTCGAACGGCAGCTCGAACGCCGAGCGAAGCAAGCTCGCATGCGACGCGTCTTGGTTATCGCCGGCGGCGCGGTTGCGGCCATCGCGGTGATCGCGGCTGTGGTAATCACCGTGATCAACACGAACAACAAGCACAACAACAACACGGCCGCGCCGACGACCAGCAACTCGCCCGCGGCGTCGGGCACGACGACTCCGCAAACCGGGCAGGTTCCGCCGGTTCCGCCGTTGCCAGCGTTCAATCCGTCCGACACCGTCGGCGCCAACTGCCAATACCCGCCGTCGCAGGACCCGGCCGCCAAACCGGTCAAGGCGCCGCGCACCGGCAAGGTGCCGACCGATCCGGCGCAGGTGAGCGCCAGCATGGCGACCAGCCAGGGCAACATCGGCCTGATGCTGGCCAACAATGAATCACCTTGCACGGTCAACAGTTTCGCGAGCCTGATCGGCCAGAAGTACTTCGATAACACCAAGTGCCACCGGCTGACCACCTCGGATACCCTGGGCGTGCTGCAGTGCGGTGATCCCAAGGGGGACGGCACCGGCGGGTCGGGCTACCAATTCGCCAACGAGTACCCGACCGACCAGTACCCGCCGAACGACCCCAAGCTGCGCGAGCCGGTGCTCTACCCGCGTGGCACCCTCGCGATGGCCAACGCCGGGCCCGGCACCAACGGCAGCCAGTTCTTCATGGTCTACAAGGACTCCCAACTGCCACCCCAGTACACGGTCTTCGGCACGATCCAGCCCGACGGCCTGGCGGTTCTGGACAAGATTGCCAAGGGCGGCGTCAACGGCGGTGGTGAAGACGGCGCCCCGACCAGCGAAGTCACGATCAAATCGATCCTGCTCGACTAAGCCCGGGGCGGCGCACCACGAATCGCCACGGATTCGGCAGAATTCAGCGACCGCGCGGGTAAGCCCTTATCGTCATTGCGTGGTGACGGAGGTATTCGGGCATTACGAGCTGCGTGAGTTGCTGGGCCGCGGGGTATGGGGCAGGTTTTTCGGGCTTATGACACCAGCACGGATCGGGTGGTTGCGCTCAAGGTGCTGCCCGCGCATCTGGCCGACGACGCTGAATTTCAGCAGCGGTTCCGGCGCGAGGCGCGCATCGCGGCGAGCTTGAGCGATCCGCACATGGTGCCGATCCACAGCTACGGCGAGATCGACGGCCGGCTCTATGTCGACATGCGGCTGATCGAGGGCCGCGACCTGGCCGCCTACATCGGCGAAAACGGGGGCCGGCTCAACCCCGAACGCGCCGTCGCGGTCGTCGAACAGGTTGCCGCAGCACTGGATACCGCCCACGGAGTCGGGCTGATCCACCGCGACATCAAGCCGTCCAACATCTTGGTGTCGGCCCGCGATTTCGTCTATCTGATCGACTTCGGGCTCGCGCGCACCGCCGCCGACACCGCGCTGACCCACACCGGGCACACGATGGGCACGATGGCCTAAATGGCCCCGGAGCGGTTTCGGGGGATGACGGATCACCGCGCCGATGTCTACGCGCTGGCCTGCGTGCTCTACGAGTGCCTGACCGGACGCCTGCCCTACCCCGGCGACAGCTTTGAAGAGCAGCTCAACGCGCATTTGAACACCCCGCCGCCGCGGGCCTCGTTCATCGCGCCCGGCGTCCCGCCCGCCCTCGACGACGTGATCGCCCGGGGCATGGCCAAGGACCTCAACCACCGCTACCAAACGGCCATCGAGTTCGCCCAAGCCGCCAAAGCCGCACTGGCAGGCCGCGAAACCGCCGCGACGCCCACCCCACCACCACCACCGCACTACCCACCGACAGCGGCCACCCCGGCGCCCCCACCACATGGACCGGCCCCGACGGCCCATACCCCGCAGCAACCCCACCCGCAGGGCTCGAACCGGCGGCTGATCATCGGGATCGTCGCCGCCTCGGTCTTCACCCTCGCGATGGTGACGATCCTGGTCGTTGCCCTGGTGACGCACGACGATTCCTCGTCGAGCGAGGCGACGTCCAGCGCCGCGCCCCACCCCAGGACGCCCAAATTCGGCGGGCCGGTACCGGGCGGACCGACGACCCCGGCCACGAACGCAGCTGGCACGCCGCCGTTGCCGCCATTCGTTGCGCCGCCAGACCTCGGTGCCAACTGTCAATACACGCGGTGCCGGCGGACGCGCAGGAGGGAACGGGAACGAAGGCGGTCAGCCCACCCCCGTCGGGGAGGGTATGCACCGAACCTGCCCAAATCGCCGCGACCATCTCCACTAACTTTGGCGATATCGGCATCACGCTGGACAACGACAAGGCTCCGTGTTCGGTGAACAGCTTCGTCAGCCTGGCGCGGCAACGCTTCTTCGCCAACACCGTCTGCGCCCGGCTGACCAAGGCCATTGATATCGGAACGCTTTTGTGCGGTGGTCCCGACAGTGACGGCACCGGCGGACCGAATTACATCTTCAACGACGAATACCCCGTCAACCAGTACCCACCGGGGGACCCCGCACTCAGGGTGTCCGTGCTGTATCCGCGCGGGACGCTGGCGCTGGCCAACGAGGGGCCCAACACCAACCCCAGTCAGTTCGTCTTGTTCTTCAAGGACGGCGAAATGCCCCCGGTGAACACGGTGCTCGGCACCATCGACCAGGCCGGCCTGTCGGTCCTCGACAAGATCGCCGCCGCGGGGGTGGCCGGTAATCGCGACAGCGGTCTGCCCACTTCCCCGGTGACGATCAGCTCGGTACGGATCGGCTGACACGAAAGCTGTTGCGCCGACTTGGCGCGCGCAACGGCTTATGGTCGGTGGGTGTCGACGGATGTATTCGGACATTACGAACTGCGCGAGTTGCTGGGCCGCGGTGGCATGGGGCAGGTTTTTCGTGCCTATGACACCAGCACGGATCGCGTGGTTGCGCTCAAGGTGCTGCCCGCGCATCTGGCCGACGACGAAGAATTTCAAACCCGCTTCCGCCGGGAAGCACGCATCGCGGCGAGCCTGAGCGATCCGCACATGGTGCCGATCCACAGCTACGGCGAGATCGACGGCCGGCTCTATGTCGACATGCGGCTGATCGAGGGCCGCGACCTGGCCGCCTACATCGGCGAAAACGGGGGCCGGCTCAGCCCCGAACGCGCCGTCGCGGTCGTCGAACAGGTTGCCGCAGCACTGGATACCGCCCACGGAGTCGGGCTGATCCACCGCGACATCAAGCCGTCTAACATCTTGGTGTCGGCCCGCGATTTCGTCTATCTGATCGACTTCGGGCTCGCGCGCACCGCCGCCGACACCGCGCTGACCCACACCGGGCACACGATGGGCACGATGGCCTACATGGCCCCGGAGCGCTTCCGCGGTATCGCCGATCACCGCGCCGACGTCTACGCGCTGGCCTGCGTGCTCTACGAATGCCTGACCGGACGCCTACCCTACCCCGGCGACAGCATGGAAGAGCAGCTCAACGGGCATCTGAACATCTCGCCGCCGCGACCTTCGGCCGCCTCGGCGGACGTATCGCAGGCACTCGACGCGGTGGTGGCCCGCGGCATGGCAAAAGACGTCGACCAGCGCTTCCAGACGGCCATCGAACTCGCGCAAGCGGCCAGGGCGGCGCTGACGGGCCCCACCGCCACGGCGGCGTGGAGTCCGCCCCCACCCCAAGCTCCGGCTGGGGCGTCGCAGCCGGCCGGTTCGTCGCAGCAACCCAACCCGGGGAATTCACGGCGATTGATCCTGGGCATCGTCGGCGGATCGGTGGTGGCACTCGCCGCGGTGGTGGCGCTGGTGATCGTCCTGGTCACCCACAGCGGCGGTGGATCCTCAACGGGCACAACCAGTACGGCGGTGCGGTTTCCGGTGCACACCAAGGCGCCCCGGCCCGGCGTCGCGCCGGGTGCCCCCGTTCCGGCACTGCCGGTGTTTGCGCCGCCTCCCGACCTCGGCGCCAACTGCCAGTACCCGCCGACGCAGGATCAGGCACTCAAGCCCGCCAATCCTCCGCCGTCCGGCAGGGTGTCCACCGATCCGCCCGTGATCAGAGCCACGATCTCCACCAACGTCGGTGACATCGGCCTAGAACTTGACAATGCCAAGGCCCCGTGCACGGTGAACAGCTTCGTCAGCCTGGTGAAACAGCAGTTCTTCAACGGCACCCAGTGCGGCAGGCTGATTACCCAGTCCGACTTCGGACTGCTGCAGTGTGGCGGTCCGGAGAACGAGGGCAGCGGCGGACCCGGTTATCAGTACGCCGACGAATACCCCGTCAACCAGTACGGCCCGAACGACCCCGCGCTCAAACAGCCCGTGTTGTATCCGCGCGGCACCGTGTCGATGGCCAATGGCCTCGCACCCGACACTAACCAGAGCCAGTTCAACATGTTCTACAAGGACAGCGTGTCGGAGCCGACCTTCACGGTCTTCGCGACGATCGACGAAGCGGGCCTGGCGACGATCGACAATATCGTGAAGGCAGGTGTTCTCGGCAACACCGACGACGGCCTGCCCGCCAAGACGGTCACGATCACCTCGGTGCGGATCGACTGAAAACTACGCGGCAGACGTCACGCGGTAGACGTCGTACACGCCTTCGACATTGCGCACGACGTTGAGCAGGTGCCCGAGGTGCTTGGGGTCGCCCATCTCAAAAGTGAAGCGGCTGATGGCAACTCGGTCACCGGAGGTGGTGACCGACGCCGACAGGATGTTCACCTTCTCGTCGGCCAGTACCCGGGTGACATCGGAGAGCAGCCGGTGACGGTCGAGGGCCTCGACCTGAATGGCCACCAGGAATACCGACGACGGCGACGGCGCCCAGAGCACCTCGATGATCCGCTCGGCCTGCTGCTGCAGTGACGCGGCATTGGTGCAGTCGGTGCGGTGCACGCTGACTCCGCCGCCGCGGGTGACGAAGCCCATGATCGGATCACCCGGCACCGGGGTGCAGCACTTCGCCAGTTTGGACAACACACCCGGGGCGCCTGGCACCGAAACGCCCACGTCGTCGGTGCTGCGCGGCCGGCGCAACATCGTTGTCGGCGTGGACCTTTCGGAGAGGTCATCTTCGGCCTGGTCGATGCCGCCGAGCTCGGCCAGCAGTCGCTGCACGACGTGGCGCGCCGACACATGTCCCTCACCGATCGCGGTGTACATCGCGGACACGTCGGTGTAGTGCAGCTCGCGGGCCACCGCCGCCATGGCCTCACCATTGACCAAGCGCTGCAACGGAAGTCCGCCGCGGCGGACCTCGCGGGCCATCGCCTCCTTGCCGGCCTCCAGCGCCTCCTCGCGGCGCTCCTTGGCGAACCACTGCCGGATCTTCGCCTTCGCCCGCGGCGACACCACGAACTGCTGCCAGTCCCGCGACGGCCCGGCGTTGGGCGCCTTCGAGGTGAAAACCTCGACGACTTCCCCGTTTTCGAGCTTGCGCTCCAGCGCCACCAGTCGCCCGTTGACGCGGGCGCCGATGCACCGGTGGCCGACCTCGGTGTGCACGGCGTAGGCGAAGTCCACCGGCGTCGACCCGGTCGGCAGCGTGACCACGCCCCCCTTGGGGGTGAACACGAAAAGTTCTTGCACCGCAAGGTCGTAACGCAACGACTCCAGGAACTCGCCCGGATCGGCGGCCTCACGTTGCCAGTCAAGCAGCTGACGCATCCAGGCCATGTCGTCGATCTCGGCGGCGGCATGCGGATGCAGAACACCGTTGCGGCCCTTGGCTTCCTTGTAGCGCCAGTGCGCGGCGATGCCGTATTCCGCGGTGCGGTGCATGTCGCGGGTGCGGATCTGCACCTCCAGCGGCTTGCCCTCCGGCCCGACGACCGTGGTGTGCAGTGATTGGTAGACACCGTATCTGGGCTGGGCGATGTAGTCCTTGAACCGCCCCGCCATCGGCTGCCAGAGCGAGTGCACCACGCCCACCGCGGCGTAGCAGTCCCGGATCTCGTCGCACAGGATGCGGATGCCGACCAGGTCGTGGATGTCGTCGAAGTCACGGCCCTTGACGATCATCTTCTGATAGATCGACCAGTAGTGCTTCGGGCGCCCCTCCACGGTCGCCTTGATCTTCGATGCCCCCAGCGTGGCGACGATTTCAGCGCGAACCTTGGCCAGGTAGGTGTCCCGGGACGGCGCGCGCCCGGCGACCAGGCGAACGATCTCCTCGTACTTCTTCGGGTGCAGGATCGCGAACGACAGGTCTTCCAGCTCCCACTTGACGCTGGCCATGCCCAGCCGATGTGCAAGCGGCGCAATCACTTCCAACGTCTCGCGGGCTTTGCGTGCCTGCTTTTCCGGCGGCAGGAAGCGCATGGTCCTCATGTTGTGCAGCCGGTCGGCCACCTTGATCACCAGCACCCGTGGGTCGCGCGCCATCGCGGTGATCATCTTGCGGATGGTCTCGCCCTCGGCGGCGTTGCCCAGCTCGACGCGGTCCAGTTTGGTGACCCCGTCGACGAGGTGGCCTACCTCTTCGCCGAATTCCTCGCTCAAGGCCTCCAGCGTGTACCCCGTGTCCTCGACGGTGTCGTGCAGCAGCGCGGCCACCAAAGTGGTGGTGTCCATGCCCAATTCGGCGAGAATGTTGGCGACGGCCAGCGGGTGCGTGATGTAGGGGTCGCCGGAACGCCGCAATTGACTGGCGTGACGCTGGTCGGCTACCTCGAACGCCCGGTTGAGCATCGAGAAGTTCGCCTTCGGATAGATCTCCCGGTGCACCGCCACCAGTGGCTCGAGCACGGGATTGAACGCGCTGCGCTGGGCGGTCATCCGCCGGGCCAGCCGGGCCCGGACCCGACGAGACGCGCTGCTCGTCGTCTTCAGGGTTTCGGTTGGTGGCTCCGGCGCCTCAACAGGCGGTAGCGAGTCGGTGGGCGGCACAACGGCTTGCGCCGTGCCTTGCTCATCCGCCACGTTGGTCACCTCCGACCTCGAGGATATCCCGCGCGGCTAGACGCGGCTCAAGCTTTGTACCTCCAAAGGCGCTACCGCCTCCCGGCCGCCCAGCGCGGTGATCTCCACCAGCACGGCCGCGCCGGCCACATTGGCTCGGGCTCGCTGCAACAGGCGGTTCGCCGCGCCGAGAGTCCCGCCGGTGGCCAGCACGTCGTCGATGATCATGATGCTGGTTCCGCGTAAGTCCAGACCGTCGGCCGGAATCTCGATCGCCGCGGGACCGTACTCGCGGTCGTACTCCTCGTGCAGCACCGGCGGCGGCAGCTTTCCCTCCTTGCGGATGGACAGCACCCCGGTGCCCAGCCGGGCGGCGACGGCCGCGGCCACCAGCGACCCGCGTGACTCGATGCCGGCGACAAGATCGACGCCGGCGCAGATCTCGGCCAGCGGGCCGATGACCGCGGTCATGGCCGTCCGGTCGGCGAACAGCGGGGTGAGGTCCTTGAACTGGACTCCCTGCTTCGGGAAGTTGGCAACGTCACGGGTCAACGATGCGATGAGGTCGGCCAAGGCCCTGTCCTCGCGAGTACTCGTCACTGCATCAAAGCCCATCGGTCCATGTTCCAGCCCGCGCCCCAGCGGGTCGGATTCGCGCTGACTGCGTACATCTTTTTCGACATCAGCAACGTGCGCTGCTGGCGATAAAGGGGCAAGGTCGGCATATCTCCCCAGAGTACCGGGGCTCCCTCCGCAAGCAGGCGAACGCGCTCGGCCGGGTCACCGGACACCGCAAGCGCCCCGATTATCCCGTCGACCTGCGGATTCTCGTAGGCGGACAGGTTGTTGCCGTTGCCGCTGTGCAGATCGTAGGCGTCCATCGCCGACGATCCGGTGGACCCGCTGCCGCTGGCTCCACCCGTGCTGGCCAGCAGAACGTCGATCTTTCCGTCCCGCAGCGCCTGGGGTCCCGAGGTGTCGAGGGTGACGTTGGAGACAGCGATGCCGGCCGCGGCGCACGACTTCGTGATGGTCCCGACGGTGACGGCGAGCCGGGCGTTGGGCCCCTGGTAGCCGATCCGCACCGCCAGCGGCGCGCCGGTCAGCGCGGCGCGGGCGGCGACGGGGTCCGCCTTGTTGAACGGGCCCGCCTCGGCGGCACCGTCGGCCTGCGCGACGGCATCCTCCGCGACCGGAGACAGTCGCGAGTTGGCGATCGGGACCCCGGCGTCGTGCGCGATCACGTCACGGGGCGTGCACAGCGCGAACGCGTGGCGGGCGTTGGGCTGCGCCAGCGGTCCCTGCGGGGCGAAGATCAGCTGCTCGATGCCCGCCGACGCCGCGTCGATCCGCTCGTAGTTGTCCGGCGTGGCCAGCGTTCCCGACGACCCGGCCGCGACATCCACGACGTCGACGCTGCGGTTGTTGACCCGGTCCTGGATGTCGGGGGCCTGCGGCGACACGGTGATCCGCTTGGTGATCGCCTTGGGACCCCACCATCGGTCGTTGGCGACGAGCACCACCGCGCCGTCGTCGAGAACGGATTCGATTTTGTACGGGCCCGACGACGGGAAGCGCTTGAGGATGTCGTCGTGTTTGAGCCCGGGCTTGAGGTCCCAGGTGGTGTTCCACAGCTGCGCGATCTGGGCGACCAACGCCGCGTTGTTGCTGAGCAGCGTCGCGGTCACGTCGATGTTCAGCTGATCGGCGATGACGTGCGACGGCATCATCGTGGTCGCGGCGAAGAGCTGGGTGTAGTCGACGACGCCGCGGTCCGGGATGAACGACACCCGCGCCTTCTTCTGCCCCGGTATGCATTCGATGTTGGCGATGTCGACGTAGCCGGCCTGGGTGGCGGCGTCGAAGCCGGGAAACCGGCCCGACTGGGCTGCCCAGGCGAGCACCAGGTCGTCGCAGGTTAACGGCTTGCCGTCGGAGTAGACCGCGTTGTCGGCGATCTGATAGTCGAGGACCAGTGGCGAACCACTCACCACCGAGACGGAGCCGAAGTCGTGGTCGGCAACGACCTGTCCGTCGGGTCCGTGATAGCCGAACCCGGTCAGCGTGCGGGCGAACGCCTGCGCCCCGGCCGACGCGAATCCGACCGTGGTGTTGGTGTTGTAGGTGCTCAGCCGGCCGTCGACGACGTAGTCGATCTGTGAGGCGGCGCTACTCGAGCACCCCGTGACCGTGGCCGCGACGACGAGCGGCGCGGCCAGGGCAACGGTCGCGGCCCGCCTGAGCATCCCGGCTACCGCCGGCCGGCGTTTCGCTTGCCGCTCGGGCGCCGGGTACCGGTGGGTCGGACGGGCCGGGCACCCGGCGCCGGCTTGCTCGGTGCGGACCCGGCCGACGCGGCCGCGGGCTTCTTGGTCTCCCGCGTGGTGGTCTCGGTGCCGGAAGCATCGTCGCTGGAACTGTCCGCCGGCTCGGGCGTGCCGGGCTTGCGTCGCTTGAGGACGCGGCGGGTGTGGGTTCGCACCAGCTCGGTGCGCTCACGCAGCGTGACCAGCAGCGGGGTGGCGAAGAAGATCGACGAATAGGTGCCGACCAGGATGCCGACCAGCTGCACCAGCGCCAGGTCCTTCAGCGTGCCGACGCCCAGCAGCCACACCGCCACCACCATCAACGCCAGCACCGGCAGGACCGAGATCAGGCTGGTGTTGATCGAGCGCATGAAGGTCTGGTTGATCGCCAGGTTGGCTTCCTCGGCGAAGGTGCGCCGGTTTCTGTGCTGGAAGTCCTTGGTGTTCTCTTCGACCTTGTCGAAGACGATGACGGTGTCGTACAGGGAGAACCCGAGGATCGTCAGCAGGCCGATCACCGTGGCCGGGCTGACCTCGAAGCCGACCAGCGAATACACGCCCGCGGTGACGGTCAGGTCGAACACCATCGTGGTCAGCGCGGAGATGGACATGTAGCGCTCGTAGCGCACCATGATGTAGACGCTGACCAGCACCAGGAACACGCCCAGCGCCATCAGCGCCTTGTTGGTGATCTGATCGCCCCAGGTCTCCGAGACCGCCGAGTCACTGATCGCCGCTTTGTTGGGCTTGCCGTCGGTACCCTTCGGTTGGAATGCGTCGAACAGCGCGTTGCGCAGCTTCGTCGTCTGGTCGTTGGACAGCGTTTCCGAGCTGATCTGCACGGTCGCCGAGGAGCCGTTGCCGACGATTACCACCGACTCGGCGTCACGACCCAGCGTCTTGCGGAACACGTCCTGCACCTGCGAGGTCGCGACGTTGCCGCGCGGGAACGAGACCGTAGTGCCGCCCTTGAAGTCGATCCCGAAAGTAAAGCCGCGCAGCAGGATCGACAGGATCGCGATGGCGACGATCGCCGCGCTGATGCCGTACCACAACCGGCGCCGTCCGATCACCTCGAACGCACCGGTTCCGGTGTAGAGCCGCGAGATGAAGCTGTGGTGCGGCTGCTGCGCGCTGGAATCCGACGTCAGCTCAACCGCGTCGTCACTCGCTTCGGTGAGTTCGGCCTTATCCTTCGACGTCATCGCGTTACCCCCGTCCCGTCTTCACGTTCGGCGAAGCGTGGCGTTCGCGGGCGACCTGCTGGACCGCGCCCAGACCGTTGTACGCGGGCTTTGCCAGCGTCCGGGACTTCGAGGCCAGGAACACCAGCGGCCAGGTCACCAGGAACACCACGACGACGTCGAGGACCGTGGTCAGCCCCAACGTGAAGGCGAATCCGCGCACCTGGCCGATCGCCAGGCCGTACAGCACCGCCGCGGCGAGGAAGGTGACGGAGTTACCCGACAAGATCGTCCGGCGGGCACGGTCCCAGCCTCGTGGCACCGCCGACCGGAAGCTCTTGACTTCGCGTATCTCGTCCTTGATGCGCTCGAAGAACACCACGAACGAGTCGGCGGTGGTACCGATACCGATGATCAGACCGGCGATACCGGCCAGATCCAGGGTGTAGTTGATCTGTCTACCCAACAGCACCAGGATCGCGAAAATCATTGCGCCGGAAGCGATCAGGGATACCGCGGTCAGCAATCCCAGCACCCGGTAATACAGCAGCGAGTAGAGCAGCACCAGGATCAATCCGATTCCGCCCGCGATCAGCCCCGCGCGCAGCGAGGTCAATCCCAGTGTCGCAGAGACGGTTTGGGCCTCCGACGATTCGAAGGACAGCGGCAGCGAGCCGTATTTCAGGACGTTGGCCAACTGCTTGGCGGTCGTGGCGGTGAACGGCGGGTCGCCGCCGGAGATCTGGGTGCGACCGCCGGGGATCGCTTCCTGGATCATCGGCGCGCTGACGACCTGGGAGTCCAGCGTGAACGCGGTCTGGGTGCCGATATGGGCAGCGGTGAAATCGGCCCAGGTGTTCGCCGCGGCGGGCTTGAACTGAACGTCGACGACGTAGCCGATGCCGCGCTGGTTCATCGTCGAGCTGGCGTCCTGGATCTGATCGCCACTGATGATCGAGGGCCCCAGCATGTATACGTACTTGTGGTCGGTGGAGCAGGTGATCAGGGGCAGCGCAGGGTCGTCGTTACCGGCCAGAATGTCCTCTTTGTCGCAGTGGGCGGCCATCCACTGCTGAGCAACCATCTGGATGTAGGGGTTGTTGCTCTGCCGGAAGTCCTTCATCACCTTGATGCGGTCGGCGAGGTCCTTGCGCGGATCGGGCGGCCCCGGCACCTCCGGCGGCGGCGCATCGGCGGCCGGGCCGCCGGGTGCCGGCGCGGGGCTTGGAGCGGGTGCCGGGCTAGGCGAAGGCGGGGGGGCCTGCGGGTAGGGACGCGGCTGCGGCGCCGGCCGCCCGGACGGTGCGGGGTGGCCGGGAGGCGGTGCGGGCTGCCCGGCGGGCGGCGGTGCGGGCTGCCCAGCAGGCGGCGGTGCGGGCTGCCCGGCAGGTGGCTGGCCGGCGGGCGGCTTGGGTTCGGCGGCCTGCGCCGGCGAGGAGTTCAGCACCGGGCGAATGTAAAGCCGGGCGGTCTGTCCCAGGTTGCGGGCCTCGTTGCCGTCGTTGCCGGGCACGGTGATGACCAAGTTGTCTCCGTCGACCACGACCTCCGAACCGGAGACGCCCAGACCGTTGACGCGCGCGCTGATGATCTGCTGCGCCTGGGCCAGCGCTTCCCGGCTCGGGCGCGAGCCGTCCGGGGTGCGCGCGGTCAGCGTGACCCGGGTGCCGCCCTGCAGGTCGATGCCCAGCTTCGGGGCGGCGTGCTTGTCCCCGGTGAGAAACACCAGCAGGTAAGCGCCGATCAGCAAGACGAAGAAAACCGACAGGTGGCGGGCGGGGTGCACCGGCGCCGAAGACGATGCCACTTTCCTTATATCTCCTTGGTGATCGGTCTCTTACCCCGACAGAGCCTACGTGTCCGCCGCGCGGAAACCGCCCATCGGACCCGGGTGGTTACTGATCTTTGGTCACGCGACTCTCGTCCGCGGGACCTTGGGCGTCGGATTCCTCCAAGTCGGATTCCTCCAAGTCGTCGTCCTCGTCGAAGTCGTCCTCCGGCAGGATCTTGTCGCGGATGGCCAGCTTCATCCAGGTGGTCACCACGCCGTCGGCGATCTCGAGGTCGACGGTGTCGTCGGTGAGGGCGACGACGGTGGCCTCCATACCGGACGTCGTGTGCACGCGGTCCCCCGGCTGCAGCGACTCGTGCAGGTCGATGGTGGCCTGCATCGCCTTCTTCTGGCGACGCGACGCCAGGTACATGAACCCGCCCATGATGAGCAGGAACGGCAGGAACAAAACCAAACTCTCCATCGAACGTGCCTGTCTTTCGTATCGGTATTGCTGGGCTTTCGAGGATCCAGTGTGCCCGTCCAGTCTGGCAGGCCGCGGGTCGCAACCGATCGGCACCTGCGTGGACCGTCCGGGACGGGCGCCGCAGCCGAATCCTCGGCAGGCGTCAAGACGCCTGGAACAGTTAGGCTTTCAGCGCGACGCGACGCGCGTGTCGCCGGGAGGAGGATGTCGTGGCCAGCCTCGAACAGACCCGCCAGCTGGTTACCGAAATCCCCGGTCCCCGGTCGCTGGAGCTCAACAAGCGCCGCACCTCGGCGGTGTCCCACGGCGTCGGCGTCTCCCTGCCCGTGTTCGTCGCGCGGGCCGGCGGCGGCATCGTCGAGGACGTCGACGGAAACCGGCTGATCGACCTGGGCTCCGGCATCGCCGTCACCACGATCGGCAACTCCTCGCCTCGGGTGATCGACGCGGTGCGCGAGCAGGTCGCCGAGTTCACCCACACCTGCTTCATGGTCACGCCGTACGAGTCCTACATCGCGGTGGCCGAAGAGCTGAACCGGATCACCCCGGGTTCGGGCGAGAAGCGTTCGGTGCTGTTCAACTCCGGCGCCGAGGCCGTCGAGAACGCCATCAAGATCGCGCGCTCCTACACCCGCAAACCCGCCGTCGTCGCCTTCGACCACGCCTATCACGGCCGCACCAACATGACGATGGCGCTGACGGCCAAGTCGATGCCGTACAAGAGCGGCTTCGGCCCGTTCGCACCGGAGATCTACCGGGCACCGATGTCCTACCCCTACCGCGACGGCCTGCTCGATAAGGATCTGGCCACCGACGGCGAACTGGCCGCCGCGCGGGCGATCAGCGTGTTCGACAAGCAGATCGGCGCCGCCAACCTGGCCGCCGTCATCATCGAACCGATCCAGGGCGAGGGCGGATTCATCGTCCCGGCCGAGGGCTTCCTGCCCGCGCTGGTGGACTGGTGCCGCAAAAACAATGTGGTGTTCATCGCCGACGAGGTGCAAAGCGGCTTCGCGCGCACCGGGGCGATGTTCGCCTGCGAGCACGAAGGCATAGAACCTGACCTGATCTGCACCGCCAAGGGCATCGCCGGCGGCCTACCGCTCTCTGGGGTGACGGGTCGCGCCGAGATCATGGACGCCCCGCACGTCAGCGGCCTGGGCGGCACCTTTGGCGGCAACCCCGTCGCCTGCGCGGCGGCCCTGGCCAGCATCGAGACCATCGAGAAGGACGACCTGATCGCGCGGGCCCAGCAGATCGAGCGGCTGACCACCGACGTGCTGCTGCGGATGCAGGCCGGCGACGACCGGATCGGCGACGTGCGCGGCCGCGGCGCCATGATCGCCGTCGAGCTGGTCAAGTCCGGCACCAGCGAACCCGACGCCACGCTGACGAACAAGCTGGCCACCGCGGCCGGCGCCGCCGGAGTCATCGTGCTGACCTGCGGCATGTTCGGCAATGTGATCCGACTGTTGCCCCCGCTGACCATCAGCGACGAGCTCCTGATCGAGGGCCTCGAGGTCCTGCGCCTGCTGCTGGCCGACCTGTAACTCGCGGCCTACCGTGGCCGACTGGTCCGCCGGCACGCACACCCGGCCCGCCAGCGCCTTGCTTCGACCGGCCGGGCATCGCATCGTCGGTCCGTACCCTGGTGGGCGATCTCACAGCGAAGCCCCAGGCAAAATCCATTGAGGAATACCTTTAGCTTCGCTAACGTTCTAACTGTCAGCGCAACGTCGCGCCAACAGCCTGAACTTCTCAGCAATGCAAGGAACTGTTATGTCGACTACCACTCGCGAAGAGCGGCTCGAACGCCGCATTGAGAATCTGACCGCCACCGACCCACAGTTTGCCGCCGCCAAGCCGGACCCGGCGGTCGTCGAGGCCCTCGATCACCCTGGACTGGGACTTTCGCAGATCGTCCAGACCGTGCTCGATGGCTACGGTGACCGCCCGGCCCTGGGCCAGCGCGCCGTCGAATTCGTCGAGGACCCCAAGAGCGGGCGCACCGTGCTGGGTCTGCTCCCCCGCTTCGACACCATCACCTACACCGAGCTGCGCGAACGCGTCGACGCGGTGGCCCGCGCCCTGACCGACGACGGGCTGCGGCCGGGCGACCGGGTGGCGGCGCTGGGCTTCAACAGCGTCGACTTCACGACGATCGACGTCGCACTAGCAATGGCCGGCGCGGTGTCCGTCCCGCTGCAGACCAGCGCGGCCGTCGCGCAGCTCACGCCGATCGTGACCGAGACCGAACCCGCCGCCTTCGCGGCGAGCGTGAACCAGCTGGCCGACGCCGTCGAGCTGATCCTCGGCGCCGACCACCGGCCCAGCAAGCTCGTGGTGTTCGACTACCACCCCGAGGTCGACGACGAGCGAGAAGCCGTGGACAGCGCCCGCGCGCGGTTGACCGACGCCGCGGTCCCCGTCGAGCCGCTAGCCGATGTGCTGCGGCGCGGCGCTGCGCTGCCTGCCACACCGGCCGCGGACGTCGACAACGACGCACTGGCCCTGTTGATCTACACCTCCGGCAGCACCGGCGCGCCCAAGGGCGCGATGTATCCCGGGCGCAACGTCGGCAAGATGTGGTGCCGGTCCGGCCGCAACTGGTTCCGCGAGACCGTCGCGTCGATCACCCTGAACTTCATGCCGATGAGCCACGTGATGGGACGCGGCATCCTCTACGGCACGCTCGGCAACGGCGGCACGGCCTACTTCGCCGCCCGCAGTGACCTGTCCACCCTGCTGGAAGACCTCGAGCTGGTGCGGCCCACCGAGATGAACTTCGTGCCGCGCATCTGGGAGACGTTGTACAGCGAATACCAGCGCCGCGTCGACCGCGGCGGCACCCACGCCGAGGTGATGCACGAGATCGCGCAGGATCTGCTGGGCGGGCGGTTCATCTTCGCGGCGACGGGCTCGGCACCCACCTCCCCGGACCTGAAGGCGTGGGTGGAAGAGCTGCTCGACATGCACCTGCTGGACGGCTACGGCTCGACCGAGGCCGGGATGGTGCTGTTCGACGGCGAGGTGCAGCGTCCGCCGGTAATCGACTACAAGCTGGTCGACGTGCCGGACCTGGGCTACTTCGCGACCGACCGGCCGTACCCGCGCGGCGAGCTGTTGCTCAAGACGGAGAACATGTTCCCCGGCTATTACAAGCGCCCGGAGACCACCGCCGGGGTGTTCGACCCGGACGGCTGCTACCGCACCGGCGACGTCGTGGCGGAGATCGCGCCCGACAAGTTGGTGTACGTCGACCGACGCAACAACGTGCTCAAGCTGGCGCAGGGCGAGTTCGTCACCGTGGCCAAGCTGGAGGCGGTGTTCGGCAACAGCCCGCTGGTGCGCCAGATCTACGTCTACGGCAACAGCGCGCACCCCTACCTGCTGGCGGTCGTCGTGCCCAGCGAAGAGGCACTGCAACGCTATGGCGCCGACGAGCTCAAGCCGCGCATAGCCGACTCGCTGCAGTCGGTCGCCAAGGAGGCCGGCCTGCAGTCCTACGAGGTGCCGCGCGACTTCCTAGTCGAGACAACACCTTTCACGCTGGAGAACGGTCTGCTGACCGGCATCCGCAAGCTGGCGTGGCCAAAGTTGAAGCAGCACTACGGCGAACGGCTCGAACAGCTGTACGCCGACCTGGCCGCAGGTCAGGCCAACGAGCTGAGCGAGCTGCGCGGCAGCGGCGCCGACGCGCCGGTGCTGCAGACGGTGAGCCGGGCCGCGGCCGCCCTGCTGGGTGCGGCCAGCACCGAGCTGACGCCCGACGCCCACTTCACCGATCTGGGCGGAGACTCGTTGTCGGCGTTGACATTCGGCAACCTGGTGCACGAGATCTTCGAGATCGACGTGCCGGTGGGCGTGATCGTCAGCCCGGCCAACGACCTGGCCGCGATCGCCGCCTACATCGAGGCCGAACGCCAGGGCACCAAGCGGCCCAGCTTCGCTTCTGTTCACGGGGGGGTGCACGGTCGCTTCGAACCCGGGCAAGCCGTCGAGGTGCACGCCAGCGACCTGACGCTGGACAAGTTCCTCGACGCCGAGACCCTGGCGGGCGCACCGAACCTGCCGGCGCCCACCTCGGACGTGCGCACTGTGCTGCTGACCGGCGCCACCGGCTTCCTCGGCCGCTACCTGGCCCTGGAATGGCTGGAGCGCATGGACCTGGTCGACGGCAAGGTGATCGCGCTGGTCCGCGCCAAGTCCGACGACGACGCCCGCGCCCGGCTGGACAAGACCTTCGATAGCGGTGACCCCAAGCTGCAGGCGCACTACCAGCGGCTGGCCGCCGATCACCTCGAGGTCATCGCCGGCGACAAGGGCGAGGCCAACCTCGGCCTGGACGCGGCAACCTGGCAGCGGCTGGCCGACACCGTCGACCTGATCGTCGACCCGGCCGCGCTGGTCAACCACGTGCTGCCCTACAGCGAGCTGTTCGGCCCCAACGCATTGGGCACCGCCGAGCTGATCCGCATCGCGCTGACCGGTAAGAAGAAGCCGTACGCCTACGTGTCCACGATCGGTGTGGGCGACCAGATCAAGCCGGGTGCGTTCGTCGAGGACGCCGACATCCGCGAGATCAGTGCCACCCGCCAGATCAACGACAGCTACGCCAACGGCTACGGCAACAGCAAGTGGGCCGGCGAGGTGCTGCTGCGGGAGGCCAACGACCTGTGTGGCCTGCCGGTGGCGGTGTTCCGCTGCGACATGATCCTGGCCGACACCAGCTATGCCGGTCAGCTCAACGTGCCGGACATGTTCACCCGCATGATGCTGAGCCTGGTGGCCACCGGCATCGCGCCGGCGTCGTTCTACGAGCTCGACGCCGACGGCAACCGGCAGCGGGCGCACTACGACGGGCTGCCGGTGGAGTTCATCGCCGAAGCCGTCTCCACGCTGGGGGCGCAGAACGTGGAAAGCTTCCAGACCTACCACGTGATGAACCCCTACGACGACGGCATCGGAATGGACGAGTTCGTCGATTGGCTGATCGCGGACGGCAACTCGATTCAGCGGATCGCCGAGTACGGCGACTGGCTGCCGCGGTTCGAGACCGCGCTGCGGGGGCTACCGGAGAAGCAGCGCAATGCCTCACTGTTGCCGCTGCTGCACAACTACCAGAAGCCGGAGCACCCGATCCGCGGATCGATCGCCCCGACCGATCGGTTCCGCGCGGCGGTTCAGGACGCGAAAGTCGGCCCGGGCAAGGACATCCCGCACATCTCGGCGCCGATCATCAACAAGTACATCAGCGACCTACACCTGCTGGGTCTGCTGTAAGAACAGAAAGGTCGCCGGCCCGTCGAGGGCCGGCGACCTTTCTGTTTGATTGCCTAACTCTGGGGGTGCGGCCAGCGCATGTACGACGACGCGCCCGGTGCGGGCGCGGCGTCCGCGCGGTGCTTGCGCCAACCGCCGGTCTTCGGCCCGTCGGACGATTCCACCCGCGGGGTGGTCAGGGCGTCCGGCTGCACCTCGCGATGCGGCTCTTCGAGCCCTGACATGTAAACGGGCTCGCTGGCCGCCGGCACCGCTGCCGACCGCACCCGCGCGAGGGCCTCGATATCGCTGGCCAGTCGCACCGCCAGCCGCGCCAGCGCGATGCCGCCGACGAAGACGATCAACGCGCCGAGACCGGAGAAGTATGAAATCTCGAGCGCCGCGCGCTTGCGGTCGGTCACTGCGACCGGGTCTCCGGCAGACCCGATCCCCAGCATCGGGGCGACCTGACCACCGATTACGAACCAGGCGCCGGCGACCACCGCCAGCCACCCGCCCACAATCGCGGTGATCCGATTTCCGGAAAAGATCAGCAGTAGGCCGCCGAGCGCGGTGACGCCACCCGGCAACACCTCGAGCCAGCCGCGAGCCGTGTTCCATGCCCACTCTTTGTCGGGCGTGTACGCGAAATCGAAGTACGGGCCGATGAACGGTATCAACGCACCCCAAGCACCCAGAACGATCAGGACCAACCCGCAAACCGCACCGCGCGAGCGTGGCATCCACAGCCTGCCCGGATGGCCATCTTGTGCGTAGTTCATTTACATCCCCCTATTGACGCCGGACTACTTCAGCATCGCGTGGGTACCCTGCGCTGCACGGTTGTAACCTCTGGCGGCTCCCCGATGCCGTGACCAGAGTGAACCGTGATTCTCGTGTTATGTAACGAGGCCGATGACCAGCAGCACGATGGCGATCAACGGAAATATCCCCTGTGCCACCGCGGCCCGGGCCTTGTCCGGCGCCGACACCACCAGCACGACCGCGGCCGCGGCCATCGATCCGACGCCGGCAAAGACCAGCGCGGCGCCCACCGCCTGATGTCTCATCGCGAACTCGGCGATCCCGATCCCGGTGACGATCCCCAGGAAAAGGTTGTAAAAGCCCTGATTGAAGGCGAGCAGCTTGGTGGTCTCGGCCTCCTGCTCCGTGGTACCGAAGGTGGCGCGGGTACGCGGTGAGGTCCAGGTCAGCGACTCCATCGTGAAGATGTAGACGTGCAGCAGCGCCGCAAGCGCGGCGAATGCCAATCCGGCGGTGATCATGGCGCCTCCTCTTCCGATGGTCGCGACCCGCTTCGCCCAGCGCGCAACGCTCGCGATCGCTGCTACTCGAACAGCCCCGGTTGGGCCCAGCTGGTGGCCCCGGCCGGCGGTGTCATACCCAGATGAGTCCAGGCCAGCGCGGTGGCCACCCGGCCCCGCGGCGTCCGCGCGATCATGCCGGCGCGCACCAGGAACGGCTCGCACACCTCCTCGACGGTGGTCGACTCCTCCCCGACCGCCACCGCGAGCGTCGAAACCCCGACCGGCCCGCCACCGAAGCTTCGGGTCAGCGCCGACAGCACCGCCCGGTCCAGCCGGTCGAGCCCCAGCTCGTCGACGTCGTAGACCTCCAGCGCGGACTTGGCGACATCGCGGGTGATCACCCCGTCGGCCCGCACCTCGGCGAAGTCCCGGACCCGGCGCAACAGCCGGTTGGCGATCCGCGGCGTGCCGCGCGACCGTCGCGAAATTTCCACGCTGGCCGGAGGTTCCAGCTCGATGCCGAGGATCCCGGCCGAACGTACCAGCACCCGTTCGAGATCGGCCGGCTCGTAGAAATCCATGTGCGCGGTGAAACCGAAGCGGTCGCGCAGTGGCCCGGTCAGCGCGCCGGACCGGGTGGTCGCGCCGACCAGCGTGAACGGCGCCACCTCCAGCGGAATCGACGTTGCCCCAGGGCCTTTGCCCACCACGACGTCGACCCGGAAGTCCTCCATCGCGAGGTAGAGCATCTCCTCGGCCGGCCGGGCGATGCGGTGGATCTCGTCGATGAACAACACGTCGTGCTCGACCAGATTTGACAGCATCGCGGCCAGGTCGCCGGCGCGCTCCAGCGCCGGCCCCGAGGTCACCCGCAGCGAGGACCCGAGTTCGGCGGCGATGATCATCGCCAGCGACGTCTTGCCCAATCCCGGAGGGCCGGACAGCAGGATGTGATCCGGTGTGCCGCCTCGATTTTTGGCGCCCTCGAGGACCAGCTGCAGCTGTTCGCGGACCCGGGACTGGCCGATGAACTCCCGCAGCGAGCGGGGCCGCAGGCTGACGTCGATATCGCCCTCCCCGACGGTCAGCGCCGGCGACAGGTCGCGATCCGCGTAGTCCTCGGAGTCGTCGCTCATTTGGACTTACCGAGCAGCGACAGCGCGGCCCGCAACGCGTCGGAAGTCGTTGCCTGCTCGCCCTTTTCGCGGCTGGCCGCCAGCACGTTGTTGGTGGCATCCTCGGCCTGCTTGGCCGCGAAGCCCAGGCCGACCAGCGCCTCGACCACCGGGCCCCGCACCGCGTGGCCATTGATGCCCGCCCCCGCCGGCGCCGCCACGGGCGTGCCGGCCGCATAGATCTTGTCGCGCAACTCGAGAACCATCCGCTCGGCGCCGCGCTTGCCGATCCCGGGCACCCGGGTCAGCGCCGTGACGTCGCCGTCGGCCAGGGCCTGACGCAGCGCCGCGGCGTCGTGCACGGCCAGGGTCGCCATCGCCAGCCGCGGCCCGACGCCCGACACCGACAGCAGCGTCAGGAACAGGTCGCGTGTCTCGCCGTCGATAAAGCCGTACAGCGTCTGCGAATCCTCGCGAACGATCATCGCGGTGATCAGGCGGGCTTCGCTGCCGGTGCGCAACGTCGCCAGCGTCGACGGCGTGGCGTTCACCCGGTAGCCGACTCCGGCGGCTTCGATCACTACATGGTCGAGCGCCACCTCTAGCACCTCACCGCGCACCGAGGCGATCATCGGCCCGCTCCCGCCCTCGTGGCCTTGGCCTTCGCCGCCAACTTGGCCCGGTAGGCCTGGCGCGCCTCGGCGGCCATCGCCTCGGCCGCCGCCATCCGGGCCAGCATCGGCGCTCGCCAGCAATGGCAGATCGCCAGCGCCAACGCGTCGGCGGCGTCGGCCGGCGTCGGTTTGGCTTGCAACTCAAGGATTCTGGTGACCATCGCGGTGACCTGAGCCTTGTCGGCGGCGCCGTTGCCGGTGACCGCGGCCTTGACCTCGCTGGGGGTATGGAAGTAGACGCCGATATCGCGTTTGGCCGCCGCGAGCGTGACCACGCCACCGGCTTGCGCGGTGCCCATCACGGTCGACGCATTGTGCTGGGCAAACACCCGCTCGATCGCGACGACGTCGGGACGATGCGTGTCCATCCAGTACTCGACGGCGTCGCTGATGGCCAGCAGTCGTGCGGACAGCACGGCATCCGACGGGGTACGCACCACGTCGACGTCCAGCGCGACGATATTTCGGCCGCGCCCGCTTTCGACCACGGACAGCCCGCATCGGGTGAGTCCGGGGTCGACGCCCATCACGCGCATAGCAGCTCCAACTCCACTTCTTGCAAATACGGTGGCCCGAACAGCTGTTCGATAGCGTAGCGGTCGGGTCCGACGGCACCGGACAGGACACGCGGACCCGGGAAAAGCTGTTAACTTAAGCCGACGTTCGCTCCACCGCCGCGGCGACGGGAGGGTTTGCGTGGGAACAGTGCTGGTGGTGCTGGCTGCGGTGCTGTTCATCGCGTCCATCGTCGTGCTCGTCATCGCGGCACGGCGACCTAAGTCGGCGGCCGCGCCGCGCGGGCGCCGCGACCCCCTGTCCTTCGACGCGATGCCGCAGTTCGGGCCCCGGCAGCTGGGACACGGCGCCATCGTCAGTTACGGCGGCATCGACTACGTGGTCCGCGGGTCGGTGACGTTCCGCGAGGGGCCGTTCGTGTGGTGGGAGCACCTGTTGGAGGGCGGCCAGCTGCCGACGTGGTTCGCGGTCGAGGAGGACGACGGTCGCCTCGAGCTCGTCATGTGGGTCACCCGCAAGGACATCACGCTGCAGCCCGGGGACCGGTACCTGGTCGACGGGATGGCGTTTCACGAGTCGGAACGCGGCCGCGCTTCGTATACGACCGAGGGCACGACGGGCCTGCCGGCCGGCGGCGAGATGGAGTTCGTCGACTGCGCCAACGCCGACCAGACCGTGCTGCTCTCCTTCGAGCGCTGGGCACCCGGCACGCCCTGGGAGATCTCGACGGGCAAGCCGGCGTCGCCGGGCGAGCTCACCGTCTACCCGGCGCCCGCGCCGGGCTCCCCGTAGGACCGCGAGGTGCCGCTCTATCAGCTCGCCGTAGCTCCCGCCGACGTGTCCGGGAGCAGGCTGCGGCTCGCACTCAACGCTCCTGCGCCACCGCTGCTGGCCAGTCATTCCCTGCGGCATCCCGACGGCAGCGCGCTGCGGCTCGGGGTGCTCGGCGCCTCCCACCTCGTCACGGTCGATCACGTTGCCCACACGTTCTCCGAGCAGGTGTCCTGCACCGCCGACAGCGAGGCCGGCAAGCTGCCCGAGCGTGCCGAAGCCTGCGGATATTCGCTGGAATCGGCCACCACCACGCGCGACGAGGCCACGTTTCGCCAACTGGCGCGTGAGCTGCGCGAGCGGTGCCGAGCCGATACCGCTTGGCTCGGCGGCACCTTCCCCGGTGATGATGCGGCACTGACCGTGCTGGCCGCCGAACCCGACGGCCCCGGCTGGCGCTGGCAGACGTGGCACCTGTACCCGCAGCGTCCGCTGGGGTCTGGCGGGGTGGTGGTTCACACGGCGAGCCGGTGGCGGCCGTGAGCCGCAAACAACTGTTCTGGCTCGGCGGCGGACTCGCCGCGGCGTCGGTGGTGTCCTTGGTCATCGGAATCGTATTGCTGCAGAAGGACATTGGCGGATATATCGCGAGCAACTATCGCGAGTACGCTCGCGACGTCAACGCCACGCGATACCTGTGCAGCGGATCGCCCGATCAGGTGGCCGACGCGCTCGCCGACTATCAGGAACCCGAGGCTCGGGCCGACAACGACAACACCGAGTACCTGCGCTACAGCGACAACATCGTGACCGTCGGCCCGGATGGCAGCCACCCGTGCAGCATTCGCGTCGAAAGCCTCAGCGCCGGTTACAGCCACGGGTCCTACGTCTTCCTCGGCCCCGGGTTCAGTCCCGGATCCCCGTCGAGTGGTTCCGGCGGCAGCCCCGGCGGCCCGGGCGGCACCAAATAGCAAAGGAGACAACCGTGTACCTCGCCTTCGATATCGGAAACGTGGATCTCGATCCCGTCCTGAAAGGCGTCGTCGCGACGCTGCTGTACTTCGTCGTCGGCATGGCCGTCCTGCTCGTCGGGTTCTACATGGTCGACGTGCTGACCCCGGGCAAGCTGCGCCAGCTGGTCTTCGTCGACCGCCGGCCCAACGCCGTCGTGGTCGCCAGCGCCATGTACGTCGCGCTGACCACCGTGATCGTCAGCGCCATCGTGAACAGCTACAGCCAGCTGGCGCAGGGACTCGTCGGCGTGGCGGTGTACGGGTTCATGGGTGTGATCCTGTTGGGAATCGCACTGCTGACACTGCATCTGGTGATCCCGGGCAGCTTCCACGCGCACGTCGACGACCCCGAGCTGCACCCCGGCTCGTTCGCGGTGGCGCTGATGCTGTTGGCGGTCGGAGGAGTGACCGCCGCCGCGGTGTCATGACCACTACGCAGGAGGCCGCACGGTCGGCGACGACGCGCTGGCGAGCCCTGCTGCTCGCCGCTGTCGCGGCCTGCGCGGCGTGCGGCATCATCTACGAGTTGGCGCTGCTGACGCTGTCGGCCAACCTCAATGGCGGCGGCATCGTCGCCACCTCGCTGATCGTCGCCGGCTATATCGCGGCGCTGGGCGTGGGTGCACTGCTGGTCAAGCCGCTGCTGCGGCATGCGGGCATCGTCTTCGTCGCGGTCGAGGCGCTGCTGGGCATCGTCGGCGGGCTGTCGGCCGCGGCGTTGTATGCCGTGTTCGCGTTCCTGGACGGCGCGATCGGGTCGACGTGGGTGCTGGCGCTGGGCACCGCGCTGATCGGCGGTCTGGTCGGCGCCGAGGTGCCGCTGCTGATGACGCTGCTGCAGCAGCGGCCGGGTGGCCCCGCCAGAAACGCAGCAACGGATTCCGGCCGCACGCTGGCCAATCTCAATGCCGCCGACTACCTGGGGGCGCTGGTCGGCGGGCTGGTCTGGCCGTTCGCGCTGCTGCCGCATCTCGGGATGATCCGCGGCGCCGCGGCGACCGGCGTCATCAACCTGGTCGCGGCGGCCATTGTGGCGATGTTCCTGCTGCGGCGGGTGATCTCCACCGCGCAGCTGGCCACGGCGCTGTGCGCCCTCACCGCGGCCCTCGGGCTGCTGATCGTGCTCCTGGTGCACGCGCACGACATCGAAATAACAAGCCGCCAAAGGCTTTACGCCGACCCGATCATCGCCTACCGGCACACCGCCTACCAGGAGATCGTGGTCACCCGCCGCGGCAACGACACCCGGCTTTATCTGGACGGCGGCTTGCAGTTCTCCACCCGCGACGAATACCGCTACACCGAAAGTCTCGTCTATCCGGCGCTCGGCAGGGGCGCCCGCTCGGTGCTGGTGCTGGGCGGCGGCGACGGGCTGGCGGCACGAGAGCTGTTGCGCCAGAAAGGTATCGACAAGATCGTGCAGGTGGAGCTCGATCCCGCGGTGATCGAGATCGCCCGCACCACGTTGCGCGACGCCAACGCCGGGGCGCTGGACGACCCGCGGGTGTCCGTCGTGATCGACGACGCGATGCGCTGGCTTCGGGCCTCGGCTCCGCAGCTGCGACCGCCCGGCGGATTCGACGCCGTCATCGTCGACCTGCCCGACCCGGACACCCCGGTGCTGGGCCGGCTGTATTCAACCGAGTTCTATGCCCTCGTCGCGCATGCACTTTCACCGAACGGGCTGGTCGTCGTCCAGGCCGGCCCGTTTTCCACGCCGACGGCGTTCTGGCGCAAGGTGTCATCGATGCGTTCGGCCGGATATGCGGTCACGCCATACCACGTGCATGTGCCGACGTTCGGCGACTGGGGTTTCGCCCTCGCCCGGCCCGGCGACATCGCGCCGATCCCCACGATGCCCACCGACGCGCCACCGCTGCGCTACCTTAATCCGCAGGTGCTGGCGGCCGCGACGGTGTTCTCCGACGACATCGCGCCGCGGCCGCTGGAGCCGTCGACGCTGGACAACCCGCGCATCGTCGAGGACATGCGGCACGGCTACGACTAGTTCGCTAGTCCTCGTCGAGAGCGGCCAGCACCTCGTCCGACAGGTCGACGTTGGTCCAGACGTTCTGCACGTCGTCGCTCTCTTCGAGCGCGTCGACGAACTTGAACACCTTGCGCGCGCCGTCGACGTCGACGGGCACGCTGACCGACGGCTGGAAGCTGGCCTCGGCCGAGTCGTAGTCGATGCCGGCGTCCTGCAGCGCGGTGCGCACCGCGACCAGATCGGTCGGCTCGGAGATCACCTCGAAAGTCTCGCCCAGATCGTTGACGTCCTCGGCGCCGGCGTCCAGCACGGCGGTCAACACGTCGTCCTCACTTAGCCCGTTCTTCTCCAGCGTGACCACGCCCTTGCGGGTGAACAGGTAGGACACCGATCCGGGATCCGCCATGTTGCCGCCGTTGCGGGTCACCGCCACCCGCACCTCGCCGGCCGCGCGGTTGCGGTTGTCGGTCAGGCATTCGATCAGCACCGCGACGCCGTTGGGCCCGTAGCCCTCGTACATGATCGTCTGGTAGTCGGCGCCACCGGCTTCCTCGCCGGCGCCGCGCTTGCGGGCGCGCTCGATGTTGTCGTTGGGCACCGAGGTCTTCTTCGCCTTCTGAATGGCGTCGTAGAGCGTCGGGTTGCCGGCCGGGTCCCCGCCGCCGGTCCGGGCGGCGACCTCGATGTTCTTGATCAGCCGGGCGAACTCTTTGCCGCGGCGCGCGTCCTTGACGGCCTTCTGGTGCTTCGTGGTCGCCCACTTGGAATGGCCGCTCATCGTCGTCCTACCTCGCTTTTCCTCTTGCTTCTTGACCAGACGAGTCTACGTGGACGCTCGGGGCGGGTTGCCCGGCCACTGCCACGGGCCGGTTTCGGACCCTGACATTTGGAGAACCCGGTACACGTGAATCAGCCGAAAGAACCCGAGGACGCGACGAAGTCGACCGAGGAACAGCGCCAGCATCAGGAACAACTCGAGCACCAGCACGAGGACCCGGACGCGCCGGGCTTGCACCAGTCCCAGCGCAATGTGCCGGACGAGACCACGCGCTAGCTGCGGCCCGTGACGATGTCGACGAACAGTTGATGGATGCGCCGGTCCCCCGTCATCTCCGGGTGAAACGCCGTCGCCAGCTTCGGCCCCTGCCGGACGGCGACGACGTGTCCCGCCGCCCTGGCCAACACCTGCACGCCATCACCGACGCGCTCGACCCACGGCGCCCGGATGAACACCGCCCGCACCGGGCCGTCCAATCCCGCGAACTCGACGTCACCTTCGAACGAATCGACTTGACGTCCAAAAGCGTTGCGTCGCACCGTGATATCGATCCCACGCAGCGGTAGCGCCTGGCGTCCATTGGCGCCGGCATCGAGAATCTCGCTCGATAGCATGATCATTCCGGCGCACGCGCCATACGCCGGCAGCCCGTCGGCCAGCCGCGCCCGCAGCGGCTCGAGCAGGCCGAGGTCGAGCAGCAGGTGGCTCATCGTGGTGGATTCGCCGCCCGGGATGACCAGCCCGTCGATTGCCTCGATCTCGCCGCGGCGGCGCACCGGCATCGACTCGGCTCCTGCGTCGCGCAGCGCGGCCAGATGCTCCCGGGTGTCGCCTTGCAGCGCCAAGACGCCGATCTTCGGGCGGCTCACGACTGGTATCCGCGTTTGAAGCGGGTCAGCCCCTCCTGCATGACCGCAGCGACCATCTCGCCGGACTGCGTGAAGATCTTGCCCTGGCACAGCGAGCGACCGCCGCTGGCCGACGGCGAGGACTGGTCGTAGAGCAGCCACTCGTCGGCCCGGAATGCACGCATGAACCACATCGCGTGGTCCAGCGAGGCAACCTGCAGATGCTCGCGCACGTCGAGGTGGGTGACCTGCGCCGAACCCAGCAGCGTGAGGTCGCTCATGTAGGCCAGGGCGCAGATGTGCAGCACCGGGTCGTTCGGCAGCGGGTCACGGTGCCGGAACCACACCTGTTGCTGAGATGCCTTGCCGGGCAACAACTCCAAGCGCTCGCGCGGCACGATGCAAACGTCCCACTCCTCGAACTGCTTGAATCCGGCATCGTCGAAGACCTTGATCGAATCCAGCCCGGGTAGGCCGTCGGGCGGCGGCGCGGCCGGCATCGGGTCCTGGTGGTGAATGCCTTCCTGATCGGTCTGGAAGGACGCCCCCATGTTGAAGATGATCTCGCCGTGCTGGATGGCGTTGACCCGCCGAGTGGCAAACGAACCGCCGTCGCGGGTGCGCTCGACGAGGAAAACCGTGGGCTCCCTGGGGTCCCCGGGCCGTAGGAAGTAGCCGTGCAGCGAGTGCACCTGGTAGCGCGGGTCGACGGTGCGCACCGCCGAGACCAGCGACTGGCCGGCGACGTGGCCTCCGAAGGTGCGCTGCAGGAATCCGGATTCCGGGCTAAAGACGCTGCCACGGTAGATGTTGACCTCGAGTTGCTCGAGATCAAGGATCTCTTCGATAGCCACAGATCGTTCTTACCAGCCGCGTTGGGCCAGGCGGTGCGGCTCCGGGACCTGCTCGACGTTGATGCCGACCATCGCCTCGCCGAGGCCGCGCGAGACCTTGGCCAGCACGTCCGGATCGTCGTAGAACGTGGTGGCCTTGACGATCGCGGCGGCGCGCTGGGCGGGGTCGCCGGACTTGAAGATGCCCGAGCCGACGAAGACGCCCTCCGCGCCCAGTTGCATCATCATCGCCGCGTCGGCCGGGGTCGCGATGCCGCCCGCGGTGAACAAGGTGACCGGCAGCTTGCCGGCCCGGGCCACCTCGACGACGAGATCGTAGGGTGCTTGCAATTCCTTTGCGGCAACGAATAATTCGTCTTGCGCCAACGATGTCAGACGACGGATCTCACCGCCGATGGCCCGCATGTGGGTGGCCGCGTTGGATACGTCGCCGGTGCCGGCTTCGCCCTTGGAGCGGATCATCGCCGCACCCTCGCTGATGCGCCGCAGCGCCTCACCGAGATTGGTTGCCCCGCACACGAACGGCACGGTGAACTTCCACTTGTCGATGTGGTGGGTGTAGTCGGCGGGCGTGAGCACCTCGGACTCGTCGACGTAATCCACGCCGAGGCTCTGCAGGATCTGCGCCTCGACGAAATGTCCGATACGAGCCTTGGCCATCACCGGGATGGTGACCGCGGAGATGATGCCCTCGATCATGTCGGGGTCGCTCATCCGCGACACCCCACCCTGCGCGCGGATATCGGCGGGTACTCGCTCCAGCGCCATGACCGCGACGGCGCCGGCGCCCTCCGCGATGCGGGCCTGCTCCGGGGTGACGACGTCCATGATGACGCCACCCTTGAGCATCTCGGCCATGCCGCGCTTGACGCGCGCCGTTCCCGTCACTGCCTGGCTGGACTGTGCGCCGCTTTCCACTAGCCCCTTCTCTCCTTGTCCCATTCGAGCTTCCACTCTAGTGGTTGGCACAAAATCGGTTTTTCCGCCGTTTGTGTGAGGTTTCTATGGCCGTTTGATGTTCATGTGAGTTTGCTATGGACCGGTTGACCTGTGTCACACACGCGGCAAATAGCCGCGAAATCGTGTTAGAAATACCGCCGGATATCCGCAGCACGCCATTGCGCTCCTTTGCCGGATATCCATCGGGGGGCGTTGGCCCTCGTCACTTCGGCCGCGTCGCTTAGCGTTTGGCGTTCGGCCTTCGGCCTTCGGCGTTTGGCGTTTGGCCGAGAACGACGACCAAGAAGGGGGTCTATGTTGCTGGACTACGGACTGTTGCCGCCGGAAATAAATTCCGCACGCATGTATGGGGGGCCGCGGTCGGGGGCGATGTGGGCAGCGGCCGAAGTCTGGGACACCGTGGCAGCCGAGTTGGGTTATACGGCAAGCGCTTTCGATTCGACGGTGTCGTCGCTGACCGGCGGGCCCTGGCGGGGCCCGGCGTCGAAGGCGATGGCGACCGCGGCCGCTCCGTACGTGCAGTGGTTGACCGCGACGTCGGCAAACGCGGAGCGGGTGGCCATCCAGACCCGATTATCGGCCGGTGCGTTCGAGGCGGCGTTTGCCGCGACGGTGCCACCCGAGGTCGTCGTGGCCAACCGCACGCTGCTGATGACGCTGATCGCGACCAACATCTTGGGTCAGAACACCGCGGCGATCGCGGCGACCGAGGCCGAATACGCCGAAATGTGGGCCCAGGATGTGGCGGCCATGGTGGGCTACGACGCCAGCACCACGGCGGCCGGGGCCGGGCAGACTCCGTTCAGCGCACCGCCGCTGACGCTGACCAGCCTGCCCACCGCTAGGTTCGTCCCCTTGGGTGAACAGTTGTTGGAATCGATGATGCAGACGCTGACGGGTCACCTGACGGATCCGATGACGCAGCTGCAGATGCTCTCGACGCCGGCCCAGTTCGCGATGGAACCGATGAATAACCTGATTGGCCAGGCCATGTCCGGCTCCAACTCGTTGCCGAGCACTGCCGGCGGCGTTTCGGCGGCCCATCCGCTGCTGGCGTCCGCCGTGAGTCCCGAGACGAGTCGCGTGGTCAGCGCGAGTACCGGACGGGCGGCCTCGATTGGTCCGTTGTCCGTGCCGGCGAGCTGGGTCAATGCCACGTCGGCGGCGCCCGCAATTCCGGCGATGGCCGAGGGGTCCACCGCCACCGTGAGCCCGATTTCGGCGAGCGCGGCCACAACACCACCCTCGATCAACATGCCCGCCCGATTGGCAGGCGCCGCGGCGGCCGCCGCGGCCCGCAAAGGCTCCGACATCGCGCCCGGTGCTGGCCTCGCCGTCAGGCGCTCCCGATGACGTTCGTGATCACCGACCCCGAAGCGATAGGGACGGCGGCCGGCGAGTTGCGCGCGCTCGGTTCGGCGCTGCATGAGACGAACGCCGCAGCGGCGGCCCCGATGACGGGAGTGCAACCGCCGGCGACGGATTCAGTATCGGTGCGAACGGCGGCACAGCTGGTCGCACAGGCTGAGCAGTATCAGGCGCTCAGCACGAAGGCGAAACTATTTCACGACCAGTTCGTCAATACCCTGCGCGTCGCGAAGAACGCGTATGCCGAAACCGAAGTCGCCAACAAAGCGACCATGCGGGCGGCGTCGGCGCAGGACAACGTCGCGCTGATCATGGGCGGCACCGGAAATCCGAAACCGAGCGTCGAGTACATGACCTCGGTCCAGCTGGCGTTCCTGCAGAAGTACCCGGGCTACCGACTGGTGAGTCTGCATACTCCGGAAGAGCTCTGGCCGATCACCGGCCTCAACAGCCGAACCTTCGGCAGATCGGTCGCCGAGGGTTTCGCAACCTTGAACAACGCAATACTGGACCAGACCGCCGCCGGCAACAAGGTTGTCGTGATGGGCTATTCGCAGAGCGCAACCATCGCCAGCATGCAAATGCGATATCTGGAGGGCCTTCCGGCCGCCCTACGGCCCAGTACGAACCTGCTGGACTTCGTCTTGGCGGCCAATCCGAACAACCCGGCGGGCGGCGTTCTGACGCACCTGATCCCGGGATTCGGAGAGTTTCGCTTCGCCACGCCGCTGACGACGTCTTATGCGACGTCGATATTCACGCTGCAATACGACGCGATCGCCGACTTCCCGAGGAATCCGTTGTGGCTTCCGACTGGCGTGAACTCGCTGTTCAGCTTGCTCAAAGCGCACCACATGGCTACCTACGTCACCGCCGCAGACACTGTCACCGCCATCCAAACTCAGATTGGCAACGTGACGATGAACTTCATGCCCAACCTGCAATTACCACTGCTCGATCCGCTACGGATGTACGTCCCCATCCTGGGAAATCCGGTAGCAGACTTGCTCCAACCGTTCCTCAAGCCGGTCGTCGACCTGGGCCATCTCGGGTTGCTCCCAAGTCCACTCAGCGTCACGGGAGCCATCGGTCCCGGCACCGCGGCGGGAATCACGAATCCGTTGGTGGCCGGGTTGCCGGCACCGGGCTCCACCGGAATGCCGCCACTGATCCCCACCGGTATGGCGAGCGGGTTCTAGCTCGGCGGATGGACTGCAGCCGGGGCAGCCGGCCCGATGTCGTGGTCGGCCACCGCGACGGATTTTCAACACCTGTTCAGCCGGTAGATGCGACGAGCGTCACATTGTGCTAAATATTGTGACGGCTATTTGCGCAGGCCGTGGCTGCTGGTGCGAATCAAAGGGTGGGATCCCTCGTCACACCGGCCGTAACGGTGGGCCGAGAAGAGGTCCCGGATGTTGCCGGATTTCGTGCTATTGCCGCCGGAGATCAATTCCGCCCGCATGTACGCCGGCCCGCGCTCGGGGACCATCTGGGCGGCCGCGGCGGCCTGGGACGCGCTGGCCGCGCAGTTGGCCTCGGCGGCAAGTGCCTTCGCGTCGACGGTGTCGACGCTGACCGGCGGGGTCTGGCAGGGCCCGGCGTCGATGATGATGGCAACCGCGGCAACTCCCTGCGTGCGGTGGTTAACCGGGACGTCGGCAAAGGCAGAGCTGGTGGCCAACCAAGCCCGCTTATCGGCGGGCGCGTTCGAGGCCGCGTTCACCGCCACGGTGCCCCCCGAGGTCGTCGCGGCCAACCGTGCCCTGCTGATGATGCTGATCGCGACGAACATCCTGGGTCAGAACACCGCGGCGATCGCGGCGACCGAGGCCGAATACGCCGAGATGTGGGCCCAGGACGTCGCGGCCATGACGGGCTACGACGCCGCCACCACCGCGGCCGAAGCCGGATGGACACCGTTCAGCGACCCGCCCCTGACGCTGTTTGGCCTGCCCCCCACCCCCACTTACCCCTCGCCCCTCGACCAGCTGATCAACTCGCTGCTCAATTCGCTGACCCAGCAGCTGACGAACCCGATGACGCAGCTGCAGATGCTCTCGATGCCCGCGCAGTTCGCGATGGAACCGATGCAAATGGCGATGGGCCAGCTCATGTCCGGCGCGAATCCGTTGCTGAGCAGTGCCGCCGGTGTCCCGTCGGTGAGTCCGGTGCTGACGTCGACGGTCGGTCCGGGGATGGGCGGTACGAGCGCGGTGCAGCTCGCCGGCACGGTCTCGGCAGGCATCGGCCGGGCCGCCACGGTCGGGCCGTTGTCGGTGCCCTCGACCTGGGCCAATGCCACGCCGGCGGTACCCCGGATTCCCGCGGCGACCGGGGTGGCCAGTGCCGCGGTAAGCCCGGTGTCGGCGGGCGTGGGTGCAACGCCGTCGCTGCCCTCGATCAACGTGCCGGGGCGATTGGGGCCACGGTCACTCCGGCGGTGGCCGCGGCCCCCAAAGCCGTGGCACCTCGCGCGGCAGCCGAGTAGGCAGGCGGCGCGCCGAATGAACTACGTGATCGCCGACCCCGACGCGATAGGGACAGCTGCCGACGAGTTGCAAGGGATCGGGTCGGCCCTGGAAGCCACGAACGCGGCCGCGGCAGCCCCGACGACCGGAGTGCTACCACCGGCCACCGATTCGGTATCGGCGCGCACCGCCGCATTTCTGGACGCGCAGGCCGCGCAATACCAGGCGCTCAGCGCGCAGGCGGAACTGTTCCACAACCAGTTCGTGCAAACCCTGATCACCGCGCAGAACGCCTACGCAGAAGCCGAGGTATCCAATACGGCCGCCCTGCAGTCGACCTCGGGCAACCAGATTGCGCTGATCATGGGCGGTACCGGCAACCCGACACCCAGTGACGCCTATTTGCAGGAGGTCTACCAAACGTTCGTCCTCCCGAATTACCCTGGCTATTCCGCGAAGGGTCGATACACGCCCGAGCAGTTGTGGCCGCTCACCGGCATCAACAGCCAAACCTTCGGGCAGTCGGTCCAAGAGGGCATCGCGATACTGAACAACGCGATCATGACCCATAGCGCCGCGGGCGACCAACTCCTTGTGGTCGGCTACTCGCAGAGCGCCACGATCGCCACCATGGAGATGCGCTATCTCGACTCCCTGCCCGCCGTCCTGCGGCCGAGCCCCAACCTGCTGAACTTCATGATGCTCGCCGATCCGAACAATCCGGTGACCGGCGGTATCCTGACCCGCTTTATCCCGGGATTCTTCACCGGATTTCACGTGCCGACGCCGTTAGACACCATCTACACGACCGCCATTTACGGCATCCAGTACGACCCCGTCGCCCAGTTTCCCGCAGGCATTTTCAATATCTCGGCCGACCTCAACGCCCTTTTCGGCTTTCCGCTGCACACCCAGACTCCGTTGCTGACCGCTGCGCAACTTGCCACCGCGATCCAACAGCAGATTGGCAACACCACCTACTTCATCGTTCCCACCATGAACTTGCCGCTGTTGGATCCGCTGCGGATGATCCCCATCTTGGGCAACCCCCTGGCCGACTTGCTGCAACCGTTCCTGCAGCCGTTGGTCGAGTTCGGCTACGCCACTGGGCTGCCCGGGCCGCTACAGTCCATCAGCTCGCTCGCCATTGCCGGCGCGAGCCCGGGTATCTCGGTCCCGCTGGCTACGGGACTGCCGCCGCTGGCCTCCGTCGCTGTCGCCAACGGGTTCTAGCTCAGCGGATGGACTGCAGCTGGGGCAGCCGGCCCGGTGCGTCGTTGTCGGCCACCGCGACCGCGTCGGAAAGCAGTTCGGCCAGCTGGCGCGGGTACACGGTCTGCCCCGCGGCCACCAGTTCGGCGATGTCGTCGGCGTCGCACCAGCGGTGGCAGTGAATGTAGCGGCGTTCCAATTCGGTTCGGCCCGTGCAGACCGGCTCGAAACGCTGGGTACGCCGCACGAAGAAGAATTCCTCGCTGTCGATCAGCACGTCGTTGAATTCGAAGACCTCGTCGCGCCGCCAGATCGGCCCGACCATGTCGGCCGCTTCGACCCGTAACCCGGTCTCTTCGCCCAACTCTCGCGCGGCGGCCTCGGCCAGCCGTTCGCCCGGGCGTACCTCGCCACCCACCGTGAACCACCACCGGGGCGCCGATTCCTCGATCGCCGGATCCGAACCGCACAGCAGCAGCACCGCGCCGGTCTCGTCGAGCAGCACCACCCGGGCCGAGGTCCGGTGTTTGGGCACCCCGTGACCGGTATACGACAGTGCATGCGGTCGCTCGACGATCTCGAAATAGCTTGGCAACGAAGCTGTTCCACCGAGCCGCAGGGCACGCACCGGCCGCCGCGCGCCGAGCGCGAGAGTGTCGCGGACCGCGTCGTTGTGGAACCGGCGGGCCAGCAGCAGCCGGGCCTCGGCGTCGGCCAGCTCGGCGATCAGGCCGGCCGGCACTGCCGCGGGGTCAACCATCGCCAGCGCCGCCGACAGCTCGTTTTCGGCGTTCTCCCGCGACTGCCGGGGCGCCCGCTCGGCGGCGTCGGCCAACCCGGCCAGTCGCCGGCCTTCGGGGCTATTCGTGGAGCCACCGTAGGCGTCGATCGCCACGGCGCGCGCGACCACCGCGCGCCGCGCCAGCGCGCTGTCGAGGGCTTGCCAGGACAGGTCGTAACGGATGTTCAGGCGGTTCAGCCGCTGCGCCGTCTGCAGTGCCCAGCCACCGATCGTCGCCAGCACGGCGATCAGCACGATCAGCAGCAGGATGACGAGCAGCGGCCAGGCCATCAGCCGGCCACCGTAACCTTGACGCCCGAGCCGGCGACCGTTTCGTATACCCGCATGATCTGGCTGGCCACCACCTGCCAGTCGTAGCGGGCGACCGCATCGCTGGCCGCGGCGACGTAACCCTCACGCAGCGCGTCGTTTTCGAGCATCTCGATCAGCCCGTCAGCCAGCCCGGCGGCATCGCCGACCGGCACCAGCCGGCCGGCCTCGCCGTCGCGCAGCACCCGGCGGAAGGCGTCGAGGTCGCTGGCCACCACCGGCGTGCCCGCGGCCATCGCCTCTACCAGGACGATGCCGAAGCTCTCACCGCCGATGTTGGGCGCGCAGTAGACGTCCGCACTGCGCATCGCCGACGCCTTTTTGGCGTCGTCGACCTGACCGAGAAAGCGCATGTGCTGCGCCAAAGCGCCTGCGTCCGTGCGCAATTCGTCCTCGTCGCCGTGGCCGACGACCAGCACCTGCAGGTCCGCAAAACGCTCCACCACCCGCGGCAACGCCTCCAGCAGCACCTCCATACCCTTGCGTGATTCGTCGAAGCGGCCGAGGAACAACACCGTCTTGCCCGGCCGTGGATACCCGTCCAGCCGCGGCGCCGAGCCCAGCGCGGCGACGTCGACCCCGTTGGGAATCTCCACTGCGTCAGACCCGAGCGCCTCCATCTGCCAGCGCCGGGCCAGGTCTGACACCGCGATCCGGCCGATGATCTTCTCGTGCAACGGCCGCAGCAGGCCCTGAAAGACGGACAGCGTCAGCGATTTGGTGGTCGAGGTGTGAAAGGTGGCCACGATCGGGCCCTCGGCGATCCGCAGGGCCCACATCGACAGGCTGGGGGCGTTCGGTTCGTGCAGATGCAGCACATCGAACTCACCTTCTAGGAGCCACTTTCTGACCCGGCCGTGCACCGCCGGATTGAATTGCAGCCGCGCCACCGAGCCGTTGTAGGGAATCGGGATGGCCTTGCCGGCAGAGACGACGTACTCGGGCAGGCAGACGTGCGGCGACGCGGGAGCCAGCACGCTGACCTGTTGGCCCCGGTCGCGTAACACCTCGGCGAGCTGCAGGACATGCGACTGCACCCCGCCCGGCACGTCGAACGAGTAGGGGCAGACCATCCCGATTCGCATCAGGCTTCCTTCAGCCGGGCACGTCTGTCGTCGGAGAGATCGGCCAGCCACTGCGGCTGCAGCATGTGCCAATCCTCAGGGTGGGCGGCGATGTTGGCGGCGAACCGATCCGCCAGCGCCTGAGTGATCGTTTTGACGTCGCCGCTGGAGCAGTCCAGCGGCGTGCTGATGGATACCCGCCAGGCGTCGCCCTCATTCCAGCAGTGCGCCGCGCACAGCGCCGCCCCGGTTTCGATCGCGAGCTTGGCCGGCCCGGCCGGCATCCGGGTGGGCTCGCCGAAGAAGTCGACCTCGACGCCGGTGCGGGTGAGGTCCCGTTCGGCCATCAGGCACACCACGCGGTTGGCCCGCAGCCGTTCGCTCAGCACCTCGAAGGGGGGCCGGTCGCCACCGGACAGCGGCAGCACCTCGAAGCCGAGGCTTTCCCGGTAGGCGATGAAACGGCGGTACAGCGATTCGGGTTTGAGTCGCTCGGCGACGGTGGTGAAGGTGCCGCGCGTCTGCGCCAGCCACACCCCGGCCATGTCCCAGTTGCCGCTGTGTGGCAGCGCCAACACCGCGCCCCGGCCCACGGCCAGGGCCGCATCGATATTGTCGGCCCCGAGGAACAACTCATCGATCTTCTGGGCCAACCGGCGATGGTCCATGGACGGCAGCCGGAAGGCCTCGCGCCAGTAGCGGCCGTAGGACGCCAGCGAGGCCCGCATCAGGCTGTCGGGCACCTGCGCCGGCGGCACCCCGATCACCCGGGCCAGGTTCTTGCGCAGCTGCTCAGGTCCGCCATTGCGGGCGGCGTAACGCGCCCCGGTGTCGAATACGTTGCGCGCGGCGAACTCTGGGACCGCGCGCACCGCCATCCAGCCGGCGGCGTACACCCAGTCGCTCGCCGTCCTGGTCAACAGGTCGCGCGGCGCCGTGAGCGCCTTGAGGCCGGGCGGAGTGGAGATCACGGCGTACCTGTTTCGCGGCTTCCCGGATTGGGCGGCAGGGGTTCGGCCGCGCCGGGCGAGGTTCGCACCGCACGCAACCGCTGTACGCAGGTGACCACGCTGGCCGCGGCGAGCACCCACATCGCCACCGGCAGCGCCGGCGGCCAGGCTACGAACGGAAAGTCCGACACCCCCGCGCCGACCAGCACAATGATCAGCCGCTCCGGTCGTTCGATCAGGCCGCCGTCGCCACGCAGGCAGCTGGCCTCGGCCCGGGCCTTGATGTAGGAGATCACCTGGGAGGTGACCAGGCAGATCAACGTCGCCACCGCCAGCGGTTTGTCGTGGAGGCTGAAGACAATCCACCACAGCAGACCGCTGAATACCGCGCCGTCGCTGACGCGGTCGCAGGTGGCGTCGAGCACCGCGCCGAACCGGGTGCCGCCGCCGCGCTCGCGGGCCATCGCACCGTCGACCATGTCGAAGAGCACGAAAAACCAGACCACACACGCACCGGCGAACAGCTTGCCCATCGGGAACAGCACCAGCGCTCCTGCCACCGACGCAATGGTGCCCACGATCGTGACGGCGTCCGGCGTCAAACCCAGCCGCAGCAGCGCCCGGGCCGTCGGAGTGGTGAGCCGGGCGAATGCGGCCCGGGACAGGAAGGGCGCCTTACTCACGGCTGCTTGGCCCACTCGGTGGCCAACAACTGCCGCGTCTCTCGCAACAGCTGCGGGATCACCTTCGCGCCGCCGACGATCGTGATGAAGTTCGCGTCACCACCCCAGCGCGGCACCACGTGCACGTGCAGATGTTCGGCCAGTGAGCCGCCTGCCGACGTTCCCAGGTTCAGGCCGACGTTGAAGCCGTGCGGCCGCGACACGTTCTTGATCACCCGAATCGCCTTCTGGATGAAGGCCATCAGCTCCGCACTCTCGGCGACGGTCAGGTCCTCGATCTCGGACAGCCGCCGGTAGGGCACCACCATCAAGTGCCCGGGGTTGTACGGGTAGAGGTTGAGCACGGCGTAGACGAGTTCGCCGCGCGCCACCACCAGACCCTCCTCGTCGGGCAGTTGCGGAATGTCGGTGAACGGCTCCTCGGGTTTGCCGTTGTCGCGCGTGGCCGGCGCCTCGGCCAGATACGTCATCCGGTACGGCGTCCACAGCCGCTGCAGTTGGTCGCGATCGCCGACACCCCTGTCGAGAATCGTGTCCTCGCTGTCCTGCTCACTCACCGCCGGCTACCTTCACCAGTTCTTGTGTGGGAGCGGCATTCTCGCGGTCTGCGATCCACTTCACGATGGTATCGATCGCGGCGTCGACGGGCACGCCGTTGATCTGGGTGCGGTCACCGAAGCGGAAGCTGACCGCCCCGCCCTCGACGTCACGGTCACCGGCCAGCAACATGAACGGCACCTTCTGGTTGGTGTGGTTCACGATCTTCTTGGCCATCCGGTCGTCGCTGGTGTCCACCTCCACCCGGACACCCCGCGACCTCAGTTGCGCGGCAACATCTTCCAGGTAGGCCGCGTGCTCGTCGGCGACCGGGATACCGACCACCTGAACCGGCGCCAGCCACGCCGGGAAGGCCCCCGCGTAGTGCTCGGTGAGGATGCCGAAGAACCGCTCGATCGACCCGAACAGCGCCCGGTGGATCAGCACCGGCCGCTGCCGGGTGCCGTCGGACGCGGTGTATTCCAGCTCGAATCGGTCCGGCATGTTGAAGTCGAGCTGAATGGTCGACATTTGCCAGCTGCGACCCAACGCGTCCTTGACCTGCACCGAGATCTTCGGGCCGTAGAACGCCGCGCCGCCGGGGTCGGGAACGAAATGCAACCCGGAGGCCACGGCCACCTCCTGCAGGACTTCGGTGGCCTCGTCCCACATCTCGTCGGAGCCCGAGTACTTCTCCGGGTCCTTGGTGGACAGCTCCAGATAGAAGTCGTTGAGCCCGTAGTCGGCGAGCAAGTCGAGCACGAAGCGCAACAGCGAGGTCAGCTCGTCGCGCATCTGCTCTCGCGTGCAGTAGATGTGCGCGTCGTCCTGCGTCATGCCGCGCACCCGGGTCAGCCCGTGCACCACGCCCGACTTCTCGTAGCGGTACACGCTGCCGAACTCGAAGAGCCGCAACGGAAGCTCGCGGTAGGAGCGACCGCGGGACCGATAGATCAGGTGGTGCATCGGGCAGTTCATCGGCTTGAGGTAATAGTCCTGCCCGGGCTTGCGGACCGTGCCGTCGGCGTTGAACTCCGCGTCCAGGTGCATCGGCGGGTACATGCCGTCGGCGTACCACTCCAAGTGACCCGAGGTGATGTACAGCTGCTCCTTGGTGATGTGCGGGGTGTTGACGAACTCGTAGCCGGCCTCGATGTGCTTGCGCCGCGAGTACTCCTCCAGCTCCCGGCGGATAATGCCGCCCTTCGGGTGGAAAACCGCTAAGCCGGAACCGATTTCGTCGGGGAAACTGAACAAGTCCAGCTCGACGCCCAGCTTGCGATGGTCGCGCCGCTGCGCCTCCTCGAGCAACTCCAGGTGCTTGTCGAGTGCCTCCTGCGACTCCCAGGCGGTGCCGTAGATGCGCTGCAGGCTGGCGTTGCTCTGGTCGCCGCGCCAGTAGGCCGCCGAGCTTCGGGTGAGCTTGAACGCCGGGATGTGCTTGGTGGTCGGGATGTGCGGGCCGCGGCACAGGTCGCCCCAGATCCGTTCGCGGGTACGGGGATTGAGGTTGTCGTAGGCGGTGAGTTCATCGCCTCCGACTTCCATCACGTCGGGATCGCCCGACTTGTCGTCGACGAGTTCGAGCTTGTAAGGCTCGTTGGCCAGTTCCTCACGCGCCGCGTCCTTGGATTCGTAGACCCGCCGGTCGAACAGCTGGCCGTCCTTGACGATCTGACGCATCCGCTTCTCCAGCTTGGCCAGGTCCTCGGGGGTGAACGGCTCCGCCACGTCGAAGTCGTAGTAGAAGCCGTCCGCGATGGGCGGCCCGATTCCCAATTTGGCCTGCGGGAACAGGTTCTGGACGGCTTGGGCCAGCACGTGCGCGGCCGAATGCCGGATGACGCTGCGGCCCTCGTCGGTGTTGGCCGCGACCGGGACCACCTCGGCGTCGGCGTCGGGTACCCAGCTCAGGTCACGCAGCTTGCCGTCGGCGTCACGCACCACGACGATCGCGTCCGGTGTACCCCGGCGCGGCAACCCCGCCTCCCCGACCGCCGCGGCCGCCGTAGTCCCGGCAGGAACCCGGATCGGGGCTGCTGGGATCGATTGTGCGGGGGCGCTCATTGCGTTGGGTCTCCAGGGCTTAGTTTGCGTTGGGGGTCACCAATCATCCTGATTGGTCGATGCCATGCTATCGGGGCGCACCTCAAAGAGCCCGGGGCATTACTGGTTAACCGGGCTCACCCCGTCTCGGCTACCGCCCAGTCGGCGGTTGCGCCGCGTGAGCGCGCACCGGATCCCGATGTGGCGCGGCCCGCAGCTGCGACACCGTGGGTCGACGGTTGTCGGTGTCATAGAAGAACCGCAGCACGCGGGCCGGGAAGTAGCCCACCAGCAGGACCGCGATCGTCGTGCGTGCTGCGCGGCTTTTGCCTCCGTGCGCCGTGATGGTTCTGGAGTAGCGCGTGGCATAGCGATAGAACTCGCGCGGGGAGCATTCCAGCCGTCGACCGGACGTGGCCGCAATCAGTGTCGGCTCGTAGCAGACATTGAAGTGGTTCTCGAAGAGCGTCAATGCCAGGTCGATGTCTTCATGCAGCAGATCTTCTGGATCCAGCCGCGTCTGCTCGCGGACCGCCCTCCATGCCGAGCTACGAATCGCCATATTCGCCCCGAGCAAGAACGGTTGGTCGCTGCAGCTGAATCGCAACCAGGCGCGGACCATGCAGTCCATCCGGAAGAACAGTCGCCGGATTGGCATGTCGTAATAGCTGACAGGTCCCGTTGCCGCGGCGATTTTCGGCTCCGCAAAGCGGCGGCGGACGGTGGCCACCCAGTCGGTGGCAATGACGGAGTCGGCGTCCACCCGGCCGATCACGTCGCTTCGCGCATGGTCGAATCCGCGGTTGCGGGTCGGCGCAATGCCCTGAGTCTCACTTTGATCGAGCAGGCAAATGCCCATCTGAGGCTGCTGCGCTTGGTATCGCCGCACGATGGACTCGGTGCCGTCGGTCGACCTGTTGTTGACGACGATGATTTCGTCCGGCGGCGACGTTTGGTGAAGGCAAGACTCGAGGCAGCTGCCGATGAAAAGTTCTTCGTTATGGGCCGGGATAACGATCGCGACGGACGGTCGGATGTCGGTCAATTGCGGACGCCGGGCCGGCCTGAGCGCAACCGCCGGCCTCGCCGCGAGTACCGCGGCGGTCACTGTGCGCCACATGCTGAACCTGGTCGTGACCATAGCTACCTCGGTAGCTGAATCTACACCTGTGCAATAGTCTGTCAAGACAATAATTTGTCAGGGTTATCATTCGCCGAAACGGGATGGGTCAGGGCTGGCCCGGCTTGAGTTTCACGAACAACGCGTCGGCTTCGGCCAGCAGCGTGTCGCCGTCGGTCAAGCTGCCCGACACAAAGATCTTGCGGCCGTCCACGCTGTCGACGCCGGCGTCGAACTGCAGCTCTTTTTCGATCGGCACGATGCTGCGGTAATTGATCTTCAGGTACGCGGTGCGCTGACGGGGGCTGCCGGTGAGCACCGACGCGGTCAGGCCGAGCACCGTGTCGAACAGCATTCCCAGCGATCCGCCGTGCACGGCGCCATTGCGGCCCAGGTGAAACCGAGCGAAGCGGGCCGTGCCCTCGATCCGACCGTCCTCGGTCTTGCGGGACGACAACGGCACGGTGAGGATGTTGCCGCGCACCGGCAGGTCCATCCGACGGCCCGACGGTGACGCCCATTCGTCGGCGTCGTACGGGCTGAGCAGCGCGGACAGCTTCTCCAGCGTGTCCGCGGCCTCGCTGATCACCTCATCGGGCGCGTCGACGGCGCGCGCATGATCCTGCAGCTTGCGCACCGCGTCGATGAACCGGCCGTAGTCGGGTCCACCCTGGGTCGTCGGTACGGGTGGGTTGAATCCCCCGCCCGGGTGTTCCTGATGCTCGCCGGCCACCAGACCACCGTATTGGGTGGCCCGCTACTGCGCTCCGGCAGCCGCCAGGGTCTCGAACTCCTCGTCGGTGAGTGTGATCTCGGCGGCGGCCACGTTCTCCTCCAGGTGCGACACCTTCGACGTGCCCGGAATCGGCAGCATCACCGGCGAGCGCTTCAGCAGCCAGGCCAGCGCCAGCTGCGACGGCGTGGCGTGGTGGTCCTTGGCGATCCGTTGCAGCGGGCCGTCGGCGGCGGCGAGCGGCCCGGCCGCCAGCGGGAAGTACGGGATGAAGCCGACGCCCTGTTCGGTCGCGGCGTCGAGCAGCGGTTCGGCCCGGCGGACCGTCAGGTTGTACATGTTCTGCACCGAGACGATCGGGGTGATCTGCTGCGCCTCGTTCAATTGGTCGACGTTGACCTCGGACAGCCCGATGTGGCGGACCTTGCCCTCGTCCTTCAGCTTGGCCAGCTCACCGACCTGGTCGGCCAGCGGCCACTTGGGGTCGACGCGGTGCAGCTGCAGGAGATCGATGGTCTCCACACCCAGGCGACGCAGGCTCATCTCGCATTCCTGGCGTAGGTAGGCCGGGAAACCCATCTCGATCCAGGCATTCGGACCGGTCCGCAAGAACCCGGCCTTGGTGGCGATCACCAGGTCGTCGTAGGGGTACAGCGCCTCTCGGATGATCTCCTCGGAGATGTACGGGCCGTAGGAGTCCGCGGTGTCGATCAGGTCCACGCCGAGCTCGACGGCGCGGCGCAACACCCGGACGCATTCGTCGCGATCGGCGGGTGGGCCCCAAACGCCCGTGCCGACGATGCGCATCGCCCCGAACCCGAGGCGGTTGACGGTCAGATCGCCTCCGAACGTGAACGTTCCGGACGCGGAGGCAACGGTTTTCGAGTTTTGTGCGGTCACCTCTACGACCGTACGCTCGGGCGCGTGGACCTAGCAGCGCTCGAGCAGCTTCCGCTGACATACCGGGAGGTGGGTGCGACGGCGGCCGGCGACCGGCCGGTCGGATATCACCACCAATACGTCGAGCGTCAGATCGGCACGGGGCGGCAGCGGTTCGAGCAGGCCGCCGATGCGGTCATGCATTGGGGCATGCAGCGCGGCTCGGGCCTGGGGGTGCAGGCCAGCAGCGAGGTCGTCGTGCTCGACGCGATCGTGGTGGTGCGATTGGTTTTTCTGCCCGCGCCGTGCCGGTTGTTTTCATCGTCGACGAGCCCGACATCCGGGGCTTCGGCTACGGCACCCTGCCCGGGCATCCGGAATGCGGTGAGGAACGCTTCGTGGTGCGGCGCGAGCCGGCGACGGACGCGGTTTTCGCGGAGGTGACGGCGTTCTCCCGCCCGGCGACCTGGTGGAGCAAGGCCGGTGGCCCGGTGGTGAAGATCGGCCAGCGCCTGATCGCGCAGCGCTACCTGCGCGCGGTCTGACGGCCGGGCTAGGCGCCCCAGCTAGTGAGCAGCCGCAAGGCGCCGGTGCACATCGCGTCGATGACCTCGGCGACCGATGCGTCGTCGCGGATCATGCCGACTGCCTGACCGGTGTGCACCGCGGCGATGCTACGGTCATCGGCTTTGATCGAGGCAGCCAACTCATCGTGAGCCGATTGGTCGCCGGCAAGCGCGTCCTCTTTACCCATCCAGCGCGTGACGAAGTCGTTCGCCAGCACCCGCGACGGAAACCGCGTTGGCCAAGCCAGATCCTCGGCGATATCGAAGATCCGAGTGACGACGGTGTCGGTGGCCTCGGCTGCGATCACCGCGCGGCGACTACCGTCACTAGTCAAACTCTCCGGACACGCCATCAACCGCGTGCCCACCCACGCTCCGCTGGCTCCAGCCGCCAGCACCGCAGCCAGGCTTCGTGCTGTGGCTACGCCGCCACCCACCAGGACCGGCACCGACACCGCGTCCAAAACTGTGTCGAGCAACGGTAGCGTCCCGAGCTTCGTATCACCGTGCCCGCCACCCTCCGAACCGCGCGCCACCACGATGTCGATGCCCCCGTCAACCGCTTGACGAGCTTCGGTAGCGTCGAATACTTGCGTGACAGTGGTGATTCCGACTTCATGAGCCTTGGCGACCCAGGACCAGTCGGTACCGAAACTGACCGACAAAAGAAGCGGGCGCGCCGCCAAGGCATCCTCTAACAGCCCCGGCTGGCCGCGTACCACCCAGTCCACCAGGCCGATTCCGAATCGCCCCTCGACATGTTGCAACTGGGCTGCCAGCGATTCCCTAGTTGCCGAAGTGCCCATGCCGACCATGCCCAAGCCACCAGCCGCGGTAACCGCTGCAGCTAGCCGACCGCCCGCGACCCCGCCTATTGGAGCGTTAACGATAGGCACCCGCAGGCCGAAATCCTTTGACCATGAAGTCAATAGCATGTGGCTAGTGTGTCACAGAAGGAATGGACTTCAGTACCGTCAGCACGACCACCGAATCCTCGATCGCGGCAAGAGCGTGCCGCTCCAGCGGTATCGCAACGTAGTCGCCCGTCTTACCATCCCAGGAGTCGCCGGCGGTCGTCAGGCGCACGTGACCCTGCAGCACCTGCAGCGTCGCCTCGCCGGGGCTGTCGTGTTCCGAGAGGTCGTGGCCGGCGAGCAGTGCGAGCACGGTCTGCCGGAGTTCGTGGTCGTGGCCGCCATGGATGGTGTGCGCGGCGCGTCCGCTGTGCGACTGCCGGGCTTCGGCCAGCTTTTCGGCGGCCAGGCTGGTGAGTGAGATCGATTGCATTGCTGCGTCCCCTTGGTGTGACGGTGGGCTATCCGTGGTGTCAAGCGGTCAATAGGAGTATCCCCGCCACGGTCAACGCGACGACCTTGACCACCTCTAAACCGACGTAGGCGTGGTGGGCGCGGGAGCGGGGTGCGTCCAGCCCGGCCAGCACCTGGTCCGAGCGTTGAGTCAGCCGGGGACGCACCGCGATCAGCTGGATCGCCAGCATGGCGAACGCGACGGCAAACGTGACGCCGATCCGCCTCGGCATCGGGCCGTCCACCACGACCGCCAGGATCACGATGGCGAACGCGACCTCGACGGTGTTGAGCGCCCGAAAGACCAAGCGCCCGATGCCAAGTCCGATCTGCAGGGTGACGTTCGGCGCCCGGAACTTCAGCGGCGCCTCCAGGAACGAGATCGCGAGCACCATGCCGAGCCAGACGAAGGTGACCGCGACTGCGACTGCCATTTCGGTGCTCACGGACAGGCCTCCTGCAACTCGAGATGTGCCACACACAGATCGGGTTCGGCGAACGCCTCGAGACGGTCGACGCCAACCGGGGCCCCCCAGGTTTCCAGCGCGCCCTGCATCAGTCCAAGGTGCACGGCACAAACGACGGCGGTTCGGCTTTCGGCGAGCTCCAGGAACGGGCAGTGCCGCAGGCCGACCTGCTGCTCCCCGTCGGCTCGCCGCCGCTCGGGTGCGAAGCCGAGCCGATCGAGCACCTCGACCAGGTGGTCGATGGCCTCATCCGGGGTCGGCGCCTCGCGCGGCGCCTGGCTCCAATCCAGCCGTCGTCCCCACGCCCGCCCCGCGGCCCGCGCCCGGGCGGCGGGATCCGTGTCGGCCGCGAACGCCATCGTCAGGATCTCGGCCAGCAACCGGTAGTGCCGCGTCCCGCCGCGATCCATCTGACGGACCGCCCGGAACATCAACGGCGGACGCCCCGGCCCCCTGCGGCCCGACTCAACCCGCTCCACCAGGTCGTCGCCGATCAGGCTGTCGAGGTGGAAACGAATGGTGTTGGGATGCACGCCCAGCGCGTCGGCGATCGCGACGATGGTCATCGGCTCGCCGGACGTTCGCAGTACCCGCAGCACCTCACGACGGCGGCTCGCGGACTCCCCCGCCGGCGTGGCTTCGGATGGCATGGGTGCCTCACGCTCCTTCGGAAACGTCGGCTTTCGGTGCGGCCACCACGGGCGCCTCGACGCCGAGCGCGCCGAGCTTGGCCGCTCCGCCCGGCCACCCCATACAGGGCCTTCCGACGCCGTAGGTCATGCGGTAGAGTTTACACAATTGCGATTGTGAAAACTAGAAGGACGGGAAAGACCATGGCTCCCATGTCAAGTCGCACCGACGACAGCGTTGCGGGCCACTGGCTGCTGGCGCGGCTCGGCAAACGTGTCCTTCGCCCCGGCGGCGTCGGGCTCACCCGCACGATGCTGGCCGGCGCCGAGGTCACCGACGCCGACGTCCTCGAGCTGGCGCCGGGCCTCGGCCGCACCGCCGCCGAGATTCTCACCCACCGGCCACGGTCGTACGTGGGCGCCGAGCAGGACCCCGACGCGGCCGAAGCCGTTCGCGGCGTGATCGCAGGATCCGGAACGGTCCGGCTCGCCGACGCCGCGGACACCGGACTGCCCGACGCCAGTCGCGACGTGGTGATCGGCGAGGCGATGCTGACGATGCAGGGCGACTCCGCCAAGCACGCCATCGTCGCCGAGGCCGCGCGCGTGCTGCGCCCGCGTGGCCGCTACGCGATCCACGAGCTCGCGCTGACACCCGACACCGTCTCGGAGGAGATCAGCACCGAGATCCGGCAGTCGCTGGCCCGCGCAATCAAGGTCAACGCGCGGCCGCTGACGATCGCCGAATGGTCGCGGTTGTTGTCCGACCACGGCCTGGTCGTCGACCGCGTCGTCACCGCACCGATGGCGCTGTTGCAGCCGCGCCGGATCGTCGCCGACGAGGGGCTCTCGGGTGCGCTGCGATTTGCCAGAAACCTGCTCCTCAATCCAGACGCGCGCAAGCGGGTGCTGACGATGCGCGCCACGTTCCGCAAGCATCGTGAGCGACTGACCGCCGTCGCGATCGTCGCCCGCAAGCCCGAATAGCCACCTGCCTCGTCCTGTTGCGTGCGACCAGCCGGCGCGCCATCCCTAGCGGGCGTTGCTGTTGTGCGGGACGCCCGCGGACGACCTCTCTACGCGGCGTTTGATGCCGAGCAGCAAGCCCCGCGTGCCGAAGGCGACCACCGGCCTGAGCAATTCCATGGCGAACACTTCACCCGGTCGGCGCAGCGCGACCCTGGCTCGGGTCAACAGTCGCACCCGGTCCTCCCAGTGCGGCTGAACGTGGAACGACCACACCGCATCCCAGCGCGGATCCGATGTCGTAGCGCGCAGCACCAGGTACTTTTCGGGCACGATCTCCGCGACGCTGAATGTCACGCCGTCGGGCAGGCCGAGCCAACCTTCGGGAGCCAGCCGGACGGGATCCCCCACCGCGAGTTGTTGCCATTGCGCGTGCACCCGATCGGTGTGGCGATAACCGAGACCGGCGAGGTTCATCACCGCCTCGCAGCCGTAGAAACCGCCGCGGTCCAGGCCCATCTGCATCAGCCAAGGCCAGACCGCCGCCGTGGGGGCGTCGATGTAAATCGCTTCGGTGGTCTGCACGGCGGGATCGGCCACCAACCTATCGCCGGGCAGCACCATCCGGCATTCCGCTTTGGTTGTGCCCCAGTTGCGGTAATAACGTCGGGCGCCGTACAGCAGCGCCAGCAGCACAGCGGTCTTGGCGACCGGTCTGATCAGGTGCGTCACCTTTCGATCTGACCACGTGTGCATCCGCACCGGTAGGGGCCGAAGTCCCCTTTGCCTGCATCAACGCACGCCTACGGCGGATTCGAGTTCGGCAAGGCAGTGCTCGGTAAGCGGTATCAGGGCGTCGATATCCGGCATCGCATCACGACCGGCCGCATAGCCGAATCCGATGCGGTCGGAATACGAGCAGGTCGTCACGTTGAGCGCCATTCCGTCGTAAACGGTCGACACCGGATAGATCTCTTCGACATGCGCACCGTTCCAATACATTTCGTCCGACGGGCCCGGCACGTGCGAAATCGGGATGTTGAACCCCGTCCGTATCCTCGGCGTGAACGGCAGCAGCGGAGAAATCACCGTGGCGGCGATGCTCGCCGCATTCGTCAGCAGCGACGCCGCCGATCCCCGTTTCGCCACCCAGTGTTTACCTTCCGACATCGACCGGTGAATCAGACCCAATCGCGCGATCGGATCATCGAGGTTGGTTCCCAACGGGCACAGCCATAGACCAAACATGTTGCCGTGCTGGTCAATCGACGGTTCGCCTCGGCGCGCGCGCACCGTGATCGGGCAGACGCCGACCAATGACTGGTTCGGCAATTCGCCGTGGTCCCGCAACCAGAGCCGCACCACGCCGGCGACCATCGCGGTCACCACGTCGTTCGCGGTGACCCCGGCCGAGTCCTGCACCGCCTGGATGCGCTGCTTGGACCAGCTGCCCGCGCAGACCGTCCGCTCGGAGCCCAGCCGGCCGTTGAATCGCGTGTAGGGCGCTCCAAATGGCCACCCGGTCGTGTAGCCCACCAAGCCGTCGACCATCGTCGATAGCTCTCCGGTGACGACCCGTTCGATCAGGCCGACCCCCGACGTCGCGGTGTCGACCAGAGCCCGCACCGGTGCCGTCAACCGGGACAGCAATCCCGTCGACTCGCGCGGCAACGCGGAGTCGTCGGTGTGGTCGGCATAAAACGGCGGCATCGACCGACGCTTCGGGTCACTCGTCAACGCGTCGGCGATCATTCGGAGACCGGCCACACCGTCGATCAGGGTGTGGTGCACCTTGATGTAGAAGGCGAATCGCCCATCGTCGAGACCGTCGATCAGATACGACATCCACATCGGACCGGACCTGTCGAGGCGTTCGGCATCCAGCTCGCCGATCAATTGCCAGAACGCGCCGTCGCCACCAGATATGGTGCGGCGCAAGCAATGTCGACTCATATCGAGGGTGGTGTACTCGCGCCACATCCAGATGCCGGCGGTGTCGACGCCACGGTGCGGATATCGGCGAAGCCTGGGATCGATCGATTCGTTTGCGGCGAGTGTCTCCCGATACAGTTCGTCGACGTAGGCCGGGCCGGCATCCGCGGGCGGCGCCAGGATCAGCACAGCGCCGGCATGCATGGGGCTCGACACCAACTCGGCGGCCATCATCGCCGCGTCCAGCGGGTCCAGCGGATGCATGTCAACCTCCGCAACTAGGCCGGGCGGTAGCGCTGCGTGGCCGCTGCGTCCAGAAGCCCGGACTGCAGCAGTGCCTCCCACACAAATCGCTGCACGGGTTGTGAACGAAAGAATCCGGTGTGGCCACCGCGGTACCAGACGATTTCCGGTTTGCCCCAATGCTCCCAGAGCCGCGTGACCTGCCGGCGTGGATGAACCACACGGTCGGCGATGCCGGCGTAGATGAAGCGGCCCCGCATGGGCACGAGCGGAGTCAGCGACAGCGGCGACACCATGCGCCCAATGGGCTCGGCCAATTCCATTGTCTGACGGCGAGGGTCGTCGGGCCCCAGACCGGAGTGGCGCCCGAGCAATTCGACCAGGTCAGCCACGGGTACGCCGAGTATCGCGCAGGTGAGGCCCTTGTCGAGGCTGGCGACCAGCGACGCGACATAGCCGCCGAGTGACAGGCTGTTCAAGCCGATCAGAGATTCGGGCTCCTGCAACCGAATCCAGGACAACAGCCGGCGGATATCCCACACCGCCTGGGCGGTCGCATGCACGTCGTCGAGCACATCCTCCCCCGGGAACACCGCCCCCTTTGGCAGGCCATGCGAGCGCGGCCCGTGCATCGGGAGGACCGGCATCACGACGTTGAGTCCGAGTTCATCGTGCAGTTTCCACGATCTGAACAGAGCGAGATCGAGTGCGGCACGACCCATTTCGGTTCCATGAACGCACACCAGCCAGGGACGTGGTTCCGGGTGGCGCAACAGCAACGCGTACTCGCGGTTGTTCGCGCTGTAGCTCAGCCAGCGTTGCGCGCCGGGCTCGCCCGCATGTGGTGCGTATCCGCTGCCGAAGAAGGTGCGGTGGAAGGAACGTCTGCGATCTTTGACCTTTCGAATCTCGACGTCGCTAAGCTCGGGCGGCTTCCCGAAGAAGCCCTGTGGCTTGTCCAGCCATCCCTTGTTCCCATAGAACGCGACTGCGTCGGTCACCTCGCGCGTGATGCGCGCGAAATCCTCCGGCCGGCTGACCGGTCGGCGTGCCTTGAGGCCCATCAAGACGATCTCGTCGCGAAAGGCTTGCGCCGCCAAGGCAATGGTGGGCCGGGCGATCGGAAGTTCGTCCGGCCCACCAAGGTAGTCGCGCCACGACCGGGTGATGTACTGCCCGGTGTGCACGAAGGGAGTGATGGCTCCACCCAAGGCGCCGGCGGGTGCGCCTCGCGCAAGCACGCCACGCTGGTGTGCGTCGTCTTCGGTGGGCATCGCCATGGCGGCACGCTAACACCTTGTCGAGCGGCGCGTTAGGGACCTACGGCCCGTTACACATCGCGAAAATCTCGCTGGGACAAAGGACTTTAGTCACTCGTGCCGGTCCGCGGAACGTCGTAGCGTCGGGGTGCACGCGAGAGGACTAGATGAGGGCGCTGGCCGGGCGGTTGCAGATCACCAACTGCCCGGCCACCGCGTATTCAACCGACGGCCCGGGAACTCTCGACCCGTTTGCGGAGGCGGGCCGCCAGTGCCGCGGCACGATCCAGGTCGTGATCATTGGGCCGGTCCCGGTTGATCCCGCCGATGAATCCGAACGGCCCCACCGTGTCGAATCCCCGGCTGGAAAACGAACCGATCACCTCGAAGCCCTTCGCCTCGAGCATCTTCCGTATCGGCTTGTGATAGCCCAACAATGGAATCTCCCGGGCACCGCTGGTGAAGAACGTGAAGGCCGAGACACGGTCCGCGCGTGGCACGTGGCGTATCAGGCTGCGCAGCCTGGGATCCACTGCCATGTAGTAGATGCCGGATCCGAAACCCACTAGGTCGTATCCGCCCAGCGTCGCGGGGTCGACCGACTCGGGTGTGACCACCTCGCATTCGAGCACCTGCGCCATCCGATCGGCGATGCGGCGGGTATTGCCGTGTGATTTCGAGGAGCACACGATCAGTGCCTTCATGGATGGACTCCTTTCTGCGGAATTCCATGCTGCGTCCCGCCCCGGGCATCCGGTAAAGGCGCAAAGGCACGAAGGACCCGGGGCGTTGGTCACTTGTCGGATGAGGGCAACCAGACCACGGGACTAAAGGCCCACACCAAAGGGCTAACGGCTCTGGCCGACCGCGCTCGCCCTTCATACGGTTGACCAACAGTAAAGGCCAGACAAACAGCGAAGGTATGCCATGCGATCCGAACGCCTCAGACGGCTGGTGAAGGCGGAAGGTCCTTTCGCCTCGGTGTATTTCGACGACTCACACGACACGGCCGGTGCTGTCGAGCAACTCGAAGCGAAGTGGCGCGATATCCGCAGAGACCTCGAAGACATGGGGGCGGGAACGGCGCTTCTCGGCACTCTCGAGGGTGTGGTGCTGCACCACCGCCCCGCGGTGGGCCGGCGCGGCCGAGCTCTGATCGCGACCAGTGATCGGGTGCTGGTCGACGAACAGCTCAGCAGCCCTCCCCCGAGCACGGTGGTTCGCTTCTCGGCGTACCCGTACATCTTGCCCCTGGTCACCGGTGAGATGCGGCGACCGGTTTACGTGTTCGCCGCGGTCGACCACACCGGCGCCGATGTCAGCCTGCACGAGGGCGAGACTGTCCGATCCACCAGCATCGAAGGTGCGGGCCGCCCGGCGCATAAGCCGGCGACCGCGGGCTGGAACGGGTACGGCGATCTCCAGCACGCGACCGACGAAGCCGTCCGGATGAACTGCCGCGCGATCGCCGATCACTTGACCCGGTTGGTGGACGACGCGGATCCCGAGGTCATTTTCATCAGCGGAGCGGTACCCGCCCGGGCGGATCTGCTTGCCGAGTTACCACAGCGAGTGGCCGAGCGGGTCTCGCAGTTGCCCGGCGGTGCCCGCAAAGGCCGTGCCGGCGAAGACGAGATCGACGACGTGACCACGGCGGAGTTCGCTCGGCGTCGCGGCCTCGAATTGACCGCCATCGCCGATCGCTTCGAATCCGAGATCGGGCGCGGCTCCGGCTTGGCGGCGCAAGGGCTCGGCGCGGTGTGCGAGGCGTTGCGTGCCGGCGACGTCGATACCCTGATCGTCGGTGAGCTGGGTGACACCACTGTGGTCACCGGCCACGCGCTGACCACCATCGCGCCGGATTCCGATGTGTTGTCCGAACTCGGCGAACCCGCCGAGCGCATCGCACGAGCCGATGAGGCGTTGCCCTTCGCCGCGATCGCCGTTGGCGCATCGTTGACCCGGGCCAACGATCTGATCGCACCCGCCGACGGGATTGCCGCCTTGTTGCGGTATGCCGCCAACGAACGCCTGTCCAGTCAGCAACCGTAGGAGCGGGGGCGATCACCATGATAGACAAGGAAATCCGGGTGGCCGTCGGGCCGGCATCGGTGGTCGGGCAGCTCACCATCCCCTCACACCCCAAGGGTGTCGTGGTGTTCGCGCATGGCAGCGGCAGCAGTAGACACAGCCCTCGTAATCGCTATGTCGCCGACGTCCTCAACAGGGCGGGGTTGGCCACGGTGCTTTTCGACCTGCTGACGCCCGAGGAAGAAGGTGATCGGGCCAACGTCTTCGACATCGGATTGCTCACGCGCCGATTGATCCACGTCACGGCGTGGCTGGCCGCGCAACCCGATACCGCGTCATTGCCGGTGGGTTACTTCGGCGCCAGCACCGGGGCGGGCGCCGCGCTGGCGGCGGCCGCTCATCCCGGTATCAAGGTCGCGGCGGTGGTGTCGCGCGGCGGGCGGCCCGATCTGGCGAACGGATTACTTCGCAAAGTGGAAGCTCCGACCCTATTGATAGTCGGTGGGCGCGACGAGACGGTTCTCGAGCTGAACCGGCAGGCGCAGGCGGCGATCCCAGCCGAGTGTGAAGTCGCCGTGGTTTCCGGTGCCACCCACCTGTTCGAGGAGCCGGGCACACTTGAACAGGTGGCCGCTTTGGCGCGCGACTGGTTCCTCGGCCACCTCGATCCGGCGGCGCCCGAGAATTTCACGAAATAGCCTGGCGAACAGCCGCTCTCGTGGTGTGCTGCGCATTGCTTTGAAAGCGGCGGTCCCGGAAGGGGTAGGAGGAGTCCGGGACCGCCGCGGCTTTCAACCCACCGGCAGGCGCAGAGATGCAGGCGCGTGACCGGTTCGTGGGTACTGGCCTGGATATCGATTGACGCCAAGGCGAACAGCTGATTCGCCAAGTCGGACAGTGCCCGGGCAATGGCGAGTTCGTCGCCGATCCGAGCCACCGGCTCGTCCGCCGGATCGAGTCGTGCCCAACCGACACCGACGAACTTCTGACCCGACCAGGACAGACGCGCCTTCGCCCGGGTGCGCTCCTCGCGTTCCTCACGGGTCTCCCTATCCTGCCGTCCGATTCGCCCACGTTGGCGCATCGTTGATCGATGTATTAGATGCGACCATCGCGGGGCAGGTACGAAGTAGGGGCGGAAGTCCCTACTCCCGGAGTCGTTTGTAGGTTGCGCGACGCGCCACTGCGCGATGTTGAACTTAATCGACATTCTCGTTCGTATTAATCAACAATTTCCCTGACATATATCGAGGTACCCCTAGGGTATGTGCAGTGTCCGACCCCTCGACGTCCACCGGGTACACGCACGCCTCGCGCGGCCGGCGGGCGTCGCATCACGCGGGCGACGACCGAGAGAAGGCAATTCTGGCCACCGCGGAGCGGCTCCTGGAAGAGCGGCCGCTGGCCGACTTCTCTGTCGACGATCTGGCGAAAGGCGCGGGCATCTCCCGCCCCATCTTCTACTTCTATTTCCGGTCGAAGAACGCGGTGCTGCTGTCGTTGCTGGACCAGATGAACACCAAGGCACACGCGGCCCTCAAGTCGCTGCGGGCCACGCTGTCCGGCGACCCGGCGACGCTGTGGCGCAACCGGATCGAGGCGTTCTTCGAGGTGTCGGGATCCCACCGCGCGGTCGCGGTGGCCGGTGCGGCGGCCAAGTCCACCAACCCCGAGGTCCGGCACGTGTGGGCGACGCTGATGCAGAAATGGATCACGTTCACCACCACCGCGATCAAGGCCGAACGTGAGCGGGGCGCCGCACCGGACACCATCGCGGCCGAGGATCTGTCCATCGCGCTGAACATGTTGAGCGAGCGGGTGATGGCCGCCACGTTCACCACCGAGGAACCGGCGATCCGCGAGGACCGGGTGATCGACACCCTGGTGCACATCTGGCTGGCCAGCATCTACGAGGACGGCAACGCCTCGGCCGGGCACGCCACGCTGGCGCTACGGGATACCGTGGCCTCGCTTGCCGACTACCCGCTCGGCACGACGTAGGCTCTCGTCGATCAACCGGTCGACGGCGCCGAAATAGGTTGGCGACGAAGGCTTTCCGGCTAGGTCGGCGATCGCCCGTTGCTCACCGAGCACCTCTGCCGCCCCGAGGTTCTCGGCCATCCGCGCGGCGTGCACCCGCAGCCCGGCCAGCAGCTCGCCGCACTGGGAGCCCGCAATCACGGTCCGCCGGGCCAGGGTCCGCAGCGTGTCCCACTCGGCATGCCACGCGCCGTCGGGACGTTCGTCGTTGGCCAGCGCCGCCGCGGTGTGCAGGGCAGCCGCCAGCTGCGGTGTGGATAGCGCGGTCCGCCGGATCATGATGGACAGCACCGGATTGCGCTTGTGCGGCATCGACGACGAGCCGCCACGCCGATCGGCGGCCGGCTCGCTCAGCTCGCCGATCTCGGGACGAGCCAGCGTGACGACGTCCGACGCGATCCGGCCCCAGCCGTCGGTGCAGCCGAGGAAGGCGTCGGCCGCGGCGGTAATCGGCGTCCGGGTGGTGTGCCATGGCGTCCGCACATGCAGGCCTAAAGTTGCTGCCGCAGTGTGCATTACCCGTTCGGCAACTTCCGTCGGGTCGCCCGCGCGGGTGAGCAGCGTCGCGAGTTCGGTGGTGGCCGACCATGTTCCGACGGCACCACCCAGCTGGATCGGGGTGACCAGACCGCTAAGCCGTTCGTACGCGTCGACGACGCCGTCGCACCACCGGGCCGCCTTGGCGCCGAACGTGCTGGGCGCGGCGTGCTGGGTGAGCGTACGGGCCACCATCGGGGTGCCCCGATGCAGGTTCGCGAGCGAGGTCAGTGCCGAAACCTGTTCGCGTAGCTGTGTTCTCAGCTCGTCGGCGACGGCACGCACGCCCAGCATCAGCGCGGTGTCCACGACGTCCTGGCTGGTGAGCCCGCGGTGGATCCACGGGCGGATGCCGGGCGTGGCCCGCTGGCGCAGCAGCTCGACCACACCGACGATCGGGTTGCCGCTGTCCTCGGCGCCCAGCGCGAGCGCTGCCACGTCCTCGTGGCCCACCAGCCGCGACAGGTCGGCGTCGGCCGGCGCCAGGCCCGCGGCAGCCAGGGCGCCCAGCCAGGCGGATTCCACCGCCACCATCGAGCCCAGCAGCGCGCGATCGGTCATGTGCTCGCCGGCGCGGTGATCGCCGGGCCACAACAGATTGGTCATCCCCCGGCATCCCGGTACGCCAGAAACACGGTCTCGCGCGGACCCTGCAGGTGAATGTCGAACCGGTAATCGGCTCGGCTTTCGGCCACGCACAATAGGGTTGCCCGCCGGCCGGCGTCGAGGGTCCCCAACACCGGGTCGAGTTGCGCGCCGGGCAGATAGGCGCGGGTGAACAGCCCGTCCAGCAGTCCGCGAGCGAAGACGACGAGGGCGAAGAACGGCGGGCTCGCGATGGTCGTGAAGCAATAGCTCCCGGCGGCGTCCGTTGCGGCCCTGCCCCATCCGGCGTCGGCCTGCCAGAGTTCGACGACCGCGTCCGGGACCGGCTCGCCGGCCCCGTCGAAAACCGTGCCGCGCAGCCGGATCGCCGCGGGGTCGTCGACCAGGTGGGTGCGGCACGGCAGCCCGAGATCGAGGAACGGACCGACGGTTTGCCCAGGGGTGCAAGCCAATTCAGTCATATCCGGAACCGCCGGCCAGCACGATGTCCCATCGATACCCGGTCGCGAACTCCGGCTCGGTGAGCCCGTGGTCGTAGTCGGCGATCAACCGTTGGCGCGCGGCGGGATCCAGCACCGACTGGAAGATCGGGTCCAGGCCGAACAACGGGTCGCCCGGGAAGTACATCTGGGTGACCAGGCGCTGGGTGAATGCCGTGCCGAATAGCGAGAAATGGATATGCGCCGGGCGCCAGGCGTTGTGGTGATTGCGCCACGGATAGGGGCCGGGCTTGACGGTCACGAATCGGTACGTTCCGTCGGGCCCGGTCAGGCAGCGGCCGGCCCCGACGAAGTTCGGGTCCAGCGGAGCGGGATGCTGGTCGCGCTGGTGACGGTAGCGGCCGCCGGCGTTGGCCTGCCAGATCTCCATCAGCTGGCCGGCCAGCGGTCGCCCCGACTGGTCGAGCAGGCGCCCGGCCACGACGATGCGCTCGCCGATCGGTTCGCCGGGATGGCCGGCCGTCAGGTCGGCGTCGAGGGGATCGACCTCACGCTCGCCGAAACACGGCGCGCAGCGCTCGAGGTCGTCGGGATCCACCAGCAGCAGGGGTTGTTTCGGGTGGCGCAGCGCGCTGCTGCGGTACGGCGGATAGTCCAGCCGGGGCCGCGGGTCCGTACCGCCGGCGTGCCGAGCCGCGAGTTCGGCGATCTCCGCCGTGATGTCCCCCTGCGACGCGACGCGCTCCGGTGCGGCCCTCACGAACCGTGAGGCTACCCGCCTAATTGACCAGCCCGGGCATTCTGCAAGATTCTACTAAGCGGAATTTATTTCTGTAAAACAGAGCAACGGGGTGCTGGTGGCAGAGAACGGCCTGTTCGAGAATGTGCGCCGCGGCATGATCCCCGCGCACATCTACAACGACGACGAACTGTTCGCGCTCGAGAAAGAGCGCCTGTTCAGCCGGGCGTGGACGTTCGTGGGCCACGAATCGGAGATCCCGCAGGACGGCGACTACGTGGTGCGCCGAGTCCTCGACGATTCGTTCATCCTGACCCGCGACGCCGACGGCGAGGACGACCGCACGCGGCGCCGAGTTCGGCGCGTCGCCGTTTCCGAAACCGGGAATGGCCCACTTCGACGAGGACAAGTACTCGCTGAGCCAGCGGGTCGCGCGGATGGGCACCGAACATGTGTGGGCCGAGGATCCGCCGTCGCGGCTGCGCCACTTCATCACCAACGTGCGCACCTTCGAAGACGACAATCCCGGGCACCTGGTGGTCGAGTCGGCGGAGCTGCTATTCCGCAGCCGCGGCGACGTCAACGAGAGCGCGCTGCTGTCATGCGGTCGCGAAGACGTGCTGCGCTGGTGCGATGATCGGTGGAAACTCGCCCGGCGCACGATCAATGCCGACGAGTCGGTGTTGCGGATGCAGAACCTGGCGGTGTTCCTGTGAATGACGAACTCGAGCGGCTGATGGCGGGTGCGGTCGGCGAACCGCTCACGGTGGCAAACGAATTCACCGAGATCGTGATGCAGCGGGTCGACACCCGCAACGGAGCGCGACTGCTGATCCGCGCACCCAGAACGGGACGGTGGATCAGCCTGGACGCACTAGAGGTGGAGGCGCTGACGTGGCAGAACCCTCGAACGCTGGCGGCGATGGTGGGGAACTCGGGGGCGCCGCTGCTCCCCGATCCGCAGTGACCGCCTGGTTGCACGGCAAACGTGCATTGGTCGTGGGCGGCGGATCCGGAATCGGGCAGGCCGTCATCGACGCCTTCCTCGCCGAAGGCGCCAGAGTTGCTGTCCTGGAACGCGATCGGCAGAAGTGTGACGCGCTGTCCACGCAGCTGCCCGATGTTCGGGTGGTTGAAGGGGACGCGATCACCAGCGAGGCCAACCAGCGCGCCGTCACCGCGGCGGTCGATTCGTTCGGCGGGCTGGACATCCTGGTCAACTGCGTCGGAGTGTTCGACTTCTACCGGGGCGTGGCCGATCTCGACACCGACAGTCTCGCGGCCGCGTTCGACGAGATGTTTCACACCAACGTGCTGAGCCATTTGCAGTCCGTCAAGGCTGCGGTGCCCGCGCTGCGAAACGGGACCGAGCCGTCGATCGTCCTGACCGAGTCCGCGTCGTCGTACTACCCCGGCCGCGGTGGCGTGCTGTACGTGTCGTCGAAGTTCGCCGTGCGCGGGCTGGTGGCGTCGCTGGCTCACGAGCTCGCGCCTGCGATCCGGGTCAACGGCGTGGCGCCCGGCGGCACCCTCAACACCGACCTGCGCGGCCTGAACAGCCTGGGGCTCAACGACACCCGGCTCGACGACTACCCGAACCGGGCACGTGACGTCGCCGCCCGCACCCCGTTGAATGTCGCGCTGTCCGGGCCCGACCACGCGTGGTCGTTCGTGTTCTTGGCCTCCAGCCGGTCCCGCGGGATCACCGGTGAAACCATCCACCCCGACGGAGGGTTCGGTATCAGCACACCGAAGGCCAAACCACGATAACCGGCGAGCTGGACGGTCAGCGGACCCTGGTCGCCCTGGGCTGCCGGGTGGCCGCGGCCCGCGGCCTGGTCGACGGGATGCTCGGCCACCTGAGCCTGCGCGTCGACGACCATCACCTGCTGGTGCGCTGCCGCAGCGAATCCGATACCGGCGTGGCCAACACCGTGCCCGGCGACATCCGCCTGATCCGATTAGACGGCAGCGCCGGCGCCAGTGGCGAACTCGAGGGGTACCACGTTCCCAACGAACTGCCCATCCACGTCGAGACCATGCTCGCCGACGCGCAGCACCGGGCCGTCGCGCACCTGCACCCTCCGGCCGTCGTCGCCGCGGATCTGGCCGGCATCACGATCCGGCCGATCTACGGGGCCTACGATATTCCCGGCGCCTGGCTCGCGCGCGGCGGCGTGCCGGTTTACCAACGCGCCGTGCTGATCCGCACCAACGCGCTGGGCAAGGAGATGGTGACCGCGATGCGGGGGCGGCCGGTGGCGATCCTCCGCGGGCATGGAATCACTAGTGCCGCAACCACTGTGCAGCAGGCCGTGCTGCAGGCGATCAGCCTCGACGCGCTGGCCCGGATGTCGTTGCGGGTGCTGTCGGCCGGCGGCACGCTGCACGACATCGACGACGCCGACTGGGAGGATCTGCCCGATCTGGGGCCGGCCTTCACCGCCGAGGCGGCCTGGCGGCATGAGGTCGCCCGGTTGCGGGCCGACTGACGTCAAGGTCACAAGTTCGCATCTGCTGGCGACACTCGACCGTTACGAACGGGATTGGCGCGGCGGCCGACTTAGCCTTTGCAGGTGACCGAACTGGACCGCCGGCGATTCCTGGTCGCGCTCGCCGCCACCGTCGCCGTCACGGGTATCTCGTTGTCGTCGGCGAACGGGACGAAGGAGACCGTGGCCCGCGCCGACGCTCTCGGACCCGCGCCCAACCCGGTCGCCCCGGCACCGCCCAAACTGTTGCCGCCGCCGGGACCGGCCGCGCGTGTCGCACTGCCCGGCGGTTCGGTGCTCAAACAGCTTCCCGGCAACGGCGATCTGCTAGCGTGGACCGTCGACGACGGGGTCGACACCGATGTGGTGCGGGCCTACACCCAATTCGCCAAGGACTCCGGCGTGCGGCTGACCTATTTTGTCACCGGAGTCTTCAAGTCCTGGACGGAGAATGCCGCGCTGCTTCGCCCGCTCGTGGACTCCGGGCAGATCCAACTGGCCAACCACACCTGGACGCATCCGGACCTGACGAAACTGTCGCCCAAGCAGATCGCCGACGAGCTGAAGAGCACCGACGCATTCCTGCACGACACGTATGGCGTGGACGCCGCACCATACTTCCGGCCGCCGTACGGCCACCACAACGCCGTGGTCGATGCGGTGGCCGCCGATCTGGGCTACCAGGTGCCCACGCTGTGGAATGGCGACTTACGCGATTCGGCGCTGCTTCCCGAAGACCAGATCGTCAAGCTCGCCGACCAGTACTTCACGCCGGAGAACATCGTGATCGGCCATCTCAACCACGCACCGGTCACCCGGGTGTACGGGCAGTTGGTGGAGATCATCCGGGACCGCAAGCTGCGAACAGTCACACTCAACGATGTTTTCCTGCGCCCGGAAATCCCGTACCGGACACCGAGTTTCGCTAACTAGGCAGCGGACTCAGCTCAGCTGGTCGCCAATCTCCTTGGCTGCCTTGACAAGTACGGCCGCCACCGCCGGGTGCCGCGCGCCGTCGAGGCGGTGCCGCGGCGCGGCCGCATTGAGCGCAAGCCGCAGTCCCGGAGCGCGGGTCGGTATGGGTACCGCGACCGAGGCGACGCCTTCCTCGCTCTCCTCCTCGTTGATGGCGTAGCCCCGGTCGCGGATGCGGGCGAGCTCGTCCTCCAACTCGGCGCGGCTGCCGATCGAGCGCGCGGTGATGCGCTCGAGTTGCTGGTCGGGCAGCAGCGCATCCAATTCCGGCGGCGACAGCTGGGCCAGCATGACCTTGCCCGTCGAGGTGCAGTGCGCCGGCATCGTGCGCCCCAACCGGGAGGCCACCCGGACGGCAGCCGGGCCCTCGACCGCGGCGACGAAGCGGACGTTGGCGCCGTCGAGCATCCCGATGTGCGTGGTTTCCCGGAGCTGCGCGGACAGACCGCGCAGGACCGGCGCGGCGGAGCCCTGAATGTCGATGCGGCCGAAGATCGCAAAAGCCACACCGGTGAGCGACGGACCGGGCAGGTAGGCCTTGGACACCGGGTCTTGCCGGACGAAACCGCGATAGGTCAGCATCGCCAGCAGCCGGTGTGCGGTGGACGATGCCACGCCCAGATAGCGAGTCGCCTCGCTCAGCCGGATCTGAGGCTGCTCGCCCAGCAGGAGCAGCAGCTTGAGCGCGTTGTCGACCGATTCGATCGGGTACTGCGGCACAAGCGAATCGGTGGCCGGCTCGTTCGCGGCCCGCTGCTGCTTCTTCGGCACGAATTCACGGTACTCAGCTGGCGCGGGCTGCACGACTCACAGCACGCTCAGAACCGCGGAGCCGAGCAGTCCCGCCGCGACGACCACACCCGTCGCCGTCACGATGGCCTTCCAGCCGAAACTGCGGGCGACCATGGCGACGCCGGGGACACTGATCGCGGGAAGCGTGATCAGCAGTGCACCAAGCGGGCCCGACGAAACGCCGAGCAGCGCCAGGCTCTGCAGGATGGGTATCTCCCCTGCCGTCGGAATGACGAGGAGGGTGCCGACGATCGCCGCCAGCACGACGATCAGCAGGCCTCGGTGCGGAGGCTGAGTCAGGGTCACCAACCAGCCGCGAAACGCCCCGACGACCAGCACCATGATCGCGTACTCCGGCAGCAGGACTAGGCATAAGCAGAGCAGTGAGCGCACGAATCTGCTTGCAGTTCAGCCGGATTCATTGGCAGGTGGCGCGATCGCCGTCGGCGCGGGTTGCCCGGACGCGCCGGTGACCAGTCCCACCGCCACCGCAACGCCGATCACCGTCACGACTCCGACGACCGCCCTGGTCAGCGTCCATTGCCAGGGGGCGACGAAGAACAGGAAAGCCAGTACCGCCGGATTCAGTAGCGGATTCCCGAGCCAGTAGGCGATAGCCGCGGTGCGCGTGACGCCGTTGCGCCGCAACGTGACAGCGATCGGAGCGGCGCAGCATGTGCACATCATCGAGGGCATGCTCGCGACTCCTCCGGCCAGCGCGCTCGACACCAAACCCCGGCGATTCAACAGCCGCGGCGGCGTACGCGTGAAAGAAGGTCGTGGCCGCATGCCAGGTCGGACCGTCGCCCGCCCGCACGCCACCGACCGCGAGGATGTTCGACCCCGACCAGTGACGAGTCCGCTGCGCCGTCAAGGCTTTGGCGAGATACGGCGTCCACTTCGCCCAGAGCAGCCCCAGCACGAACACACCCAGCGTGACGAGAACGCCGATCGTGACGCCCCGCCGCGGAGTCCAAGTCGATTCAGACATCTTGTGCAGCTTGATCTTTCGCCCACCGGTAGTCGGCCTTGCCGGATGGTGACCGTTGCAGACGATCGCGGAAGACCACCGCCTTCGGCAGTTTGTAGCGCGCGACATGGCGGGCCGCCTCGGCGATGATGCTGTCCGCCATTTGTTTTTCGGACGCCTTTTCTCCGTCGGCCAGCGCGACGATGGCGACGACTTCGTTACCCCACCGGGCGCTGGGCCGGCTCGTCACCACCACGTCGTACACCGCCGGGTGTTCGGCGATCGCGGCCTCGACCTCCTCGGCGAAGATCTTCTCGCCCCCCGAATTGATCGTGACCGAGTCGCGACCCAGCAGCTCGATCTCGCCGTCGGCGAACCAACGGGCACGATCGCCGGGCACCGAATGCCGGATCCCGTCGATCATCGGGAATGTCCGCGCGGTCTTCTCCGGGTCGCCGAGGTAGCCCAGCGGTATCAGGCCCTGCTGGGCCAGCCAGCCGATCTCGTCGTCGCCCGGGGTGAGGATCCGGGTCAGGTCCTCGCTGACCACCACCGCGCCCGGGTTCGGCGCGAAGCGGCCGGATGCGCTCTGCGCGCGGCTGCACGCCTGCATCATCTGGGCTCCGGATTCCGAGGCGCCACCCGCGTCCAGGATGGTCAGGTGGGGCAGCAGGTCCAGGAAACGCTGCTTGAGCGGTGCGCTGAGCGCCGCGCCGCCGGTGATCAGCAGCAGCAGCCCGGACAGGTCGTAATCCCCGGACTCGAGCGCGTCGAGCAGGGGCCGCCCGAAGGCGTCGCCGACGAAGGACATCGACATCACCCGTTCGCGGCTGGCCAGCGCCAACGCCTCGGCCGGATCGAAGTGGGTGGTCGTCGCCGCCATCACGAACGGCCGGCCGCCACACAGGCTGATGAAGGACGCCCACTGCGCCGCGCCGTGCATCAACGGCGCGCAGGTCATCGAGCCGGGTCCCGGCAGCCGCGACCGCTCGACGATGTCCTCGATGCTGGTCACCGTCTCGCCGCCGAACGGCGGCCGTCCGCCCATCGCGTTCATATAGATGTCGTGCTGGCGCCACAGCACTGCCTTGGGCATCCCGGTGGTGCCGCCGGTGTAGAGCACATAAAGATCGTCGGGCGACAGCGCGAGATCGAGGGGCTCGTCGGATAGCCCCCCCGTCGTGAGAAGCCAGCAGTTCCTCGTACCGCACCGCCCCGGGCAACGGATCGTTGCCGGACTCGTCGTCGACGTGGATCAGCCGCATCGGCGGCAGCTGGGTTGTCTCCAACGCCTCGGCCAGGGTCGGGGCGAACCGCGCCTGATACATCACGGCTTCCGCGCCGGCATTGCCCAGCAGATAGACCAATTCGTCGGCGACGTAACGATAGTTCACGTTGAACGGGGCGACCCGCGCCAGGTATGCGCCCAGCATGCCCTCGAGGTATTCGTTGCAGTTGGCCATGTACAGCCCGAGATGACTTTGCCCGGATTCGTGCGGAGCCAGTTCGTCACGTTCCCGGCGGGCGCCCAGTCCCCACGAGTGCAGCGCTTGCGCGAGCCGCCGGGCGCGTTCGGCAGTTTGCGAGTAGGTGAATCGTCGGTGTCCAAACACAATGCAGTCGCGATCCGGATTTGCGGCCGCGACCGCCGAGAACACTTGGGCGAGATTGAATTCCACTGACTCTCCTCACACCGACAGGCCCGGCGACAGTCACGCTACGCCAGCGTTTCGCGGCCGACGTCGCGCCTCGGGATTCGAATCGGGTTTACTCTCGGCATCGTGTACGGAGCTGCGCGGGCCGGATACTCCAGATACGTCGCCCTCGGCGACAGTCAGACCGAAGGTCTGTGGGACGGTGACGAAACCACCGGTCTCGTGGGATTCGCCGATCGGCTCGCCGTGATGCTCGACACCCTCTACCCCGGCTTGCAATACGCCAACCTCGCCGTCCGGGGTAAAAAACTGGGCGATGTGCTCACCGAGCAGATTCCGCCGATGCTGGCGATGAAGCCGGATCTGATCACCATCTGCGTCGGGATGAACGACGTCATCCAGCCCGGCCGACAGTTCCCCCGGGCGCTGGCCGAGCTCGACTACGTCTATGCGGCGCTGGCCAGATCGGGCGCAACGGTGGTGACGACGACGTTCCCGAACGTCGCGCAATTCCTGCCGTTCGGCCGCATCGTGTCCAAACGGCTGGCCCGGATGAACAACGCGATCACAGTCGCCGCCGGCCGCTACGGGTTCAAGCTCGTCGATCTGTACAACGCGGCCTCGATGCGCGATTGGGACACCTGGAGCTTCGACCGGGTGCACGCCTCGCCCAAAGGCCATATCCTATTCGCCGCTGCCGCCGCCGAGGCCCTCAATTTGCCTGACAGCAGCCATGATTGGGCCGCAGCGCACCCGAATCCAACGCAGCTGTCCATTGCCGCGGGCGCCTACGGGCGGCTGCGCTGGACGCAAGACAACTTCTTCCCCTGGCTCTGGCGGCGCATGCGCGGGCTGTCCGCGGCCGACGGGCGCTTCCCCAAACGCCCCGAACTGGGACCCGTGAGCATGCCGCACGCCGCGCCCATCGACGACATTGCGGTACCGGGTCGCCAACAGTCAGGCATCCTTGACCCATGAACGTCGAGGCTTTGCTGCAGTCCATCCCGCCGCTGGCGGTCTACCTCGTGGTCGGCGGTGTGGTCGGCGTGGAAAGCCTGGGCATACCGCTACCCGGTGAGATCGTTCTGGTCAGCGCGGCACTGATGTCGTCTCATCACCACCTTGCTGTGAACCCGGTCGGTGTCGGCGTCGCGGCCGTGATCGGGGCGGTGATCGGCGATTCGATCGGCTACTCGATCGGGCGGCGCTTCGGCATGGGACTCTTCGACAAGCTGGGCCAGCGGTTTCCCAAGCACTTCGGCCCCGGGCACGTCATGCTGGCCGAGCGCCTGTTCGACCGCTGGGGAATCCGGGCGGTGTTCTTCGGTCGCTTCATCGCACTGCTGCGGATCTTTGCCGGGCCGCTGGCCGGCGCGTTGAAGATGCACTACAAGCGGTTCCTGGCCGCCAACGTGTCCGGCGCCATCTGCTGGGCGGGCGGCACGACCGCGCTGGTCTATTTCGCTGGGATGGCCGCCGAACGATGGCTGGAACGGTTCTCCTGGATCGCGCTTGTGATCGCGATCATCGTCGGCCTGATCGCCGCAATCCTGCTGCGCGAACGTACATCCCGCGCGATCGCCGAACTCGAGGCCGAACACGCCGCGCAACACGGAAGCGCCGCCGCCGACCCGGCGTGATCAGCCGGCCGCCTCCCCGATCTCGGCGACGGTCGCCGGCCGGTGTTGCTCGATCAGCGGTACGGCCATCTTCTGCGCGCGTCGGGCCGCGTCCAGGTCGCCCACGGCCGCGAGAATGATGGCCCCCTTCATCAGGATGTGCCATGACGAGGCGAAGTCCTCGACGTCGGTGAGCCCCGCCGCCAGCGCCCGGCGGCGCACGATGTCGCGGACGTGGTCGATGTGGGCGATACAAGCCTGTCCGGCGGGATGATCGGAACCCAGCTCGAGCAGCACGTTGATGAACGAGCAGCCCTCGTAGCCGTCGCGGAGCTGGAACCACTCGTGCATGACGTCGAAGATCGCCAGCAGTTGTTCCTCGGGCGTGGTGCCGCGCTGCTCGGACTGCGCCTCGATCAACCCGTGCGTCCAGATCTCTTCGCGGCGCTGCAGGACGGCCAATACGAGGTCGTTCTTGGTCGCGAAATGCCGGTACAACGTCGCCTTGGCCACGCCGGCCCGGTCGATCACCTCGTCGGTGCCGACCGCATGAATCCCACGCCGGCTGAACAGCTCATATGCCGCATTCAGTATCCGTTCACGAGCAGACGGAGCAGCCGGCACGACGTCGGAGGTTGCCATATTTCGGCTTACGATACTCTTAACCGCCACAGGTAGACAGACCGCCCTGTCTCGTTATACAAAGGAGATCCGCACTTCGCGGAAGGTTCGTCTTCAGACACCAGGACGGACATCCATCGCGGCGCCAATCGGTGCCGGGTTAGGAGTCCCCCATGACGACGATTATCGAATCCTCGCCCCCTGCCTCGGGCCCGCGCTTGATGCTCAGCACTCGGCTGATCTACGAGCTCGGCGACCCGCACAGCACGCTGCGGGCGACCACCGACCGCCGCGGCACGGCGGTGGTCATCTACGCCGGCGGGGAGATCGATGCCTGCAACGAGGAAACCTGGCGCCGCCTGGTCAGCGAAGCGGCCGGCGTCGTCACCTGCCCCGGGCCTTTGATCGTCGACGTCACCGATCTGGATTTCATCGCCTGCTGCGCGGTCGAGGCGCTGGCCGCCGAAGCAGAGACCCTGCGCCGGCGCGGCGTCGAACTCCGTCTGGTCAGCCCGCAGCGGATCGTCGCCCGCATCGTCGACGCGTGCGGCCTCGGCGGCGTGCTGCCCATCTACCCGACCGCGGACTCCGCCCTGGCTCGCTGATCACGGTTGCCGGGCTGGATGCCTCACGTACCGAGCTTCGGCGTCGAGGAAGAGTTCCTCCTCGTCGACGCCGAGACCGGCGAGCCGGCGCCACGCAATGGGGAGGTCGCCGCGCAGGCCCAGCGCCGGGGCGTGGATCTGCAGCTGGAATTGAGCAGCTGCCAGGTCGAAACCGCCTCCGGTGTGGCCACCGACAGCGCCGCACTCGGTGCTGAACTCGCCCTGCTGCGACGCACCGCGGCGCAGGCCGCCGACGCCAGTGGAGTACGGCTCCTGGCGCTGGGACTGCCGCCGGTCACGCCGCACGAATTCCCCGTCACCGACACCCAACGCTATCGGCAGATCGGTGAGAAGTTCGGAATGGTCGCCCACGAGCAGGGCATCTGCGGATGCCACGTGCACGTCGAGGTACCCGGCCGGGCGGCCGCGATCAAGGTCAGCAACTGGCTGCGGCCGTGGCTGCCGACTTTGCTTGCGCTGTCCGCGAATTCGGCTCTCTATCGCAATACCGACACCGGCTACGCGAGCTGGCGCAGCATCCTGTGGCGGCGCTGGCCCGCCGCCGTTCTTCGCCTCACCGGAGCAGTACGACCACACCGCGCGCATGCTGGTCGACAGCGGGGTGATTCTCGATCGCAAGATGGTCTATTGGGACGTGCGCCCGTCGGCCAACTTGCCGACGGTCGAGGTGCGGGTGGCCGACGTACCGGCGACGGTCGAGGAAACGGTGCTGCTGGCCACCCTGATCCGGGCCGCGGTGATGACGGCGCTGCAGGCCGACGGCCGCGGCGACGACGGCGGGCGGCTACCGCCCGCAATCCTGCGAGCGGCGTACTGGAAGGCAGCCCACGACGGACTGTCCGGACACTTGATCGACTCCGTCGGCAGCGCGGCGCCGGCGCGCCAGAGGTTAGACGAACTGGTGCAGCGGGTCCGCCCGGCGCTCGACGAGCTCGGCGAATACGACCGCGTCACAGCCGAACTCGACCGCATCATGGCGCAGGGCAATGGAGCGATGAGGCAACGGAAGGCCTGGCAACAGCGCGCCGACATGATGGACGTCATCAACCAGGCCGCCGCCGACACCGCGGGTTAGACCGTGACCAGGCGATAGAGGCCGATCAGTCCGACCACGATGATCGTGGCGCGCAATGCATTCGGCGATAACCGTCGTCCGTAGCGCGCGCCCACCCACCCACCGATCAGGGAGCCCACCGCCGCAACGACATTCACCAGCAGCGCCAGCAAATTCTTGGCGGCGTTCATCCGCTGTACCGACTCCGGCAGCAGCGCACCCATCACCCCGACCAACAGGATGCCCTGGGCGGCGGTGAAGTATCCGCCGTACACACCGATGGCAAACGTTCCGAAGACGAGTACCGCCAGCCGGGCCGGCGTCACGTGTTCGGGTGATCGCCCGGCTTCTTCGGCCCGCCGTCGCGCCCACGCCTGAATCCGCGGCCCGACCAGGACCAGCACCAGGGCTAGCACCAGCAGTGCCGGCACAACCTTGGCGAACACCGTCTCGGGCAGGTGCAGTAGCAGGAACGCGCCCACCGCGGCGCCGGCCAGCGACGCCGGGATCTGCCAACGCAACCGATCCCACTGCCCGTTCAGTTCGACGCGGTAGCCCCAGGTGCCCGACACGCTGCCCGCCACCAAACCGACCGCGTTCGACATCGTGGACGTCACCGGCGGATAGCCCAACGCGACCAACGTCGGGAACGTGATCAAGGTCCCCGAACCGACGAGCGCATTGATTGCGCCAGCGGCGAACCCGGCCAGGGCGATCAAAACCATATGCGAATGCGACACTGCCGACGACGATAGTCCGGTGCCGGATTGCGCCGACAATCGGGCAGCTGAGCGGCTTTTCGTCAGGCCGGCGGTGCTTCGGAGCCACGGTCGACGCCGGTGCGCAGCCTGACCGAGGCCGAATACGCGAGGCTGCGGAAGTGCAGCACGGGGTCGTCGGACGGCTCGATGCCGTCGGTGACCCGCATCGGGTCGAATACGACGATGTCGCCGTCGTGTTCGCGCTCGGTGTCGAGACCGGTGATCTCGATGGTGCCGACGGTGACCGTCTCGGCGCTTCGCCACGGCGCCGACGGGTCGATCGTCGAATCCTGCGGCCCGGCGATCTGAACGCGGCAGTCGAACCGGACCGGCCCTTGTGCCAGACGCGCTTTCAGCTCGTCGGTGAGGAAGTCGGGAGCCGCACGGTGGGCGTCGGATCCGGACAGGTAGTGTTCGCCGGCGGCCGGAATCAGATGGTAGCGAACAAATCTGGCGTTGCCGTCGGCGCTGATCCACCGGAATGCGTGCAGGCCGTGGTACTCGATGGTGGCGTAGCTGGCCGGCACCTTGTTGGCGTCGCGCACCACCGGCAACGCGCCGAGCAGCCGGGGATGGGTGACGAAGTACTTCGCCAGCCGCAGCGGCGTAGTCAGGCCGGGCCGCATGGCCTTGAGCAGATCGACGAAGCCTTCGGGCTTGCTGGAGACGAACAGCCGGGCGGTCTGCGTCGACACGTCGGTGGTGGATCCGTCGGGCAGGGTGAACTTCACCGCCATCCCGCGCACCCCGGGCGAGCCGTCGGCCTGTTTCGGGTTTCCGGATCCGTTGGAGAAACGGATCAGCGCGGGAACTTCCGCGCCGTCGAGATGCTTTGCCAGGGAGAGCTCTCCCCCATCGCGGGTAGCGGTGAACGTACCGCGGTACAGCGTGCCTTTCGCGTGTAGCGCCCGAGCGCCGGGTTGGGCTCCCCCGGTGCCGCGAATCGCCTCGATCGCATCGTCAGCGGTGACCATGCGCGAATCTTAAAGCGCTACTGCGGAAAGCCGAAGAGTTTGACGACACCGTGATCGCGACCAGCGGTGTAACCGCCGTCGACGGCGATGGCCTGACCGCTGACGAACGACCCGTCGAGCGACAAAAGGAACGCCGCCGTGGCCGCGACCTCGTCGGGGCGGCCGAGCCGTTGCAGCGCATGCTCCTCGGTGATCGATGCCAGCGGACCCTCCATCCCCGGCAGGCCGAAAACACTTTGGGCCATCGGTGTATCGATGAAGCCGGGGCAGATGACGTTTGCCCGGATGCCGCTCGGGCCGTAGTCGAGCGCAATGTTCTTGGTGAGCAGCACCACCCCACCCTTGGCCGCGTTGTAGGAGCTGCCGCCGGCGGTGCCTTCCAGTCCCTCGATGCTGGCCACGGTCACGATCGAGCCGCGTTCGCCGTCGACCCGGTCTTGCTCGATCATCGTGGCCAAGGCCGCCTTGGCCACCAGGAACGTGCCGGTGAGATTGATCCCGATCACGCGATCCCACTCCGCGCGGTCGAGCAGATGGACCGGGCCACCCCCGGCGACACCGGCGGCGTGGAACACTCCGTCGAGACGGCCGGGCACCGCGGCGAACACGGCCTCGATGGCGGCCTCGTCGGTCACGTCGGCCGTCACGAAGTGGAAGTCGGGACCCAAGTCGGGCGGGGATTCCAGGTCGGCTCCGATCACGGTGCCGCCCTCGGCTACCAGGCGCCGCGCGGCAGCCAGGCCGATGCCCGATGCCGCGCCGGTGACGACGAACGTGCGATGACGGGCGCGATCAACATTGACCATGTGTTGATTCCTTCATGAGGGGGTTTGCCCAGTCATGGTTACACACGTTGTCAACACGATTCTGCTAGGCCGTAACTCCCACTGTCGCACTAACATTTTCAGTGTGGAGTTGCGTCATCTTCGTTATTTCGTAGCGGTCGCCGAAGAGCTCAATTTCGGTCGCGCCGCCAAGCGGTTATGCATTGCCGGACCGTCGCTTTCGCAGCAGATCAAGGTCCTCGAACGGGATCTGCGGGTGCGATTATTCGATCGCGACCGGCGCTCGGTCACCCTGACCGCGACGGGTGCGGCGTTGCTGCCGTCGGCCCGCACGCTGCTGGATCAGGCAGATCAGTTGCGGCGGTCGGCAATCGGGCTGTCGCTGGCCGAGCCCGTGCGGATCGGGTACGCGCAATGGCTTCCGCCGGACCTGGCCGACCGAACCTCCGCGGTGGCGAAGGTGCACATCGACACCTGGGTGCTGCCGTCGCACGCGCAGGTCACTCGGGTCGCCGAGGGCGGTGTCGATTTGGCGATCTGCGGGGTGCGCTCCTCCGATCTGGACCGGCATGGCCTGAATGCGCATCTCATTGGCGCCGAACAGCTCTACGCGGTCAGCGTCGGCTCGGACACGTCGGCGGTCGACGCGGCCGACACGGTCGTGCTGCTCGACGCGGACTCCGGCAGCTGGTTCTCCTGGAACCGGTACGGGGAGCAATTCGCCCGGGAGACCGGCGCGCGTACGGTGCGGATCAGCGACGGCGGGCTAGCTGCCCCAATGTTTTTCGAGCACGTCCGCCGGCTGGGCCGGCCGGTGCTCAGCTCTCCCAAGGCCCAAACCGTCGGGCTGCCAGCAGATCTCGTGCAGCGCCCGATCGCCCCGCCCGCACCCTTTTGGACGTGGTCGCTGGTGTGGCGGCGCATCGAGAACCGGGAGACCGTGCGTGGGGTGATCGACGCGCTGACGGACGCCGCCGAAGTGCCCGATCTGGACGAGGCCTGGCTGCCCTTCACCGACCCCTACCGATCACGAATCACCCTGGCAACCGCCTGATGTTGGCGTCTCGCCAATATTGTTGCAGTTGACTGGATTCCGCGAAGCTGCCGGCACCGTGCGCGTCGACCAGGATCGACAGCGCTTCGACGACCTGCTGGGCGGCATAGCCCAGCCGGGCGCGAAACTCCGCACGGGCGGCATAGCCGAATGTCCGCCCGTCGACGGCCGCGTCGTCGACGCTGGCAGCCATATCGAACGCGTGCAGCCGTGCCGTGGACAGGCGCATGGCGGCCTCGGCGATCCGTATCTGTAGGCCAACGGATTCGCGCTGCCGCGAAATCGTGGTGCCGGCAAGTCGTTTGGTCTGCGCGTTGTCCGCCACGAAACGCAGCGCCGCGCGGCCGACTCCCAGCAGCGGGGCCAGCAAGGGCACCATCACCGCCACGACGGCGGGCAGCCGGTACATCGGTCCGTCGGCCGTCGGCGGTAGAGTTCCCTCGGCGATCGCGCCGAGGGATACCGCCCGATAGTCGGGAACGAAGACATCGTCCGCGACCCAGGTGTCACTGCCCGTTCCCCGCATACCGACAGTGCGGCCCGAACCGGGCGGCCATCGAGCTCGCCGACGCCCCCAGCACCACCAACCACGACGCGGAGGCGTCGGCCTCGCCCAGTGCCTCGCCCACCTCCAGCACCGTGCGCGCACCGACGGCGTAGCCGCCGAAGCGCTTGGGCGTCTGCAGCCGAAACATCCCGGCCTTGGTGAGGGCGGCGTCGACCGGGTCCGGTAGCCGGCGCAGTGATTCACCTGTTGCGGCGTGTTTAACCAAAACAGGTTGCAACGCGCGGGCTTGGGCGACAACTTCCTCGTGGGTGGGGATGTCGCGTGCCAGGGCACCGTGATTCATCACAGCTGATCATTCGCTGGAAGCGGTGTCCATTTCCATGACCGGTTTGCTCCCAGGATAGAGTCTTCTACTCTCACCGAAACTCGTTGTGGACACGGTGACTAGCCTTGGCTTGACTGAACTTGGGGAATCCATGAGCTTCGATGAGCGGAGGAGTAATGCCGCCAGCCGACGTCACCACCGGGACGACGGAGACTCTCGTCGGGATGGTCGAGCAACACGCCCAGGGCCGGCCCGACGACGTGGCGATCCACTTCGGCGAGCAGCAGTGGTCGTGGGCACAGTGGGCGTCGCGGATTCGCCAGACCGCCGGCATGCTGCGGGCCGCCGGTTTGCAGCGCGGCGAGGTGGTGGCGTTTCTGGACAAGAACCACCCGGCCTGTCTGGAAACCCTGCTGGCGGCCACGTCGATCGGCGCGGTGGCCACGATCGTCAACTGGCGGGTGATCGGCGACGAGCTCGTCCACGTGCTCAACGATAGCGGTGCGCGTGTGCTTGTCGTCGGCGCCGAGCTGGCGTCCGCGGTCGAAGCGATCCGCGCGAAAACCCCTGGTGTGGACCGCATCATCGTGGTGGGCGGCTCCGGCGACGAATACGAGACCCTGGTCGCCGCGGCCTCACCCGTCGATGTCGACCCCGACGTCGCGGACACCGACGCAGCCATCACTATCTACAGCTCGGGCACCACCGGGCGCCCGAAAGGTGTTCAGCTGACTCAGCGCGCGCTAGTCAATCACATCGTGAATCTGTCTCCGCCGTTTCCGTTTTCGGATGGGGATGCCAACCTGGTCGCCATGCCGCTGTTTCACGTCGGCGGTATCGCGTACGCGTTCTTCGGCATCCGGGCGGGCGTACCGACATTCCTGACTCGCGAACCCGAGGCGGCGACACTGATCGGCGCCGTGAAAGCCGGTGCGACCCATGCCTTTTTCGTGCCGCCGGTGATCGCCCGGTTCCTGGACGCCGGGGAGGCCGCCATCGGGGCGCTCTCGGGTCTGCGCTACCTGGTCTATGGGGCGGCACCGATGCCCCTGCCGCTGCTGCAGCGCGCGCTGGCGGCCTGGCCCGAGATGAACTTCGTGCAGGTGTACGGCCAAACGGAGCTGTGCGGCGCGATCTCGGCGCTGGACGCTGACGACCACCGCAATGCCAGCCGGCCCGAGCTGCTGATGTCGGCCGGAAAGGCCGCGCAGGGCAACGAGATCCGCATCGTGGATCCCGAGTCGGGTGAGCAGCTACCGCACGGCGAGCCCGGTGAGGTGTGGGCGCGTAGCAATCAGCGGATGATCGGCTATCTCAACCGGCCCGAGGCGACCGCCGACACCATCACCGCCGACGACTGGCTGCGCACCGGCGACATCGGGCGCCTCGACGCCGACGGCTACCTGTTCATCGAGGACCGGCTGAAGGACATGATCATCACCGGCGGCGAGAACGTGTACGGACCCGAAGTGGAAAGCGTGCTCCTGCAACATCCCGAGATCGACGACGCCGCGATCATCGGGGTGCCCGACGACCAGTGGGGCGAATCGGTCAAGGCGATCGTGGTGACAGGTGCCGAGCTGGAGCCCGCCGGGGTCATCGAGTTCTGCCGGCAGCATCTGGCCGGCTATAAGTGCCCGCGCACAGTCGATTTCGTGGACGCGCTGCCCCGCAATGCGAGCGGGAAGATACTGAAAAATCAGCTCCGCGAACCATATTGGAAGGATCGCGACCGCAGGGTGTGACGCCGGCTGCATGATCCACGACGAAAGGGCGAAATGAGCAGACCGTTCGAACCCATCAACACCGGCATCGCCGCTCACATCGGCAAGTACGCCGACGCGGTACGCATCCCCGCAGGCTCGGAGGTTATCTACACCTCCGGCACGCCCGGGCTGCGTCCCGACGGAACACTGCCGAAGGACTTCACCGAAGAGGCCACCCAGGCGTGGCGCAACGTCGAGGAGGCGCTGAACCGCGCCGGGGCCAGCTTGTCCGACGTCGTCAGCGTGCGGCAGTGGCTGACCGACGCGGCCGACATTCCGGCCTACTCGGCGGTGCGCTCGTCGGTGATCACACACGAGCCCGTCGTCTCCATGCTGGCGGTGATCCCGGCGCTGGTCTGGCCGAATATCCGGGTGGAAGTGGAAGTCACCGCGATCCGCAGACCGGCGATGTTATGCCTGCACTCGACCCGATATCGATTCTCCGCGAATGCAATCAGGGGCGACATGGGCGAGGTAGTCGACGCGAAGCGACGGGACGGCGCGATCGCGGTCCTGGGTGGCCCCACGACGGTCATCGACATCGGCGGCCGCAGGATCGTGATGGACCCGACCTTCGACCCGCCCGGGCCGCACGACTACCTCGACAAACTGACCGGTCCGGCGGTCAGCGCCGAGGACTTGGGGCAGGTCGACGTGGTGCTGATCAGCCACGACCAGCATCCCGACAATCTGGACACCGCCGGCCGCCGGTTCGCCGAGGCAGCACCGTTGATCGTCACCAATCCCGGCGCCGCGGAACGGTTCGGGCCACCGGCGGTGGGGCTCAAACCGTGGCAGTCCTACTACTTGCCGGGCGGGCCCGGACGCGTTGCGGCACAAGCGGTTCCGGCTGTGCATGGTCCGGCCGACGGGATGCGCGACATGGAGGGCCACGTCAACTGCGAGGCGACCGGATTCGTGCTGTACGGACCCGGCCTGCCCACCATCTATCTCAGCGGGGATAACGCCTCGATGAGTGCGGTCGGTGAGGTGGCCGACCGGATCGGCGAGATCGACGTCGTGGTGCTGTTCGCGGGGGCCGCGAGCGTGCCGAGCAAGGAGCGCGGGCGCCCGCTGACGCTGACCTCGGCCCGCGCAGCCGCGGCCGCCGAGATTCTGGGCGCCAAGGTGGTGATACCGGCCCACGTCGACGGCTGGGCCCACTTGACCGAGGGCCCGGCCGAGCTCGCGGCGGCATTCGACCAGGCGGGCGTCAAACGGTTGCTGCGCACCGCCCCGCACGGTGAATGGATCGACCTGAAGGACTAGGTGCGGCGTTACACGTAGGGCAGGGTCGCGACCTCGACGGTCTCGGTCATGCTGAAGAGCAGGTTGCGGTGCTTGTCCTGCAGTGCGGTCGTCGCCTCGCCGACCGGTTTGCCGCACTGGGGGCAGGTCGTGGTGAACCGCGGCTGGTCGTGTTCGTCCGGCCAGAACCGGCGCGGTCCCACCTGCACTCCGGGGTCGTAGACGACTTGCTGATGCGGGGCCTCTTTGAGAATCCGGCCCACGGGATGCATTTGCGGACACTCGAGTTTCAGCGTGCCGATGCCTTCGTTGTTAACCATTGCTCGTCCCCGTCCTTAGTCGCGTCCGATGCTCATTGTTGTCCTCACGCGCTGGGCGTGAACGTGTAGGTCTCGCCGTGCGCCAAGTAGACGAACTTCGTCGTCGCCGACGACGCCTCGGCGGCCTTCTTGAAGTCGTCGAGGCCCGAGAGGAACACCGAGAAGTCGTTGTAGTGGATCGGGATCGCGGTGCGCGGCTGGGTGATCTCGACGGCCCGCACCGCCTGCTGGCCCGTCATCGTGACGACCGTGACCAGGAACGTCGTGCCACCGGTGTGGATCAGGCCGAGGTCGATGTCCGGGTAGCGGCGCGGAATGTCCTCGAGATCGTCGACGAGCATCGTGTCCCCGGTGATGTAGAGCCGGTAGAGCTGCTCGCCGTCGCGGCTGAAGTCGAGCAGGTGCCCGTTGACCGGCATCAGCAGCTCGTTGACCTCCTCTTCGGCGGAGTGCTTTCCCGGCATCGCGGTGATCGTCAGCGTCGCGTCGCCCTTGTGCACCCGCAGCGATTCCCAGGTGTCCAGCGGGTAGCCCCGCTGGAAGCCGAGGCCCCCGAGCTTGTCCACCGCGTCGGCCGTCGACACGATCGGCAGTGTCTTGTCGAGCTCTCGGGCGGCGACGTCGTCGAAATGGTCGCCGTGGTAGTGGGACAACACGATCAGATCGATCGGTGGCAGGTCGGCGATCTGGCAGGCCGGCTCGACTTCGCGGCGCGCCCAAATGCCATGGCCCAGAAAGACATGCTCGCCCTTGTGCAGGAAGGCCGGATCGGTCAGCACCGTCAGGCCGCCGAAGCGGATCAGGGTGGTGGCGTTGCCGATGAAGTAAACCTCGCCCTCGGTGAAATCCGCTGTCCCCGTGCTGGTTAGCTCTAAGGAAGTCATGGTGTGCTCTCCGGCCTCCGGTATGGCTTCGTTCAGTCTGGACCGGATCGCGCGGGCGTGCCAGGGGTGAAATGGCGCTCTAATCCGAGGACCGGGCGTGGACCCAGGCCGTTATCGGCCGGCGCTGCGCCTCATGAACCACTCTGATTGGACAGTGCGGGCAGCACGAGAGTGTCGGTGACCTGTCGCAGGAACTTCGCGTCGACGGTTTGCCCGTTCAGCACTCGTAGCAGGCTCATCGCGGTCAGGACGTTGGCGACCAGGGACCAGTCGCGGTCGGCGGGGATCTCCCCGCGGGCCACGGCGCGGGCCAGAACAATCGAGATCTGACGTCCGCCCCGCAGCAGCATCAAATCGTCGAGGGCCGTGGCGAGTTGGGGATCGCGGGTGGCTTCCAGCGCGACGCGCAGCAACAGGTCGTTGGTGATCAACCCTTCGTCGTGGCTGACGGCGCGGTCGATCAGGGTGTCGATGTCGCCGGTCAAACTTCCGGTGTCAGGGGCGTCGTCGGTGCGCAGGTCGGGTCGCCAGTAGACGAGGACATCGGTGATCAACGCCGCCTTCGACGACCACCGCCGGTAGATCGCGGCCTTGCCGACGCCGGCGCGCGCGGCGATGTCGTCCATGTTGGTGGCGTCGTAACCGTTCTCGGTCAGCGCGGCAAGGGCGGCGTTGAGAATCGCGATATCCAGCGATCGGTCGAGCTTGCCAGCGGTGCGTTGGCGAAGCTTCGGTTCCATCTCACTCGTATGCCCGATACCTGCCTGGGTGTCACGCTTACCCACGCGGACCACTACACCGTTGTCAGTTGCCGGACGGGTGCGGTGTCGCTCTCGGGTTCTGCGGCAGGCTTACGCATCTTGAAGGTATCCAGCGGCCACCAGAACCAGCGGCCCAGCGCGGCCGCGATCGCCGGCGTCATGAAGGCCCGGACGATGAACGTGTCGACCAGCAGGCCCATCCCGATCGCGGTGCCGAACTGCCCGATCACCACCAGGTCGCTGACGATCATCGACGCCATCGTGGCCGCGAAGATCAGGCCGGCCGCGGTGACCACCCGGCCCGACGCGCCCATGCCCCGGATGATGCCAGTGTTGAGGCCCGCCGGGATCTCCTCCTTCAGCCGGGAAACGAGCAGCAGGTTGTAGTCGGACCCGACGGCCAACAAGATGATGACCGTCAGCGGGAGCACGATCCATTGCAGGCCGATCCCAAGGATGTCCTGCCAGAGCAGCACGGACAGACCGCAGGCGGTGCCCAGCGACGCCAGCACCGTACCGACGATCACCAGGGATGCCACCAGGCTCCGGGTGATCAGCAGCATGATCGAGAAGATCAGGATCAGCGTCGCGATGCCGGCGATCGTCAGGTCGATCTTCACGCCGTCCTGCATGTCGCTGTACATCGAGGCGGTGCCGGCCAGCGACACCTTCGCGGACTCCAGCGGAGTTCCCTTGATCGCGTCGGCGACCGCCTGCTTGATGCCTTGGACGTGCCGGATGCCGTCCACCGAGGCGGGGTCGCCCTGGTGGGTGATGATGAACCGCACCCCCTTACCGTCGGGCGAGACGAACATCTTCAGGCCGCGCTTGAAGTCGGGGTTTTTGAAGACTTCGGGCGGCAGATAGAAGCTGTCGTCGTTCTTGGCCTCGTCGAAGTAGTTGCCCATCATCGTCGAGCCTTCGGCGTTTTCTTGCATGTGCTGCTGAATGCCCGCCATCGAGCTGTGGGTGGACAGCATGTAGTCGCGCATTCTCTGCATCGACTCGATGGTCTTCGGAAAATCAGCGAGCAGTTGCGGCATCAACGTATCGAGCTTGTCGATGTCCTTGGTTGTTTTCCCGATGTCGTCGGCCATCAGGTCGATGTCGTCGAGCGTGTCGAAGATCGACCGCAGAGACCAGCACACCGGGATGTCGAAGCAGTGCTTCTCCCAATAGAAATAGGAGCGAATCGGGCGCCAGGTGTCTTCGAAATCGGCGACGTGCTGGCGCACCCCCTCGATGTCGGACTGCAATACGTGCATATCGGCAGTCATCTCGTGGGTGGTATCGGTCATCTGCTTCATGACGCCATACATGTGTTGCATGACGGCGATCGTTCTGCCCATCTCGTCGGCCTGCTCGAGCATCGACGCCATGCTGTCGTTCATGAATTTCGCGGTCTGCAGGGTGCTGGAACTGTTCATGGCGATCACGAACGGGATCGAGCTGTGCTCGATCGGCGCGCCCAGCGGTCGGGTGATGGTTTGCACCCGCCCGATGCCGCGTTCATGGAAGACGCTCTTGGCGATTCGGTCGATGATCAGCATGTCCGCCGGATCGCGCAGATCATGGTCGGCCTCGACCATCAGCAATTCGGGGTTCATGCGCGCCGGGGTGAAATGCCGCTCGGCCGCCGTCTGCGCGACGTTGGCCGCGATGTCCGGCGGGGTGAACTTCTTGTCGTTGTAGGTCGGGACATAGGTGGTCAGGCTGACGAAACCGATCACGGCGATAAAGAACGTCACGACGATGATCGGTACTGGCCACCTCGTCACCATGGTGCCGACTTTGCGCCAACCCCGTTCCGACACTTTACGTTTCGGATCGAAGAAGCCGAATCTGGACGCGACCGCGAGTAACGCGGGAGCCAGCGTCAGGCCCGCCAGCATCGTCACCACCAAGGCGATGGCGCACGGGATGCCCATCGTCTGGAAGTACGGAAGCTTGGTCGCGGTCAGGCACAGGCAGGCGCCGACGATCGTCAGACCCGATCCCAGGATGATGTGCACGACGCCGTTGTAGGCGCTGTAGTACGCCTGCTCTTTATCTTCGCCGCGGGATCGGGCTTCGTGATAGCGGCCCAACAGGAAGATGAAATAGTCGGTTCCCGTGGCGATGGTCAGCATCGTGACCATGCTGACGGCGTACGGGGTCAGACCGATGATGTCCAGATTGCCGGCGGTCGCCACGATGCCTTCCGCGGCATAGAGCTCGAAGCGCACCAGGATCAACGCCAGGATCGCGTTCTTGAGCGAACGGTAGATGATCAGCAGCATCACGAAGATGACGCCGATCGTGACCAGCGTCATCAGTTCCATGCTGTTGTGCGCGGCGATCAGCGTGTCGGTATTGAGCGCGGTGTTGCCGGCCACGTAGGCCTTGACCCCCGGCGGGGGCGGCACGCTCTTGACGATCTTGCGGACCTCGGCGACCGACGCGTGGGCGGGAGTGGTGCCCTGGGCGCCGTCGAGGAAGACCTGCACGTACGCGGCCTTGCCGTCCGGGCTCTGGGAGCCGGCGGCGGTCAGCGGGTCGCTCCAGAAATCCTGGAGGAACTGGACGTGCTTGCTGGCCTTGAGCTTGGCGACGATCTGGTTGTAGAAGAGGTGCGCGCTGTCGCCGAGCTTGTCGTCGCCTTCCAACACGACCATCGCCGAGGAGTCGGTGTCGAACTCCTGGAACTTGTGGCCGATGTTCATCATGTGTTTGAAGGCCGTCGCGTCCCGCGGAGTCATGGGCACCGAGTGCTTGCCCGCCACCTCGCCGAGCCCCGGGGTGAACAGCGTGGTTCCGAGCGCGACCAGAAGCCAGAACAGGATGATCGGCACCGCCATGACGCGGATCAGGCGGGCGATGCGGGAGCGAGAGCCGGGCTCGTTACTCATACGGATTTCACCAAGCAGTAGATGAACGGTTGGTATTCGTCGAGACTGCGGTCGTCGCGGACTTGGCCGTCGACGATGACCCGGCATCGGATGTGGCGCATGCCGGTGTCGCCCTGGGCGACGATGTTGGCCGACATCGACGGCAACGTCGTCACGATGGTGTACGACCAGGGCAGCGGTGCGTTTTCGACGAGGTGGGGTTGCCCGTTTTCATCGAGGTAGTTGACGCTGACGCTGCCGCCGCCCGAGGGAGCCGTGACCTCGTAGGTGATGTGCTTGGGATTGAACGGCTTCGTCTCGGCATTCACATCACCGCGCGCGACGGCGGTGTTGGCACCGAAAGTGGCACGCACGCGAAGCACCACATATCCGCCGAGCGCGACGACGACGACAAGAAGTAGCGGTATCCACGCCTTCTTGAACCATCGATACACCCGTATCCCCTCCTCTGACGGCCACCGCCGAGCGCCCGCGACACCAAACATGTGTTGTCGGCACCCGCGTCGAGGTTGACGTGCCGGACCGCACCCGCCAACGGAACTGAAGTTCCACAGCTGGGTAGTTCAGAACTGTACAGCATTGGAGAGAGGTCCGCCGAGACGGGCCGTCCCCGCCTGGCGGGGGTAGCTTTGCTGCCCGCGGCTTGAATCCCTTGGATACCGGGATATTTGGGGGTGATGGGCCGGCTGACGGCCAGGCCTGCGATTTAAATGCAGGTCAGATTGTGTGGTCCCGGCTGGGATCGAACCAGCGACCTTCCGCGTGTGAAGCGGACGCTCTTCCACTGAGCCACGGGACCGGCGCCGAGAGGCGAACGACGTCGAAGACTAGCACGAACGGTCGGCTACCAGCACATGACTTATCCGCCCCCGGGGGTGTCGCGATAGCCTAGAGCGACAACGCGCCGAGAGATTTGTGCGTGCCCGCTCGGGTGGACTATCGTCGTTCTTCGCACCGGGCGACGATCTCGCTCGTTGCGCGCGGATGTAGCGCAGTTGGTAGCGCATCACCTTGCCAAGGTGAGGGTCGCGGGTTCGAATCCCGTCATCCGCTCGAAGGTGCAAGAGGCATCAACCCCAGCGGTGGAGTGGCCGAGTGGTGAGGCAACGGCCTGCAAAGCCGTGCACACGGGTTCGATTCCCGTCTCCACCTCCATATATTTCTCCCAGCGCGATTAGCTCAGCGGGAGAGCGCTTCCCTGACACGGAAGAGGTCACTGGTTCAATCCCAGTATCGCGCACCAGAGTTCTTGCAGGTAACCAGCTGTGCCTAGCCGGGCTAACTAGCACTCATGCAATAACCATGCAATAGCCGAATGGCTCGAACGATTCTTCCATGAGTCCACGGCAGCCCGACTCGCAAGTTGCCCGATTTCAGCAGCTTCAGCCGCAAACAACGCCGGATACACCACAATCAGTAGCCGTGGCCGCATCGCCATCGACTCCTGTGCGAAAACCTGTTGGTCCATACTGGTACGAGAACCTGGGCGAAGACGAGTTCCAGAAGCTTTGCCATGTCCTGATCACCAGCAAGTTTGACAACGTCACCTGCTATCCAGTCGGACAGAAGGATGGCGGTCGAGACATCAAGCAGCGGATCGCATCCGGCGAGATTATCTATCAGGTCAAGTGGTCAAAAGATTCGGTGAAGAACCCTCTGACGTGGCTGGAGCAGGCCATAGCTGGGGAGTCCAAGCAAATCAAGGCCCGAGTAAAGGCCGGGGCGACACACTACGTTCTGATGACCTCCGTTGCTGGAACGGCCGCGGCCGCTACCGGTCCGAAAAATTACGGCGCCGGCACAATCAACAAGCTTGAAACGGCGTTGGCAGGCTACGCAAGCGAATACGGCCTCGCCTCCATGGAGTGTTGGTGGCGTGATGAAATCGATGCGCGAGTTTCTGTGCTGCCCCGATCGGTACTGTGGCGGTTCCAACGAATGCTTGCTGGCCCAGAAGCAATGCGATTCCTGCTCCAGGCAGATGATTCAGAAGCTTCAGAGGCGAAGCTCGCGCTGCTCGTCCGCAAGGCGGTCCAAGCGCAGTGGTGGCAAGACATCAAGGTGAAGTTCAAGCAAGCCGAACTCGACAACGATGACTTAGAGGACCTGTTCGTCGATGTCAAAACCTATCCGAACCCGAAGCGGCTTAAGGACCACGCCGCTGTCATCCAGACTGGGGCGACGCCGATTGGTGCGGTGCACTACTTGGTGCATTCGCAGACGCCGTTCACGCTGGTGCGCGGCGAGCCGGGACAGGGAAAGTCGACTCTCGCACAATACGTTTCACAGGTCTATCGGTCAGAGTTTGTCCCTGACGAGCCGGGAACCATACTGAAGCGCCCTGCTCTCAAGGCGTCCCAATCGCGAGTGCCCTTAAGGATAGATCTGCGCGACTATGGAGCGTGGCTGGATGGCACCGATCCGTTCGTCGAGTCGAACCTGACTACCAAGTCACCAGCTAAGCCGCGCAAGTTCGGCGCCGTTGAAAGATTCCTTGCTGTCTTCCTAGCTGCCCTCACAGAATCCGACAGCATTGAGATGGCCACGGTGAATGACTTGCTGGACCGATTCCCCGTAATGCTCGTTTTCGATGGCCTGGACGAGGTAGCGCAGCGCGAAACGCGTCAGCGAGTGGTTACCGAGATTGAAAAATTCATTGGTCGATGGAGGGGCGGCAGTACGGTACCTCCGAAAATTGTTGTCACAACAAGGCCGAACGTCTCGAAGCTGCCCGAGCCAAGCTCTCAATGGTTCGAGCCAATCACGCTGTTAAAGCTCGATCACCAGCTACGCCTGGTCTACTTGCGCAAATGGTGCGCTGCGAGGGGCATCGTCAGCCGCGCCCGCCGGGAACTGATTCATAGCTTCGACACACGTACCGCTGAGCCACACATCGCACAACTGGCCGAGAATCCAATGCAGTTGACGATTCTGCTCTACCTCCTGCATCTGCAAGGCCATTCGGTCCCTGATAAGAGGACACCGCTCTATGACGATTACATGAAAACATTCCTGAACCGTGAGGCCGAAAAGAGCGCTTCGGTGCGCGAGAACCGCGACAATCTTGAAGAGGTGACCGCTTATCTCGGCTGGCATCTACAGGCTCTGGCCGAGCAGCACGGGAGCATTGGTCGGCTCAGCACTATCGATTTGAAGACCGAGATTTTCCGGTACCTGACAGCTGCACAGAAGGATACCGGTTTGGTCGATGCGTTGTTCACAGACGTAACCGACAGGGTATGGGCATTGGCCAGTAAGGCACAGGGCACGTTCGAGTTTGACGTTCAACCGGTCCGCGAGTTCTTCGCCGCCAAATACTTGTCTCAGTTCGCGTCCGCTGACAAATCCGAGGTTTTGAAAGCGTTAATCCGACGGCCTTTCTGGTTCAACACCAGTCGGTTTTTCGCAGGGTTTGCTCATGCGAACGAGGTCGGCGGACTGGTCGACGCCCTCACCGAAGAGCTGACAGAGGCCAGGCACCCACTATCTGAGCGTGTTGCAACGTGGACGCTGCTAGCAGATGGCGTCTTCTCTTCAAAGCAGACAGCACAACGCCGTGCAGTTAATTTGCTCAGTGATGACCTGGGCGTCCGTCTGCTTCGGTATATCAACGCTACCTCCGAACCGCTGCCTAACCTGCCGGCTGACCGCGGATGGGCGATGCTGTGTGAACAGTTGCTGGACGCGGCCTTGGCACAGCCCGTGAGCGCGCTGTCCTATGAGCGACTAGACCTGGCGGCCACACTCGCTACAGATGTGGAGCCGATCAGTCAGTGGTGGCTCCAACATGCCCGTCCCGAGTTTGGTACGGCAGACGAGCTGCCATGGTTGCGTCTTGGTGCGTCCGTTACAGCCGGACGCCTCCTCGAGTCCGGAGACTTGGACACACTGGCGCTCGCAGATTCCGCTGCGGCGCCCTCAGCGATCGCTTGCGGTGTCGCGCCGCCACTAGGGTCGTCAATGGAGCAGGCGATGTTGGCCGCGATCCTATCTGGGCACTGTTCGGACGTCATTTCGCCGCGGACCGGCTTCATTCCGGACTTCGTTAACGCGCTAGCACCTCGCGAGTTCATTCACCTAGCCAAGGCAAACGATCGGAGCATCTTCGAGATGCGCTCCGCCCACTGTGACGAGCTGATGCCAACGCTTAAGCGCCAGGATGCTTTTCGGCGCCTCAGAAAGCGAGAACCAGTGTTCGACAAGGTTCAGCGTGCAATGAACACAGTTCGCCGCTCACCCAACACCGTCGCGCCCTGGAGCGGCGCAGCGGAGCTTTTGCGCCAACTTTATGGGCCGTCCTGGTTATGCACCGAGATCGCGATTATCGGCGCTGCGATCGACCCGAATACGCGACGCGATGTCGGGCCGATGAATCCCAATCGTTCGACGTTTGGGCCCGAGATCGATTACGGCCGTCTCGTGAACGACACGCGACGTAACCGAAATAACGTGGGGTGGTGGCTCGACCAGCGCAGTGCGCTCGCTGCGTCGGACCGCGCGGTATGGGTATATGCACTTGCCGCAGTCGCGAGCCCCACTGTCGTACGCGCCTGCCTGGGTGAGTTAGCTGAAGATATCGATGCGCTCAATTCCGAGCGTGTTACTGCCCTCATGGCGAGCTCAAGCCGGCTGGGATTGTCACAAATTAGCCGCCGACTGCCATCAGACATAGCCGCCTCGGCAATGGCGCTATCGCTCTCCGTATGCCTACTGGTCGCCCATCACACGGATCTGCTGAACGCCGAGCCGAACCTTCTGACTAGCTTCACGCCTGAGCTAGCTACCCAAGCCGCCCAATTTGGCCCTGCAGGCTGGCCAGCGTTGTACATCGCAGGAATGGCCCTGTATAGCACGGAGTCGCAGGACTGGCTTGAGGTCCTTGAAGCCTTCGGAGCCGCTGCCGTAGGCGGTGTCGCATATGGCCCGCTGCCCGGAGGGCTATGCGAGCAAATCCTCAATAATTCGGCCCGTTACCCGTTGCAGTGGGTCCAGATCGCTGAAGCTTCTCGATCGCGACGGAATACAGAATTGCCATTACTTTCTGTTACCGGCTCGTGGTTCGAAGATTAACGCTAATGCTTGTATCTCGCTAATCGCACTGAGAAGTTGGAGTGGCTCCCTCATACCTTGCTCAATCAGGGAGGGAGCACGGAATATGAACTCTGGAACATACCGCAGGCAAGCCAATTGGAAGCAGGCGCTAAGGCTTGGACACAGCTGAACCTACGGGCACACCATCCCGAAGCTTCGGAGAATCAGGCGAGCGATAGTTCAGCTCGTAATGGCTAATTCTGATCCTGCCGGAAACTTCCTGGACGCAGAGTTGGGGAAATTCGGCTTCGCGAGTGTGTCAGCCCTAGCGCGGTCGAAGGGGACCACCCCCAGGCAATGCTCCATGGTTGCTATAGGACCCCGGTTGCTGCGGTTGTATGGTCCGAACTGCATAGCTAGCTATCTCCTGCATTTGCCCAGTTACCGCAATGCATCGGCATTTTCCGGGGTTGCGGTCTCATGATATTCGGCCCCAACGCGCTGGTTGCATGTTTGCGGACGAGGTCAGACCTGTTCCTGCTGGTCAGCTTCTTGGCAGTATCGTTTGCCAACCGGATAAGCCGGCTTCAGTTACAGATGCTTCAGAGTTAGCGGACAAGCCCACTCTGACTTTGCACGCCACTTGTCAGACTGCCCGCAAGAGTCGGTCAGCCGTTCACCAAGCCGGGACGACAATGGTCCATGGACAAAGACGCTGTGAGGCGGCGAAGGCGGAACAGGTGATCACCTACGACGCCTGGAGCGATGGTGCACACTGCCGTCACTGTCAGCGGCTCGTGGCTAAGGGGTCGGCGCACGAGGAGGGCGGCCTCCGATGTGATGCGCACTGGGACTGTGCCCGTCGCGCGAGGCTTGAGCAACGGGCCCGTGACGCCGAACCCAGCGCGTCGGAGCGCAGCCTGCGCGGTCGAATCGGTGCCTACACGCGGTGGGCCAACACCGGGGATCGGTACACGGCCACAAGGGCTATGCGGGAGGGCTTCTACGCGAAGTTTGAGCGCGAGGTCGACCCGGAAGGCAAGCTCACTCCTGGGGAGCGCGCCAAGCGCGCCGAGTACGCCCGCAAGGCTCATATGCAACGGATGGCGCTGAAATCCGCACAGGTGCGACGCAGGCGGCGTCAGCCGTGAGCCGGCGCTACATCAGCATTCCCGAAGCCGCCGAATACCTCGGCATCAGTACAAAGTTCGTGCGAAAACTGATCATGGAGGGCAAGATCAAGGGCTACCGCATCGGCAGCTATGCACGCCACCGCACGCTCAGGGTCGACCTGGATGAGATCGATGAGAAGCTCATGCAACCGATTGGGTTTTACTGGAACGATCCCTTTGCAATGCCACGCAAACGCGAGGGCCGACAAGTTCCGGATCGGTCAAACGCGGTCAAACGGGTCGAGGAATCAGCGGCGGTCAAGAAGATCGCCCAGCGAAGTTCGCGACCACCCAAGCGCTACTGCAAATGCGGGCACACCGATGCGGGTCACGGCCTCAAAACAACCATCGCACCCGGCACTATCAACCCACCCAAGATTGGCGCGTGCTGGACATGCGGGTGTAAGCAGTTTGTCGAAGACGCCGGTGGCCGAACGAAAGAGGGAAGTCAATGACGGTGGTTGAACGTAAGCTCCCAGGCCAACCCGCGACACGCGAAGAAGCTATCCGTGAATACGAGAGTTGGCGTTGGGCCAACGTGAAGGAAGGCCCTGGGCAAGCTGCGATCTTCGCTCTGCTCACCCCCAAGCCCGAGGAGATATTCCGGTGGCGCATCCAGCTGGACTGCGGCTGCATCCGCGAGGTGCAAACTCGTGGTGATGATGTTCAAGAGCTGCTGGCGCAATCGGATAGCTACCACTTCACCTCGGTAAAGGCGTCAGAACGGGACCGTAGAGAGGCCAACGAGCGGTTTAACGCAGACTGGCAAGAGGATCGTGAGGCCGAAGCCGCCGGTGAAGAGCCACCAGTTAGGCCAAAAAGACCCAGTTTGAAGGGCAAGGAAAAGCTGACGGCGGGTCAGTGGTTGTGCGAATACAACAGCGAGTGCCCGAGGTACCGGTGGTGGGGCGGCGGTCCCGTGCGGGAGATCGTCGAGTGGATCAGGCGCCGCGATCAACTACACATCTGCGAACCACTAGAAATCGACGGCGAGATGATCGGGTCCAGGAAAGAGTATGCCGTGTGGGAGGTGCTGCTCAGTTGTGGGCACTACGAGCAGAAATGGGTCGACGATCTCGACTGGAAGCCTGAAGACGGCATCGGCCACAAAAAGCCCGGCAAAAACGGGTTCCTGCCGCTCGATGAGCTTCTCTCCGAGATCGTCAAGGACAGGGAGCAGGACGACGAGCGGTTTTGGCGCCGCGTATATGCCGAGAACCACCCTGACCCGGTGCCGTTCGCCCAGTGCAAGACCTGCGGCAACTTGCGATCCATGGTGGCCTACGAGCGCGTTGGGTTCCTGGCGCCCAAGCCGAAGCCGATCAAACCCGTCAAGCCCAGACCGAAGCCCCGCAAAACGTTGGAGCGGCAGTTGCAGAAACTGGAAGCCGAAGCCGCGGCACTACGGAACGAGTTAGAGAGTCGCCGACCCGATGAGTGACGCCGACTGCTATATGACCGGGGGCTAACCTCGCCTGCGGGCGTCGTCCAGCCATTTCTCTACATCAGCGCGCCGGTACTTCACATGCCGACCAAGCCTGAATGATCCGGGCCCGGTACCGGCATATCGGAAGTATCGCAGGGTGGCGACCGGGATCTTCGTCATCGCTGAGACTTCGGCTGTTGTGAGGATTTCGCCGCCAGGATCTGGTGCAGACGCTAGCGGTTCCGGGGCTAGCAGGCTTTCCGCGATGGATAGCAGCGCGTAGGCACTCGCTAGCTTCCACGGCGAGACATGGGCCTCATCGATCCGGTTCGCCGCTTGGACCGCCTTGTCGTGCCAGTTCACCATTGACCTTCCTTATCGCGGATGCCGTCGACATGCGCCAGACTGACGACGTTTCGAAGCACATACGTGTCGGTCACAAGTCATAGACTGAGCGCGGCAGATTGGAGCCGCATGATTGCTGCGCGCGAGCTGGCCGCCGACTGCGGTGTCGATGTGGGCGACGTGCTTACAGCCCTTGCAGCAATGCACGAGTTAACGCTCGGACCTGATAGTGGTGTGCGCGAACACGCTGCCAACCTAATTCGCGAACGGTTTCGCGAGCCAAAGCCCCGCAGGACAGGGAATACTCCAACGCCCGGCCTGGGACCAGATGAGCAGCTACAGCGGCTACGTGACAAGCTCGCGAGTAATACGGGCCATCCTTCAACGCCAACCGTCAACTTCTCCGTGACACCATCGCGCCGGCCACGCAAAAAGGATCGAGGATGGCGCCCAGGCGACACACCCCTCCCCAAGGTAGTCAAAGCACTAGCAGACCAGATTGTCGAATGGAATTACGCCCCGAAACGCCCCGCTGGTGTGATCTTCGCCGAAGAACTCGCTACGGCGCGCCAACGGCAAACCGAATGGGCCAAGCAATGTTTTGAGCAAGGAGTACTGCTCAGCGACGAGATAATCGTAGGCTGGGTCAGAGCCTTCCCAGACATGGTGCTGCCGCCGCGCGAAGTAGTCCGACTCGCTGCCGCGGGCCTGACGCCAAACGGTGCCAAACTCCGCCTATGGTACGGGCGGTGCAGAGACGACCGACCAATGTTGTTGGACCAGATTCGTATGGGCGACATCTCGGTCGAACAGGCGGTCGCCGATGTGATGGAGTACGAGCGCGGACAGGGCGGTTAGCCAGGCCGAACGCTAGGCGGATACGGAAACCCCCGCGTTAGCTAACACCGCATTGCGTATCTGACCCGGCGTTTTTGGTCGCCGTGCGCTCGGGGAGCGAGTAAAAGAAAAGGCCCCCCGGGGCATCGCGCCTCGGAGGGTACCTTCTTTTTTCGCGAGGCTCATGTCCTCGCCTCTGGTACCAGTCTAGCAAGGAGGTAGCTTGTGCTTCAAGGAGCGAGGTTGCAGGCCGTGACCAGCCACATCACCCCGGCAAGATTCGCTACTTACCTCACTGCGACCCAGAACAATACAAGCGCCGCCTTAAACCTATATCGATGGAACATCGAGATGGCCGGTGCTATGTATGAAGCGCTTGGCGTCGCCGAGGTATTCCTGCGCAACGCAGTTGACGCACAACTCAAGCTCTGGAACGCCGCTCAGCCGCCCCATCGTGGACGTGGCATCTCCTACAACCACGAGTGGGTCAAAGTCCCAGCAGCCCCGCTATGGGGCGTCCTTAATCCCAGACGGCGCGGAGCGCCAGGCAACTATTCCACCTACGATGACGCATTTCGCCGTGCTGAAAACGACCGGAACGCACGTGCGCCGGGTCATCGCCGACACGGCCACGCCATAGACCACGACGACGTTGTAGCGCACCTGACGTTCGGGACCTGGAACTCACTGCTTCCCCCGGAAGGACCGGTCTACAACGCCACCGGGGCTCAAACCAAGGCCGCAAGCGGCATTATGGAACAGCGCAATCCAGCATGCCTTCCCCCATCACCGCGACCCGGTTGTGATCAAGTTCTGGGTAGAGCGCCTTCATAGTGTGCGCAACCGCGTCGCCCACATGGAACCCCTAGTAGACATCGAGCCGATGAGCTATCACCGCACCATCGCGCGGCTGCTCAACGCGATCGACCCGACGCTGAAAGATTGGTACACGGCAACGAGCCGTATCCCCGAGATCTGCCGACGTCGCCCAGTGCTCTAGGGCGCCCCTATATATCCAACTGCAGCTATATATCCAACTGCAGCGCGCGGTACACGGTTGCCCTGCTAACTCCCAACGTGGACGCGATTGTGCTAGCCGATTCACCGCTGGCGTGCATCCGCTGGGCTAAAGCAGCTTTGGAGGCATCGAGTGCCTTGGGTCGACCAATCGCCTGACCACGCGCCCGACGCGCCTCCCGCGCCGCCTCCCTACGCTCGCGACCTAGCTCAAGTTCAAGCTCAGCCAGGCTGGCGAGCACACCGGCAACCATCCGTCCCGTCGCGTTCGACGTGTCAATCCCCTCACGCAGCGAGCGGAGCACGATGTCACGCCGACCCAGGTCACGGATCGTCGTCATCACCTCGGCCGCGTTACGTCCAAGCCGGTCAATACCAACCACAACGATTGCGTCCCCAGGCCGGGCATAGTCGAGCAGTGCGCCTAGGCCCGGCCGCTGCTCGCGCGTTGACGTTCCCGACAGCTTGTCGCTGTAGACGCGCTTGGGATCAACCCCCGCCGCGGTAAGTGCATCAAGTTGTTGGTCTAGGGACTGGTGGCCGGTCGAGACGCGGGCGTAGCCGATCTGAACACCCGTGGGGGCGGTGGCGGTGGTCATGCCTCAAGTATGTCTCAAAAGTCTCAGAACTACAAGTATTGAGACGATGGTTTTGAGCCAACTTCTGCGACAGCACGACCTGGGACTTCCTACGCCACAATGTGACCTGTCCGAGGTGTCTCAGTTCTAAAGAATTGAGACAGTCGGAGAGGGGTCAAGCGCGGCAAACTCCCTACGTCGCCTGCCAAACCCAGCCGGGAAGCTGCCGAAGTCGCCGTTCCCGGTCAGCAGCGAGCGTGCCGTTGCGGTGAGCGGCGCGTTGGATGCCCACCCATGAACCTAGCCTCAAATCCTTCACGCTGTAGGCACCTGGTACGCGCGTGTGGCCATGTTCGTGCGCATACTTCTCAACTAGCTGGAACGCTCTCTCCCAACTGTCTGCGTGGGGATTCCACGTCCACCCTGGAACGTCTTCAAGGCGGAGTTGCCGTTTCACGTCAAGGCTGCCTCTGGCGTAGTCACGTCGTTGGCGGGCGAACCAGGTGCCGAGCGGGTAACCCATGAACGGGATGCGTTGAGGAACAAGGCAATGCCCCTCGTTTCTGACGAAGTCAATAAGTTTTTCCATGCCCTCCTCCCAGCTCGCTGCCCGATGGTCCCAAACCCAACCTGGAAGGCTTTCAAGCCTGCGGACACGCTCGGCGCTGAGGTTTCCCTTCCTGTGTGCACCTCGCTGGATACCGACCCACGCACCGAGTCTGAAGTCCTCAACCGTGTAAGAGTCGGGCACTCGGGTGTTGCCGGTAGCCTCAGCGTACTGCTCAAGCAGCCGGAACGCTCTCTCCCAACTGTCTATGTGGGGTTTCCACGTCCACCCCGGAACATCTTCAAGGCGGCGCTTGCGCTCTGGGGCAATGGTTCCGTCGACGAACGCAGCGCGTTGAGTCATAACCCACCCGCCGAGCCGGTAACTCCCGACCTTGTACGCGACGGGTACTAGCGCGTGCCCGTGTTCAGCGACGAACTTCAGCAACTCCGAGAAGCCCCGCTCCCATTGGTCAGTCTTAGGGTTCCACCGCCAGCCCTTGACTGCCTCCAGGCGTCGCACGCGGTCGGTGCTGAGATCGCCTCTGGCGTATGCGCGCCGCTGGCGCTCTACCCAGTCCCCGAGCTTTTAGCCCTCGAAAACACGGCCGCCCGGAACGTCTGGATTTCCCTCAGCTTTGGCGTACCGCTGGAGCAGCGCAAAGGCTCCCTCCCACTGCTCTCCTTTGACATCCCACATCCATCCGGGCAGCGCCTCCAGCCGCCGCTTGCGGTCTTCGGAAAGTTCTCCAGCCGCATTCTTACTTCTTTGAACACTCACCCATCCGCCCAGGGCGAACCCATCCAGCTTGCAGGACTGCGGTACAAACGAGGTGCCCTCGCGTTCAACATATTTCAACAGTTTCGCAAAGCTGTCCTCCCAGCGGGCGTCAAAGGTGTCCCACACCCAGCCTGGAAGAGCGTCGAGACGGCGGTATCGGTCGGGGTCCAGCCGCCCGGCAGCGGCGGCGCTGCGTTGGACAGCCGCCCAACTACCGAGAGCGACGCCCTTAAACACATACGCGCTCGGCACGTTCACGTTCCCGTGCTCTGAGGCATATTCCATCAGGAGGGAGAACTTCTCATCCCAGGCGTCGTTCTTAGTGTGCCAGGACCAGCCGGGCAGTGCTTCAAGGCGCTTCACGCGGGCGGGATCGAGATCGTCTCTATTTCGGAGCTGCCGCTGAGAGTTTGCCCAAGCCCCTAGCGCGAATCCGGATTCGTCGATGTACTTGACCGGCATCCGCGCGGTTCCGGTTCGCTCGACAAACTCGACGAGGTGCGCGAACCCCTCCTCCCATTGCTCGTCCTTGACATCCCACATCCACCCCGGAAGCTGCGAAAGGCGCTCTTGGCGTTCTCGTTCCAGCTTCCCGGTCGTGTAGGCGCGCCTCTGTGTCGTCACCCAGATGCCAAGTTTGAATCCCTCATAGACGCACTGGTACTGCACTCGGGCGTCGCCGAACTCATCGACGTAGCGGCGTAGTGCGGCATACCCGTCTTCCCATAATTGGAGCCGTGAGTTCCAACTCCACCCCTTGAGTTGTTCCAGCCGTTCACGCCGGTCATCGGTCAACGTGCCTGCGGCATAGGCGTTTCGTTGGACGTTGATCCACTGACCGAGACGCAGGCCATCCGGACTTCGGTAGCTGAAGGGCACCCGCGCGCTTCCACGTTCGGCGACGTAGGCGAGGAGGTGGTTGAACCCTTCCTCCCAACGCGCCGCGATGTCGTCCCAGGCCCAACCGAACAGACTCTCCAGCCGCGCTATGCGATCGGTGGTCAGCTCACCCTTAGTGTGCGCGACACGTTGTCTGCTAACCCAGCGGCCGAGCGGGAATCCTTCATAAGTTCCACCGCTTGGAACTCGTGCGTTCCCGTAGACGCCGACGTAGTCCGCCAGATGGGCGAATCCCTCCTCCCATTGCTCCATGAAGGGATCCCAACTCCAACCGGCGATAGCTTCCAGTCGTCGTCGTCTGTCGCCGTCAAGGGATCCCTTGCCGAACTTCTGACGCTGCGTCGAAACCCACCAGCCCAAATTGAAATCATCAACCCTGTACGCGCGTGGTACTCGGGCATTCCCATGGACCCGGACGTATTTCACGAGGAGTGCAAACCCCGTCGCCCACTGATAGTCATAGGGATCCCACGTCCAGCCGGCGAGAGATTCCAGTCGCCGCTGTCGATCGCTTTCAAGTGTTCCCTTGGCGAACTTCTGCCGCTGGGCTTGGACCCACGCGCCAAGTTGATCGTTCGACCGCGGCGCCCGAGCATGTCCATTGGCTGCTACGAAGTCCCGAAGGCTTCTGAATGTCTGTTCCCACTGTTCGTCGTGGGGATCCCACGCCCAGCCCGGCAGCTGCTCCAGACGCTGCTGACGTTCCTCGGAGAGAACTCCTCGGCGTCTGAACGCGCGCTGGTTGGTGACCCAGTTATCAAGTTTGTAGCTGTCGGACGAGTATCCCCGCGGTACGCGTGCATGGCCGTGCTCTTTGGTGAACTGCTCCAACAGCCCGTACCAGAACTCCCAGGGGGCGCTGGTTTCTTCGACCAGGCGGGCGTCAAATGCGTTGGAGAAGTCGCGCCCTATCGCGTTGGGGAGATCGACGTGAATCTTGTCCGGCAGCCGCGGACTTCCACCCTTGCGCCCGAGTTCGCGGCGTAGCTCATCAAGCTGGCGGCCCAGCTCCTCGTCGTGTGCCCGGCGCGCCCGCACCACGTCCCACACCGGCTTGAACACGGAACTGTTCAGAGCTATTTCGGGGTCGGCGTAGGTATCGACGAAGACCGGGATGACAATGGTGCCGACCTTCTTCTCGTCGGACTTGCGGATGGCACGGCCCACCGCCTGCACGATGTCCACCTCGGAACGGCGGGGGTCGATGAAGGCCACGCCGTCCAGCGTTGGCACGTCCACGCCTTCCGCCAAACAGCGGGCGTTCGCGAGTAGGCCCCGGTCGTCGTCGTCGAGGCGTCCGAGGTGCTGGAGCAAGACATACCGGTCACCGGCGGGCATCTCACCCGAGGCGTAGCGGGACCAGAGTTCACCCTTCGGGCGCTGCCGGGATGGCATCCAAGCCAGCACGTCCGGCATGGAGGCAGCGAACTCCCGCGCCCGCTTGACTCGTGAGTGGAACGATATAACTCGGTGTAGATCGTACTTCCGTATGGCCTTCATCAGCCCGATCTGTCCCGCCAGGGACGCGGCGTCGGTGACCTTTACGCCGTCACGGGTGACGAGCACTCCCTTCTTGGCCCACTCCAGATAGGTGGCATCATCCACACTGACGATGGCAACTTGGTAGTCCGTCAGAAGATCACGGTTGATGGCTTCTCCGAACCCGAGGCGGTGAAACACCTCGCCGAATCTGCCTTCGTCGTCCATTGAGGCGTACTCGAACTCCGCCTCCTCGGCGGCTTTCAGCACGCGACCGGTGAAGTAGCGCGGGGTCGCCGTCATGAACAGCCGCCGCTTCGCCTTGATCTCCATCGGGTCGAGGACCGTGGCGAAGTCGGACGAAACCGGTCCTGCACAGCGATGTGCCTCGTCGGCGACGACCAGGTCGAAGCTCGGAACCCTTCCCAACGTGAACGCTTTGGCGATCTGTGGCGAGGACTGGTAGGTGGCGAACACCACCTGCGGACCGGACCGCCGCCGCAGGAAAGCCGCTATCTCGGAAGGGTCGGTCTTGACAGGTACACAGAGGTCGCTGGTGTGCTCCAGCGCCACATCATTATCCCGAGCAACTGTATCGTCGGAACACACTGGCAGCGAGACGAACTCGGCGGCGCAGTTGGCTCGCCACACGTTAAGCGTCTGCTTCAACAGCGACAGCGACGGAACCAGAACCAGGGTCCGCTCGGCGGCCAGCTTCTCGCGAATGAACAGCGCCGTCAACGTTTTGCCGGTTCCACAGGCCATGATCAACTGCCCGCGATCCGCAGACCCGAACCCCTTGACGACCTTCTTGATCGCCTCGCGCTGGTAGTCGTGCGGGCGGGCTGGTTTGCGCGGGCGCGGCGCACGAAGCGCCGTCGGCGACGCTGGCCAGTCTACGTCGGCGGCCTGGAGGTCGTTGAGCCGGAAAAAGCTGACACGCTTCTCCTGATCCTGGATCGTGCGCTTGCCGATGCGGTCGATGAGATTGGTGGTGGCGATCAACATGCGGAAGGTGAACACTTCGCGCCCCGACTCAGCGAGGAACGTATTCACATCTCGCTTGGTGACCCTGTAGGCGGGGTCGTAAGCCTTGGCCTGAATAGCCCACAAGTTTCCGGTGCGGTCTTCAGCAACCAAGTCAATACCAGCATCCCCGCCCCATCGGCCCGTCCACTCGTTCCACAGCCAGACTCGGCGAAGTTCGTGTTTGTAGACCGGATCGTTGGTTAGGAACCACTGGCAGATGCGCTCGAACTGCTTGCCTCGCACCCTCGGGTCGGGGTCGAGGCGGGCGAACAGGTCGCTGAATGTCGCCACGGCGGGGATGCTAGTCGAGGCATACGACGGCAAAGACATTTTCGCAACGCTGCGGCGGGTTGTTAGCGCGGCGCCTTAAACGAGCTGTGTAAGGACGATTGGTCAACACGCCACGCAGGGCGACGGGGCAACGCCACAAACGTGCAGAGGTACATTACTTTGACTACTCCGCCGAAGCCGGTAACGCATGGCACGAGGACGTGAAAGCCCTAGTCAGCGCGTTACTCTTGGGTGCAACCCCTATGCGCGTATCGGTCGCGTAACACGTCACAAGGCGCACGCCTCTTCTAATGCCTGCTTTTTGATTCGCGGATCGATTCCCTTGACCAGACCGCTGTGCCCTATTTCCCTGCCTCTGGCAACTAGTCCTTCATCATCCCACCGAGATACCGCACGCTGGGCGCGACGGTTTGATGACCCCAAGGTGTTACGAGCTTCCCTTACGGTTGGTCTGGTGACGCGATGGGCGCGCAGCATCGCAAGATCCTCGGCGAGCTGTCTGACGTCATCCGCCTTCTGCTTGCGGGTTGTCGTGACCAGGCCACCGCGAAAGTTATAGCCTAGCTTGTTATCATCTTTGGCGAGCAGTTCAAAGGTGCCGATTACTGGCTTGATTTGGCCCGTGGGATAGTGCTTGCGAATCCCGCCATGCCTGTCTTTGTGTAGCTCCAATTTCGCCGTGCCGCCTTCTCCTGGCCGGAACTGCTTTTCGGCAGTAACCCGGACAGCTAGGCCACCTACCGCGCGGGTTTTAGCCATCGTGCCGGTTGGTCCGTGGGCTCTCGAATCAGCGTTCTTGGCAAGATGGTCAACCACTAGTACAGCTGCGCCTTCACGTGTTAACGGCTTGATGACTTCGGTATGCACAACAGTGAAGTCGTCAGCACTGTTTGAGTTGTACTTGAACAGTGGGAGAACTTCACCGAGTGAGTCAATCGTGACAACATCCGGTTTGAATACCAGCTGATCACCAACGACCTGTTTGAGACTTAGCGAGTCATGGGGTTCGGCAAGTCGGAAACGACTGGTGTCTGTCAGGATATCGAGGTCGACACCAAGATTGATTAGGTTGGTAACTATGCTTTCTGCACCGTTGTGGTCTAGATCAATGACGGAAGCTCTTCCCCCTTCCGCGAGCATCGAGGCGACAGCGGCTAGACATAGCCAAGTTTTCCCGGATTCTGTATCCCCGAAGATGAGGTTGAACTCACCGGAATAGAAGAGTGAAAAATCATCGGAGAATTGGAGCACATCCGGTTCCGGGGCGCTGAGACCACCAGCCAGGAGCGCAGCCACGTCTACATAAAGATCGTGCATTGTTACTCACCTTTGATAGATATAGGGGTTGCGACCACCGGTAACTCCTTAACCAGCGGTTTTGCCTTGCGGCGTGGTGCTGTTACTGCTTCAATGTGGGAACGACTCTCCCAGTTCACGTACCAGCAACGCTCGGACGACTCCCTGACGAGTGGTTGCCGAGAGTTCTGCATGCTCACGCAGGCGCGCATCGAGCCACGCCGGCAAAGACACAAATAGTGCTACTTCCATTTACTGCTCCAAAGCAAGATTCACAGACTGCGAATCAATGAGACGACGAGAATAATTTCTCGCTATTTAGGGGCCATGGAGTTACGTTTCACGGCTTTTCGTCCCACTTGCTGCGTAACTTCTCAAGTTTGAGAATGAATTCGTAAAACTGTTCGCCCGAAAACTCGATCGGTACGTCGTGGAAATATTCTTCCCCGTCATACCATGCGGGGGAGATTAAGAGGCAGTCATCTCTCTGCGCAAGGAAGATTGTCATGCCATCGCGAGCATGGACAAAATCGATCATCTGATACCGCCCACCGGACGCGCCAATCGGCTAATAGAATCCCTGTCGACTCGAATCAATCTTGGCCCTATTCGGGTAGCAGTTAGGCGGCCATTGGCGATCCACCTGCGCACCGTGCGCTCATCAACGTCGAAATACTTGGCCGTTCTTTGGATGGAGACTTTCGCGGGCAAGTCGTGGCTTGCCTGAGTATTAGTGTTCACGGATATAAGTTTACGAAGATTTGCTGCTTCCCGAATAGCAAACTTTGCGTCTATGCAATTCCGCAGCTCTCGCTATTCTTTCGCCGCCAAATCCGGTCTCTTAGCAAGCTCAGAGAGCGCCGCAGCTATGGCCTTGTCCCTGCCCTCGGCCTGGTGCTGGTATCTCATCGCAGCCTGTGGGGTGGAGTGACCTAACCGTGCCATCAGCTCGGCCAGGGTTGCTCCCGTTTGTGCGGCCATCACGGCTCCGCTGTGACGTAAGTCGTGAAACCTCAGGTCGGGCCGTTTTGCCTTAGCGCGGGCTCTATAAAAGTGCCGATACAAAGTTGATGGCTGTAGGTGGTGCTCCCCCGACTTGGGTGGGAACAGGAGCGAATCCGGCTCTTTGCCAACGTGTTCCGTCAAGTGACGTTTGACCGCCGGCAGTATGTGAGGCGGGATTGCAACGTCGCGTTTCCCGGCGTCGGACTTGGGGTCGCCAACCGACCACCCCTCCTCCACGCGAACGGCAGCCCTGCGAACGTTAATTACCGCGTCCTCAAGATCGATGTCGTTCCGCCGCAACTCAACCAGCTCCCCGAAGCGCAACGCGCACCAGGACGCCAACAACACCATCAAACTTAGGTTCTCGGGCATCTCTGCCGTGATGATGTCTAACTGTTCCAGGGTGGCCGGCTTGGGCTTGACCTTCCGCTCTGTGGTGCCAGCGCCACGAATCAGGCACGGATTCACATCTATGATCCGATCCCGTGTGCGGGCAGTTTCCAGAATGGTCCGCAACAGGCTGTACGTGTGCGCCCGGATTGTGGGCCTGTCCTTCAGCGTGCGGGCATACCACCTATCCACCGACTCCATGCTGATCTCTCGGAGCGCCTTCGCCTTGAAGGTTGGATAGACGTGATGCTTCAACAGCGCCTCGTAATGCTCGCGGGTGCGCGGCTTAATCGGTCGGCCCCGAACGGTGCGAGTCTCTAACCACTTCTTCGCGTAGTCACCGAACTTGATTTCAGCCTTCCGCTTGGCTTTCTTCTGCTCGATGGTCGCGGGTGGACTCCACAGTTCACGATCAATCTCGCGTCGGCGGTCGGCTAACCAGGCTTCAGCGTCCTCGCGCGCATCGAAAGTCTCGGGCGCCTTGTGCAACTTGTCGTCCGGGCCTACGTAGCTGGCTTGGTATCTGCCAGACGGCTGACACTGCCTGATACGTCCGAAACCGCGTCTTCTCCGGGCCATCGCTCCCCTCTATTGCATGCGCCGTTCCATGCAATATACATGCAATAACTATGTCGGGACGCGCCCCCTCGTGCCTGGTTGCGCCGGAGGTACTGTGTCGCATCGCAGCAGCTAAATCACTTGTTGGCGCAGTTCACACAGTTGCTCAATGGATTTATCTGGTACAAGTTCAATCCCAGTATCGCGCACCACAGTTCTTGCAGTTCGAGGCAGTTTCTGGCGTCGGCCACCGAGTTCGTGGCCTGAAAACACCTCGGACCAGGGCGGCGGCGTGACCGCGAAGTCCGTTCGGCATTGCCGCAATATGTGATTTGCCAAGGCTTTTCGCGTCGCGCCAAACGCCGCAAAAACCAGGTTTTCGAGCGTGAATGCCCGCTGTTGTGGGCAGAGCTGCGGATTGGGGAACCGGGAGATCCTGGTCTGATCACGACCGCCTGCCGGGAATAAACGCCACCACCTGCGAGTTCGGTCGAATTACGCCCACCGGTCCAGGGCCATGTGTGTCCCCCTCACTCGGAGGCTTCCGATGGATACCCCAGCAGACCTCGTCGTCACCGGAACGCCGGTGCACACGCTCGACCCGCAGATGCCCACCGCCGAGGCGTTCGCGGTGACAGGTGGGCGGATCGCCGCCGTGGGGGCGGCCGACGACATAGCCGCCCTGGCGGGACCGCGCACCGAGGTGCTCGACGCCGAGGCGATCGGCGGCCGCGCGGTGGTTCCCGGACTCGCCGACGTCCACATCCATCTCGGCCTGGGCGGTACTCAGGCGGTGTATGAGCTCGTTGTCGCTCCCACGGACTCTCTCGACAGCGTGCTCGACAAGGTGCGCGCGTGGGCAGCGGGGCTCGGCCCGGACGAGTGGATCGCCGGCGGCGTCGTCGCCAGTCCAATCATCGACGTGCTTTGCGGGAAGCGGGCGATCGAGCGGCTCGACGAGGCCGCCGGCGGCCGGGCGGTGGTGTTGCGCGACCAGTCCCTGCACAACCGATGGGTGAGCTCGCGGGCCCTGGAGCTGATGGGCGTCACCGAGAGCACTCCCGAACCCGACGACGGAAATTTGTACGCGACTCCGAAGGACGCCTGACGGGGGTGTTGGTCGAGCAGGCCTCGGTGATCGCCGAGGAGGCCATGCAGGCGTCGATCGTCGACCTGCCCGGTCGGCACCGCGCGGCATACCGCCGCGCTCTGGAGATCGTCAACTCGTGCGGCATCACCGCCGCGCAGGACGCGGCAATCCTGGAGTATGGGCTGGCGGCTCTCGCCGAACTCGACGACGCGGGGGCGCTATCGGCGCGCGTCGTCGGCTCTCTGCCCGTGCGCCCCTTCCTGGACGTGGGCCCGACCGGTGACCCCCTGCTCGCCGCAGCACCGGGCTACCGTCGCGAGCGCGTCCGGCCCGACTTCGTCAAGTTCTTCCTGGACGGGGTGCCGATGACGCGCACCGCGCTCATGCTCGGCCCGTACCGCTGCCACGGCGACCACGAGGACCCCGCCGACCGCGGCGCGCCTTTTTGGAGCCACGATGACCTCGTCGGTGAGCTGCGGCGCTGCGCCGATCTCGGCCTCGGCGCGAAGCTGCACTGCGCCGGCGACGGCGCTATGCGCCTGGCACTCGACGCTATCGAGCAGGTCCGCATGAGCCACGGCACCGGTCCGCGTTACCAGATCGCTCATGTTTTGTTCATCGACGAGGTGGACCTGCCCCGCTTCGCAGCGCTCGACGTCGTGGCGGACGCCGCGCCCTACATCTGGTCGCCGAGCCCGATGATCGACAGCATCGCCGAACAGGTACCCGAGTCGACGATGTCGCGCATCTGGCCGTTCCGTGACTTCGTCGAGTCCGGGACCCTGCTCGCCGCCGGGTCGGACTGGCCGGTCATGCCGCTGCCGAACCCCTGGCTGGGTCTCGGCACGATGGTCACTCGGTCTGACCCCGACGGCTTCTCGCCGGGACGGCTCAACGGTGCGCAGGCACTGTCGGTACAGCAGGCGCTCGCCGCATTCACCCGCAACCCAGCGCTCGCGATGGGCCTCGGGGACATCACCGGCGCGCTGCGGCCCGGCCTGTCCGCCGACTTCGCCGTGCTCGACCGAGATCCGTTCACCGTCGACCCGAACGAGATCGCCGGCACGGTCGTTGGACAGACCTGGTTCGAGGGCCGACGGGTGTACGAGCACGCGCTCTGAGTGCAAGCCGTTGCGTCCGTGGGCCGCGCGTAGCTCGCCAGGACGGTCATGTTGCCGTCTAACGCGATAGTCCATCTCAACGCGCCGATGCCCGCCGTCCCGAATAGTTGCGGGGAATTGCGAGACACCTTGCAATGCAAGCTATTCCGCCACAACGGGTTCACCAAGACGGACACGATGGCGACCCGTGAAACCGTGGGCTACCGTTCAATCATGCCGATCCCCGTAGACCTGTCATGGTTCTATACGCTCAATCTGCACGACCGAGTCAACCTGCTGAACAACCCGCGTCAATCACTGATATCTCAGTTCGTTGAACGCATTCTCGCTCAGGTCAAAGAGCACGGGATACGGCAGCAAGAGGTAGTAGACGAAACACAGTGGAGCGGCACCTCCAGCTGGAAGCTCACTGCGTCGATGGTGGCAAAACTGGAGGAGGACCGTCAAAGGCTTGATACGTGGTTCGACTCACTAACACCCACCGAGCGCACCCACGTCATCGCGCACCGCCGCGACGAGGGCACGCAAGCCGCATCCAAGGCACTCGGCGTCGACCCAGGCATGGCTCATCCCTATCTCGACATGAAGGCAACAAAACTCGGTCTGCCTTGAACCAATGTCACTGTGCTTGAGCGCAAATCGAACATAAGCCGTTTCCCGCACCCCATATCGGGTAGGCCACAAGCGTGACTGCCTCCGAGCAACCACCTCCAGAAGGTGACGAACAGCCCCCGCAAAAGGGCGAGCAAAAAGACGACGCGTCCCCCGACGACGATCCCACGTCGGCGCCACCGGGCGAGACTTTAACTGGAGGCGAGTGATCGGTGAAAGTAGTTGGGGTGGCCTGCGGCGACCTGCGTGCCGATGCGCCCGTCGACATCGGCGTCACGACCCGAGACCGAGACGCCTCATCCATAATGCAGTGGTGTCGATCGGCAATCGAGACCTGAGGGGTGCCATACGCTGTGCCCCTTAAGCGTGTCGACGAGTTGAGGCCGGGCGACCGGATACGGATGAAGATCGGGCGGGCCACCGTCGTTGCCGTCGAGCCCCTCGCCGACGATCGCACCTTGATCACTTTCGCTTACGGGACGAAAGGCGCCGCCGACAACGATCTGACGGTCGATGTCCTCGCCGAGGATGAGTGGGGCGATTGAGCCGACTCGACTGGACTCAGCGGTGACTCACCCGGTCAGGATCGTCGGGAACGGACTGCGGTCGGCCGGCAGGTCGGCGGGAAAACACGGCGAAATCGCTTGCAGCGTAGGCGCATAGCCAGGCTGATACCGGGCGATGATCTGCAGGATGTATCCGTCGGGTGCATAACCGAAGCGGTTGGGCTTGTAGAAGCCGTCGCGCTCGTACACCTGCCAGCCCCAGCTCTTCCAGACGTCACCGGCCTTGGCGACGATCGCATTCGTATCGACGCCCGCCGGCAGCGTGAGATCACCATTGGTCGCGAATTCCAATGGCGGAGTCCCAGTTTCGACGTCCTTGCACGGATGAACGGTGCCACCGCCGGCGTAGCGGCTGGCGTCCAGCGTCATCCCGGGCGGCAGCGCCTGCAGTGTCTTCTTGAGGTAGCCGATCACCGTATCCTGGGCCTGCTGTTGAGTTTTCGGGACAACGGGCTCAAGCTTCCATCCGGGCGGTGGCGGTGGTGTGGCTTCCATCGATGGACCTCCCAGTGGAGTAGCGCCGGTCGGCGTCTGCGGTCCCAGCGGACGATCGTGGCTGCAGGCACCGACCAATACGACAATCAACAGGACGCCGAGAACACGGTTCACCACGTCGAGCCTCCCCCACCGCCAGCCTGCGGCGGCGGGACACCGGCGATCACCGCACCGAGATTGAGCAGCGCCGGATTGCCCTCACTCCAGTAGCTGCTGTGGGCCGCGACGCTCGGCGTCAGGCCGAGCAGGTCGCTGCTCGGGCCGGCAGCCGCGAACAAGCGCGTCGCACCGAAGTCGTTGGCCGTCGGATCGTGGCCCAGCGTCATGTCGGTCACCAGCTCGATGATGTCATTGCGGGCCCGCATGGCATAGACATGCGCGCCGGGATCAAGATTCAGATCGCCGGCGTGCGCAACGAGCATGCCGGGGCTGCCGACCGCGACGACGTTGTTGGCGTCGAGATGATGCCCACCGGACGCGGCCCCGCCGACCAGCGTCGAGCCGTAACTGTGCCCGATCACCGTGTCGATCGACGGCGCTCCGACGTGCGACGCGCGCTGCCCGCTCTGGAACGCTTCCAGCGCTCCCCCGCCCGCCCGGGCTCGATCGGGCCACGCCGCCTCGACGAGATCCATCGGGCGGTCATAGCCCATCCAGGTCGTCACCGCGACATCGCCCGGCTTCAACCCAGGGTCGGCCGCCATCGCGGAGTTGTACATCGCCAGGGACTTCAGGTCGCTGCCCTCGAAGGCCGCGAGGTCCTGGCCGGTGCCGGGCACCAGGATCGCATTGCGCTTGGCATAGTCGGGGTTTCCGATGGCCACCGCCCCGCGGCCCCGGTCGTCGATCAGGCCGAGGTAGCGCGGCACGCCCTCCTTGCGGTCCAACGCGGTCTGCACCGCCCGGTAGCCGTCGAGGCTGTGCCGGGCCGACACCAGTTGGGGCGCCAGCGCATTGAATTCGCCGGCCGTCGCGTCGCTGTGATCGCCCATGTAGATCTGGGCGGCCAGTTCGTCGACGCGGTGCTGCAGACGGTCGACGTCGGCTTGCGCCTGCTGCTGCAGCTCGGGCAGATGAAGCCGGTTGTAGTGGTCCCGGCCCAGATGGTCCGGCGGGTCCCACCGCATCCCGGGGTGATTGCCGATGCTGTGGTCTTGGCTGTAGAGCCAGTCCTTCTCCTCCGGCGTGAGCTTGTTCCACAGCTCGGCGAACTGCCGGGGATCCTGCGGCAACGGCTGTTGCAGCGCCCGCTGCACGTCGGGCCGGTTGTCATGGGGCCCGGGTGGAATGAGCGCGTCGCCGTCGGCCATGTTGATCGCCTCCGCCAACTCCTGGTCCACGGCATTGGCCTCGGCGACGATCGCGTTCAGGCGTGTCTGCAGCTCGGCGCGCTGCGCCTGCATCCTCGCCCATTCGGCCGCGGTGTAGCGCGATTGGGGAATCGCCACCACCTGGCTGGTCGCGGCGTCGACCTGCAGGCGCGCACTGGCCGCGTCCGCGCGCAACGTGGCGAGGTCGGCCTTGACCTTGTCGATCCCGCCGGCGGCCTGTTCCGCGGCCCGCGCGACGACGAGCGCCTCGTTCCCGTGGGCGTCGAGGTCTTGTCGAACCGCCGCGTTCTGGTGCACGGCGGCCTCGCGTGACGCGCCCTCCCAGGTGGCGAACACCGACAGCGATGCCAACTCACGCGAGGTGTCGAAGGCGCTCCGCGAGCGCGCGGAGGCCGCGTGAAACACCTCGCGCACCGCATCGGCGTTCCAGCGGTCAATGTCTGCGACCGATAAGGCCATACCCCACTGTTCTCAGCCGCGACCACTGAGCGCGGCGGCCCTGGCTGCAACGTCGGCAAGCGCCTGCGCCCGCTGCGCCTCGGCCGCCGCATGCGCGACGGCGGCGTCTTGCAGCGCAAACCCGTGGTCCCCGACCCAGCCCACCAACGCCTGCGACACCGGCAGCCACCGGGCCGCCCGGGTGCTCAGCGCCGCCGCCGACGCACCGGCCCACCCGTATTGCGCGGCCTCCATCCGGTTGTCGGCCGTCAGGAACCCTGCCGCCAGATCTTCGGCCTGACCACTCACGTGCCGTCCCGACGTCGTCAACTGCTCGACATCGATTTTGATGTCAGACACCGTCGGGATCCCCTTCCCCCCAAGTGATCACGTCAGCACTGCGCATCTGCGGAGCCTAGGCACATCGGGCGCCGGACGCACTTCACCCTGTGCAAGGGACGCCGCCCGATAGCCAACATGCCGACAGTTGTAGCTCACCCGCCGAGAGAGCCCACGGGTATGAACTTCGCCGCGATTGCAGACTAAAGGATTTGCTCGAACCCGGTAAACGCACGAATCAGCACGATGCGGTATGGATTAATCGGAAATGGCAAACTCAGAGATTTGGCATAGCGGCATGAGAATTCATCAGCACGGATAACGCGGAAATAACAAACTTCGGGATTTATCGATTATTTATTGGACGCCTCAAATGTCACACCAGCCACAGACCACCATTGAGGGCGCGAGTCGGTGGCGGGCTAGTGCCCAGATGCGGCGAGGGTTGGCGATAGCGGGTCGAGTGAGTCGATGCCAGCCGGCGAAGACTGCCTGACGGCAGCGGAACGAAGCGTGCGAAGAGTGCTCTGAGCAGCGAGTTTCTATCCGAAGAACGGGGACATCCGGCTTTCGCCGTCGTGGGGAGAGTCGCAGGAAGTGCACTGCATCCCGGCGCCGTTGCCGACGCATTCGGCGACGCAATCGGAGCTTCCGATGCCGATCGTGAGCAGGAACGCCCCCACCGAAGCGAAAAATAATGCTGCGACAGTTTCCATTTCAGACCTCCCGCCCAACCCTGAATTAATTGCGACGCGCATACCACCAACTCAGAGAATCTAATCCACAAAAATGCTCTAAATTGTCGGCGGCGTCAAGTTCAAATTCGAAGTAATCAAGATCAATACGTTGCAGATCAAGATCAGTAGCTGGGCGCGCGTCTAGAACATCAAAATTTTCGAAAACCTAACGAATTCGGCAGGACGACGCGCCGGGGTGTGTGGTATCAAGCGAAGGCGCCATACGAAGTTCCAGCCCGCACTGCGAGGGCTACCGAGTCGGGGCGATGAGATTGTGCTACGTCCCAGCGACGTCGGGCGGGCGGTCCAGCGCAATAACCTTGGGACACAGGCAGACTCAGCGGCGTGCGCTGCGCAGAGTTCAGGGATGTCGACCGAAAAATTAAGTGAAGCGGCCACCGAGGATCCTCCCGGTGGCCGCCTCGTCGGCCATTGAATGATGCTAGCTTTCGGTCTCGATTCGCGTGCCGTTTTCGCAACTTCTTGCCGAGATCCGAAACCGCACACCGCAGGCGGCCGTAACGGCGCAGGTCACGGGCCCTCGACGGCCATGCGTGATGCCGTTGCGGTTGCCCGTCTTTCAGCGAGCCAGTGGCTTGTAGAACACCAAGCCGTTGCCTTTGTTGTCGTAGACGACGGCCCGGCGTTCGTGGGCGTCGTCATACGGCCCCTTCACGATGCCGCCGCCGCTGGCCTCAACCGCCTTGGCCGCCGCATCGACGTCGGCGGTCTTGATGCCGACGACGACCTGCCCGGGGATGGGATGGTCCACGTCGGTCGCCAGGGCAAGAGTGACCGGGCCACCGTCGAGAGCCGCGAAATGGGCGCCGTCGCGGAATTTCAGTGCCATGCCCAGGGTCTCGCTGTAGAACCTGATCGACTCGTCCAGGTCGTCGGTCGACAAGATGATCATCTTCACTTCGTGCTCGCTCAACGGATACCTCCTCTGTACTGGGTCGCTTCCAGACTAGGCAGAGGTCAGCGGCGAAACACCACCCATCTCATCGCGCTGTACATGTACGCCGCTTCGCACAGACCCGCCACGATGCGCGACAGCTGGTACTGCAGCCCGAGGGCCGTCAACAGTGTGGTCACCCCGAGGATGAAGGCCAGGTAGTTGACGACGACCACCACGACGTAGACCGCGACCTGGGAGCCGACGGCGCCGTGGGACTGAAAGTTGAAGGTGCGGTTGAGCACGTAGCTCAGTGCGAAGGCGCACACGTAGGAGACGGTGACGGCGATCGGCACCGCGAGGTCGAGCCCGTCGCGCAGCGTGGTGAGCAGTGCCAGGTCGACGCTGAAGGTGAAGCCGTTGATCACGCAGAAGCCGAGAAACGTCGGGGCGATGAGCGAACCGAGCCCGAACGGCAGCCGGCCCACGACGGCCTCGCACATCTTGTGGAAGCGGTCGACCGCCGGCGTCCGGCTGACCTGCGATTCGGCAGTCACGCGGCTACGGTGCCATGACCGGGTATCCGCCACATGATCAGTGGGCCAACTCTTCGCCCGGCGGGCATCACTTCGCCGGGAGCTTGACGACCCGGTCGCCGGTGTAGTCGGTGACGTAGATGTTGATGGCTTTGTCTACCGCGATGCCGCTGGGATGGTTGAGCCCGACGAACGGCAGCACCCTCTGTCGCTCGGTGCCCGCCTCCATTTTCAGCACCCGGTTATTCGTGTAGTCGGTGACGAAGATGTCGCCCCCGCTGTCCACCGCCACGCCGCTGGGGTCTCCGGGGGTGAACAGGCCGCTGAACGGCACCACGGTCTGGCGGCCCGTGTCCGCGGCCAGCTTCACCACCCGGCTGTTGCCCGAGTCGGCGATGTAGACGTTGCGGGCATTGTCCAGCCCCACCCCTTCGGGCCCGTTGAGGCCGGTGAACGGCAGTTCGATCGGGGTGGTGGAGCCGGGAGCCAGCTGTAGCACCCGATTGGCGTCGGTGTCGGCGAGATAGAGGGCACCCGCATCGTCGGTCGCCACCCCCTGGGGCCGGTGCAGGCCGGTGAATGGCAGCACGACCGGGGTGGTCGAACCGGCTGCCAGCTTGAGCACCCGATTGTTGTTGGTGTCGGCCACATACAGGTTTCCGGCGCTATCCCCCGCCACGCCCTCCGGCGAGTTGAGGCCGGCGAACGGCAACTCGACCGCGACGCTCGAGCCCACCGCCAGCTTCAGCACTCGATTGTTGATGTCCTCGGCGACGTAGACGTTGCCGGCGGAGTCGACCTCCACATCCGCCGGATGACCAAGCCCGTTGAACGGCAACGTGATTTGCGGACCGAATAAGGGGTCGTGATGTTCGGCGGACTGCTTACCGCGATCGCTCTCCAGCATCCCGACGATGACGACGAAGGCGACCACAACCGCGGTCACCGTCAACAGCGCAATGGGAATCAGGATGGCGGGCCGCCGCCACCACGGGGTCCGCGCCGCGGTGTCGTCCTCGCCGGCCGACGGCTGTTTGTACGGTTCCGGATCTGACCACTCGTCCGACGGCGCTTCGACCGCGAGATAGGAGGTGACCGGCGCTGGCGCGGGCGCGGGCGCGGAATACGTTTGTACGGCCCGGCGAGGCTCCGGTTGCGCCACCGGCTGTTCGGCTTGCGGCGGGGGCGGGTCCCGACGCGGCCGGTTGGCGGGCGGGGTGATGGCGTCGCGGGCGGCGCCGGCCAACTCGACGGCGGTGGCATACCGGTTGGCGGGGTCTTTGGCCATGCCGGTGGCGACGACCTTGTCGAGGTGGGCGGGCACGCCGGGCTGGATCACCGACGGCCGGGGCGGCGGGTTGCTCAGGTGCGCGGCGAACAGCCAGCTGTCCCCGGCGAACGGCGGCTGTGCGGTCAGACATTCGTAGAGGACACAGGCCAGCGAGTAGATGTCGGCGCCGGGGTCGGCCTCGCGAGCCCCGGACCGCTCGGGCGCCATGTATTGCCGGCTGGCAATCTCGTTGTCGGAGTTCGTCAATCGCGATTCGTACCAGGGTGCCAACCGGGCGATCCCGACGTCGACCAGATAGGCGAAGTCGTCGCGATCAAGCAGGATGTTGGACGGTTTGACGTCGCCGTGCACCAGGCCGACCTCGTGCACGGCGTGCAGGGCCTCGGCCACCTGCTCGACGATGTAGACCGCGCGGGCCGGCTCGAGCGGCCCGTCTGCCAACACCTGTTTGAGGTTGCTGCCTTCGATCAGCTCCATGTCGAGATAGAGGCGCTCGCCGATTTCGCCGAAATCGTGGATGGGAATGATGTGCGGGTTGTTCAGGCGTGCCGCCGCGGCCGCTTCCCGGCGAAACTGCTCCGCGATCGCGGGGTCGGCGGCCAGTTCGGGCGGGAGCACCTTGATTGCGGCGGCGCGGTTGGCGGTCGCGGTGTCGTACGCGCGCCACACCTGCCCCAGATCGCCTCGGCCCAACAACTCGACGAGCCGATAGCGGCCGAACTCCTCTCCCTGCACCGGCTCACCATACCCAGCCCGGCACCCCAGTGGAGGTCAAAATTCGGCGCCCGTCGTCGCCGTTAACCTGAAGCGCTCAGCTAACTTTCACGCGAATAACATCATGGTCACCAAAAGCCGCGGGTGGTGACCCGCAGTGCCAAGCCCGCTCTCGGAGCGAGCCCGGCCAGTCTACGACTTGGGCGCCTTCTGGGCGTCGATGTCCATGTCCGGGCAGAACGCCTCGACCGCCGCGAAGGCGATCAGCTTGGTCTGCTGCTGGCTGTAGCCCATGTTCTGAATGCGCTGCAGGGCTTGGTCCGGCGGGAGGATGTTGTTGCGCAGCTCATTGCACAGGGTGGTCCCCACATGGACGATCGTTTCGTGGTTGCTGTACTTGATGTTGTTCTGGTCGAGGTAGGAGATGTAGTCGGGCGTATTCTCCGGATCTGCGTTCGCGACTGCTGGCACTGAACACAGCAGTGCGGAGAAGGCGATGGAAGACGCCGCGAGTGCTGTTTTCATAGGTCGGAGCATAGGATCACTCCCGAACTTTTACGTGAACGAAAAGCAAACGGCCGCCCCCACGGTGGGCCACAGCAACAATCGGCAACGCTTGTTGCCGCGCCGGATCGGCCACGGTGGCTAGAGTTCCCCAGTTAATGGCACGACTGATCGACCTCGCCCCAGCCGCGATCCGGGAAACCGTGAAGAACTTCGCGGCCGGGTTGCTCTGCGCCGCCGGCGTCCCGGCGTTAGCCCGGCGACGCCACCGGGACATGCTCGCGATCGTGATGTTCCACGGCGTGCAGGACGAGCCGCTGTCACCGGCATGCTGGCATGTCCTGGACTCGGCGATGTACCGCCGCCAACTCGAATACATCCGCGATCATTTCACCGTCCTTGCCCTCGAGGAGGCGCTGACGCGGCTCGTCGCGGGGACGCTGCCGCCCCGCGCGCGCTGGCGATCACCTTCGACGACGGCACCCGCAACCTGGCCACGCACGCGGTCCCGGTGTTGCGCGAGCTCGGGCTCCCCGCGGCGGTGTTCCTGGCGACCGGCCCGATGGGCAGCGCCGAAACCCTTTGGCCCGACCGGCTTTGGCTCGCGATCGCACACACCACGGCGAGCGAGGTCGATCTGGGCGCGCTGGGACTGGGCACGCGTTCGCTCGACGGGACCGCCCACCGCGGCAAGGTCTACTCGACCGCGGTGCAACGGCTCAAGGACCTGCCCGACGCGCAACGGATCGCGGTGCTGGACGAGATTTTCGCCGCACTGGGCTTCGGCGATGACGGCGACGGGGGCCCGTTCCGGATGCTGTCCTGGGACGAAGCGCGGCAGATGGCCGGCGACGGTCTGGTGACGCTGTATCCGCATTCGGTGACCCACCCGATCCTGGCCCGCTGCGGCGACGACAAGCTGGAGCGCGAGATCGCGGATTCCTGCGCGGCTCTCGAACGCGAGACTGGCCGAATACCAACGGTTTTCGCTTATCCGAATGGCAGGCCGCAGGATTTCGACACCCGGGCGCGCGACATGCTGCGTGGCCGCGGCGTGCGGTGGGCGCTGTCGACTGCGCCGGGATTCGCCGACCGTCGCAGCGATCCGATGGCGCTGCCGCGGCTGGCGGTCGGCAGCAACTCGTCCTTCGACTACTTCCGGCTCATGGTGTCCGGCGGGCTGCCCCGGCGCTAACGCCACGTCAACGTCGCCGCGCTGCGGCGGCAAGCCACACGTCGTGCATCCCTTCGCGCCAGCGGTCGATGGCGAATTCGCGCGCACGCGCGTAGGCCGCCGCGGCGAGCCGATTGCGCAGCCCGGCATCGACGACGAGCGACTGCAGCACCTCGGCGAGCTGGGCCGCGTCGCCGGGCCTGACCAACACACCGTTGACACCGTCGTTGACCACCTCCGGTATCGCCCCCACCGCGGTGGTCACCGGGACCACGCCGTTGGCCATCGCCTCCAGCACCGCCATCGGGAGGCCCTCGCTGTAGCTGGGCAACAGAAAGATCGCCGACTCCGCCAACAGCCGGTCCCTGTCGTCCGGCCCGACCCAGCCAACGACGTCGATGGTGTCCTCCAGCGCGTTGGAGCGGACGAACTGCCGCACCTTGTCCACTTCCCCGTCGCCGGCCAGCGTGACCCGCACCCTGCCGCGAATCTTGTTGGGCAGCATATTGATCGCCCGGACCAGGTCGTAACTGCCCTTGTTGCTACCCAGCCTGCCCAGCGACACCACCCGCAGCGGCTCCTCGGTGTGCGGCGACGGGACGGTGGCGGGCATGACCACCGGGTTGTAGAGGACACGGATGTTGGCCTCGTTGAAACCGAGGCTCGAACGGAATCCCTCGAAGTGGGCGCGACCGAGCACCACCGAGAAGTCGGCACGCAGCGCCGCGCGTACGGCCCTGCGCTGCAGCCACGACAGATCGTCCAGCCACGCGAAGAAGTGGGAGCTGTGGCAGTGAACGATCGTCGGGATGCGGCGATGCCGCGCAACGAATAATGCACGTGCAGCACCTCGACGGAGCCGAACAACAGCAGCACCGACGCCCTCAGCATGCCCGAGATGCCCGTCCACAGCTGCGCGGCCAGCGAGTCGTCGACGTAGGTGGTGACCAGGCGCAGTCGGAATCGCGAATCGGCGTCCTCGATCAGCAAGCGCATCATCGTCGCCATGCCGCCGCGGCTGTTGGGTCCCGCCGGCGCGTTCCCGATCGTCAGCACCCGGATCGGACGGCTGACCGCGTCCGTCACTCGTGTGCCTTACATCCCAGCATCGTGCACCAGAGTTCTCACCACTCAAGCTAGCTTCACCACAGGACGCTGCGGAACAACAGCGCGTCCGCCACGAGTCCGACACCGACGACCAGAAATAGTATTCGAACCGAGATCGGACCGTAGCGGGTAAGCCCGCGCACGATGCCACGCTGGATCCGGACCGCTCGTTTGGTCTTTCGAGTGGCCAGGAACAGAATCAACAGCGACGGCGTGAGCGCCGCCGCCCAATAGACGTAGATCAGCAGCGGCCAGGCGGGCGGTCGCGGATGCAGCGCGGCGAGCATCGCCAAGCCCGTGATGTAGGGAATCGACGTCGGCGCCTGCCCGATGCCGACCGCGGCGCCCAGAATTCCGAGCAGCCAGGGGCGTTGGCGCATTGCCGCCAGCGCCCAGCCCGGAGCTGACGTCTGCGCCGTCAACGGAAAGTAGGCCAAGCACATCAGCACCACACCGAGCAACAGTTGGCACCAAAACCGAAGCGCCGGAGTGATTCTGAAGTCGACGGCGTGCGTCAAGAAGCCAAGTCCGAGTACCGTGCAGACGCCGAATGTGGTGGTGACCGCGAACAATCCGGCGATGAAACTCAAGCCGCCCGGGACCGGCGATCGGCGGTCGAGGCGGCTGGCGTAGACGACGGCTGAGACAACGCCCACGTTCAGGACATTCAGCGAGTCGAGGAAGGCCAGACCGGCAAGCGCCAGCAAAAGAGCTTCCATGATCGCACCGAAGTTACTGCATCCGATCCTGGACTGCCCTCACGTGCGTAACCAAACGGTCGTTCGCCCGAGAAAATAAGAGAACGCGAAGGACGCTGTGGCGCGGGTCGCCGTGCGGCTTGCGCCCCACCGGGACGAACCGGCAAGGTCGTACGTCGACGTGTGGGAAACTCCGCGAGTGAGGTTCTCCCCTTGAAATTTGCGCTCGCAGGCTACGGCAGCCGCGGCGACATCGAGCCCTTCGCGGCCGTCGGCAGGGAGCTGCTGCGTCGAGGTCACGATGTGTCCATGGCGGTCACGCCGAACATGATCGGCTTCGTGGAGTCGGCGGGGCTCGCGGCGGGCGCGTTTGGGCCGGATCCGCCGCAGAACAAGGACTTCTCGCACACGACGCTGCAGAACCCGATCCTGATGATGTCCGCGTTCACCGATCAGATCCGGGCGGCGTGGGTGCAGTGGGGCACGTCGTTGCTGACGCTCGCTGACGGCGCCGACCTGGTGCTGACCGGCAAGAGCGAGCAGGGACTGGCCGCCAATGTGGCCCAGCACTACGGCATTGCGCAGGCCGCGCTGCACTTCTTCCCGGACGGCGCGACGAGCCCGAATGACATGTTGGCGCGCCTTGCCGCCGAGGCCGAGGAGACTCAGCGCGGCGACCTGGGTTTGGCGGAGATTCCCGAATCCGCGCCGCTGGAGATCCAGGCCTACGACAAGCTCTGCTTTCCCGGCCTGGACGCGCAATGGGCCGAACAAGGTCTGCGCCGGCCCTTCGTCGGCGCGCTGACGCTAGAGCTGCCCGCGGATGCCGACACCGAGGCCCTGTCGTGGATCGACGCCGGCACGCCGCCGATCTACTTCGGCTTCGGCAGCGGCGTGCGGGTCACCTCGACCGACACCGTCGCGGTGATCGCCGAGGCCTGCAGGCAGCTGGGCGAGCGAGCGCTGATCTGCAGTGGTCCCAACGACTTCACCGCCGTTCCGCCGTTGGACCACGTCAAAGTGGTCGGCGAGGTGAACCACGCGACCGTCTTTCCAGCGTGCCGCGCGGTCGTCCATCACGGCGGCGCCGGCACCACGGCCGCGGGTCTGCGGGCCGGAGTCCCGGCGCTCGTCCTACCGCTCGGGGTCGACGATCAACAGGTGTGGGCGGCGACCGTGCAACGGTTGAAAGTCGGTGCAGGCCAAGAGTTTCGGGCGACAACCCTGGATTCTTTGGTGGCGGAGCTGCGCTGCATCCTTGCTCCGGAATACGCCACCCGGGCCCGCGCGATCGCCGCCTTGATGACCACGCCCGCCGAGAGCGTCACCCGGGCCGCCGATCTGCTGGAAGAGGCCGCCCGCGCGGGACGCTAGCGTCATATCAGCCGCGGCTGTATAGTTCTGCGAATGCTGACCTGTGAGGCGCGGGAATCCGCGCTGGCCCGGCTGGGACGGGCGCTGGCGGACCCGACGCGGTGCCGCATCCTGGTGGCGCTGCTCGACGGCGTGCGCTACCCCGGTGAATTGGCGGCCCAGCTGGGCCTGACCCGATCGAACGTCTCCAATCACTTGGCATGCCTGCGCGGTTGCGGCTTGGTGGTGGCCGCCTAAGAGGGACGACAGGTCCGCTACGCGTTGGCCGACCCGCACCTTGCCCGCGCACTGAGCGAGCTGGTCCAGGTGGTGCTCGCCGTCGACACCGATCAGCCGTGCCTCGACGAGCCCGCCGCCACCAAGAGCAAGACGGGCGTTACGCGATGAACGACAAGGATGCCCCGAGCCCGGTCGGCCCGATGTTGCCGCTCTCGGTGTCTGCGCCGGACTGCCGCAACGACGGGTGCTGCGGCACCGAGACCACGAATCTCGTTGAACCGCACCGTCGTACCGTTTTGCAACGACGGGTGCGGCTGCTCGTCTCGGCGACGATCACCTACAACATCATCGAGGCCGTCGTCGCACTCTCGGCCGGCGCGGTGGCGTCGTCGGCTGCGTTGATCGGGTTCGGGCTGGACTCGGTGATCGAGGTCTCCTCGGCCGCCGCGGTGTACTGGCAGTTCTCCGGGAGCGACCCCGAGGCCCGCGAACGCGCCGCGCTGCGGGTCATCGCCCTGTCGTTTTCGCGTTGGCGGGCTACGTGACGGTCGAATCTATTCGTTCCCTGGCCGGCGGGGAGACCGCCGGAACCTCCACCGCCGGAATCATTTTGGCGGCCGTGTCGCTGGTGGTGATGCCACTGCTGTCCTACGCCCAGCGCCGCGCCGGCCGCGAGCTGGGTTCGGCCAGCGCCGTGGCCGACTCCAACCAGACCCTACTGTGCACCTACCTGTCCGGTGTGTTGCTGGTGGGGCTGCTGCTGAACTACCTGCTCGGCTGGGCGTGGGCGGATCCGGTGGTGGCATTGGTGATCGCCGCCGTGGCGGTCCGGGAGGGCCGCACCGCCTGGCGGGGTGAGCACTGCTGTTGAGGTGAATTGTGCCGCATCGCGGCACAATTCAGCGGTCTAGCCGGGCTGCCCGGCCTTGATGGCCGCGTCCTGCTTGCGCGCCACGTCGAGGGCGATCTCCGGCGGCACCGGGTCGCTCGGTGCGCCCTCGAACTCGATCAGGGCGACGATCTTGCCCTCACCGAAGATCACCGACGTCTTCGCCTTGCTGCCGTCGGCCGAGGGCCCCGAGACGATCGTGCCGCCGACGCCCACGTCGGCGGGCGCCTGTGTTCCGCCCTTGATCGCGCCGTTCTGCGGGTCGGTGTAGGACTTGGTGAGCGAGTCACGGTCCTTGTCGGCCGCGGCGGGGTCGGGGTACACCAGCAGCGAGTCGATGATGCTGCGCGAGCCGGCCTGGTTGGTGTACACACCCTCGATGCCCGGCGCCGGGTCGGTCAGCTGCCGCGTCTTGGGCGGGTTGAAGCTATCGCCGGGCACCAGATGTCAGTGGCCTTGATCAGCAGGCCGCTGTAGTCCGTGGGCTGCGCGCTGGTCGACGTCGGTGCGGCCGACGAGGACGCCGCCGACGAACTCGATGTCGACGATTTCGATGACGACGACGGGCTGGACGACTTGTCGCCACCACATCCCGTGACCGCCACGCCGACCACCAGAGTGGTTGCCGCCAGACCGGCTGCCGCCACCGATACCTTCATCACGATTGGCTCCCTTGAGTGTCGTCCCGATTTGCTAGCTTCTCGCGCAACATAGCGGATCTCGGGCGAACTGGAAATGAATCACCCTAAATAATCTCCCGATTAACAAACCACACCGCGGCGCCGAACGCTACCGCCAAGGCGTCGGTCGCATTGCCGGGATCCGAACGGCGGCCGACGGCGCACGGGGCCGCTCAGCCCCGGCCGAACCGTTCGCGCATTTGCGGATCGTTCTCCCACCACAGCCCGGAGGGGGCAGCCCGTTCGCTCTCGACGGCGTCCGTGCGATCCAGTTCGGCATCGACCTCGACGGCGTGCGCCCGTTCATCGCGTGACAACGCGCGCATCAACAGCAGCACAAACGGCAGCCCGACCACGTCGCCGAGAATCCACAGCACGCCCGCGCCGATGGTCTGGTCGAGCCGCTGATCGGGACCCCACGTGCGGTGCAACGCCGCGTAATACGCCTCGGCGATCAACGAGCCCTGCCAGATGACCAGTCCCAGCAGTCCGTCGCCCAGGGTCTCGGCGACCGAGATCAGCAACGAGATCAGCTGGGGATACCTGCGGGGCACGGGATCTGATTGCAGCCGGGCGTAGAAGTAGCCAAACCCTATGACTACCAACCCTATTCGGGCAGGTGCGCCGACCCATTCGGATTCCAGGGCCGCCGGGTACCAGGGCGTCAGGTAGAGCAGCCACGGCGTGGCCAGCATCGCCAGCGATGTCGTCAGCGGGTGTACCAGCATCCGGGCCCAGCGGGTGCCCAGCAGCCGGTCGATGCCCTCACGGCCGACCGCGTCGCCCAGGACGGTGATCGGCTTGCCCTGCGCGAGGAAGAACGGCACCACATACAGCAGCAGCAACACCTGCAGCGCGCGCATCCAGAACAGCACGTAGGCGTAACTGCCGACCGCGCTGACGGTGGCCACGGCCCAGAACGCGATGCCGACGCCGAAGCATCCGGCCTGCGCCGCCCCGACCGTCCGGGCGCCGCGGGCGTTGCGGTAGCACCACGCGTACGCGGCCGCGGCCAGCACGATCACCGCCGCGGAGATGGGATCCAGATGTGCGGTCGCAACCAAGGCGCCCCATGTCAGCGGAGCCGGATCGGTGGGCATGGCCCCCAGCGTATTGCCGCCGCCTAGTTGCCGACCGCGCCCTCGGGCTTGGGGCCCCGGCCCTCGCCGGTCAGGTAGTGGGGGCAATACGCGCCGGCCGCGATCGCCGTGAACTTCGCCGCACCATTATCGGCGAATCCGGGATTGTGCAGCTGCAGGTTGTTGACGATCTCTTGGTCCGAATGTCCCGCGTCGACGAGCTCACACACCGTCTTGCCGGCCGATATCGCGGCGGCCGGGTCCTGGAAGGTGAGCCCCGCGTCCTTGAGCTCCTTGAGGAAGGCGGCGTCGGCGGCCGGATCCGGCGCCGGACTGGGGCTCGGGCTGGGATCGGCGTGGGCGGGCACAGCCAGGGCAATCGTGGTGGCGACGCTGAGCAGCGTCAGGAGGCGCCTCATCACTCCACAATCCCAGAGATGTGTCGACGATGCATCCGCCGAGTCGGGCGGGCGAGCGGAGTTCAGATGGTGTTGGCTTGGACGACGTGGCTGCCATCTTGATTGTTCTCGATGTCTTTGTCGGCATCATCGCCGTGGTCGGATTGATTTTTACCTGGAATCGGCTGCGGGCACGACGCAGAAGGTCGGGCGCCAAGGGTGTCGTCCTGGTTGTCGATCGACTCACCCCGCGCCGAAGGAATATGGCTCGCCTGCAGGTGAGCCTGCGGATGATCGGGCCGACCGTGCGCTACGAGGTGGGACTCGATCTCGAAGTGGACGGCAATCCGTTCGAGGTGTCGACACCCAAACCCGAGATACGTCCGTCGATGGGCTGCGAGGACGATGAAATGTCCTGGGGCTTCGAGATTTCCGAAGACGAACTGGACAACGTCTGGGTGATCGCGTCCTGGATGGCCGCCGAGAACGCCGACCTGCGGATGGCCGCGATCGCGTCGAATCTGAGCACGGAGCAAACCTACGAGTGGCGCTGGGCGGCTGACTGGCGCATCTCGGGTGCGGGCCATTGGCGAAAACGACGACACCCGACGACTCCCCCACGCACCGTGGCGGGAATGGGGCCCCTGGAACTGGGCCGGGCGCCGGGCCGGGGGCGGGCGGCGCGACCCGTGGCCGACGCCCCAGAACAGCAGTAGCGCGGCGTTATTGGGGGCCGTTGGTAGCGGTGGTGTGCGGCAGCGCACCGGGGCAATAGGCGGTGGCCGCGATCGCCGCAAACTTCGCGGCGTTCTCTTCGCGGAGTCCGGGATTGCGGTCTTCGACGGTTTTGACGACGTCCACCATCTGCGTGCCCTGGCCGACCGCCTGACACACCCACTTACCCGCCGCGATCGCCCGGCCCGGGTCGGGGAAGGTGACGCCGGACGCCTGCAGCGCGGCAAGGAACTGGTCGTCCATGGGATCGGCGCACGCGGGGGCAGCCGTGCAGAGCATCGCGACGGCGCTTACCAGCATCAGGAGGCGTGTCATAGCTCACTGATCGTCGCAGACCCGCGGCAAACTCGCATCCCTCTTTCGGGTGCCGGCGCCCAAACGGTCACCGGCACCGGCCGAGCGCTGGTCACGGCGGCTGGCCGGGGTTGTCCGGGCCGGTCCAACCCCTCCCGTTCGGCGGAGTCGGTGTGCAATTATTCGAAGATGCGCCGCTGGCTGATCGTCCTGTCGACCCTGCTCATCGCCGCCGCCAGCCCTGCCGGGGTTGCCGCGCCGCGCGCGTGGGCTCAGGACGCGCCGATCGGACACATCGGCGACACGCTGCGGGTGGACACCGGCACCTACATCGCCGACATCACCGTCAGCAGCGTGACCCTCTGCGACCCGCCGCCCGGGTTCGGCTACACCCGCAGCGGCGTGCCGATCAAAAGCTTCCCGGGCAGCACCCCCAACCGCGCCGACGTGACGGTCCGCGCGATCCAGGTGCCCAACCCGTACATCATGGCCGCCGCGTTCAGCTTCGACGGAGTGACGCCGTTCGCCGATGCCTACAAGCCGCGCGCCACCGACGCGCCCGACGCTCTGGACAACGTGCTCGTCAACGCGCCCAACGGCGCGATCGTGCGCGGCGGAGTGTATTGGGATGCCTACCGCGATCCCGTCTCCAACGTCGTGCTGCTGGACCGCAAGACGGGCAGGC